>CAZAOE010000001.1:0-106596 GCA_964486685.1 uncultured Gammaproteobacteria bacterium
TTATGGGAGTAGAAGGAAAGCATGCTCAAATAAAATTGCCTTCTGGAGAAATAAGATTAGTTAGTAAAGATAATTTTGCTAGTTTAGGACAAGTATCTAATGCCGAATTCAGAAATATTAGATGGGGCATGGCTGGTAGAATGAGACATAGAGGAATTAGACCAACCGTTAGAGGTAAGGCCATGAATCCTTGTGATCATCCTCATGGTGGTGGTGAAGGAAGACAACCAATTGGTATGAAACATCCTAAAACACCTTGGGGCAAACCAGCTCTAGGCGTTAAAACTAGAAAAAATAATAAATATAGTAATAAATTAATATTAAAAAGAAGAAAAAAGAGAAAAAGATAATTGATAATTGTTAATTGGATAATAGGATAATTGAAAATTTTGAAAAATAATTATATTCCTATTAATCAATTAACCCCATCACCTTTTTTGGAAACAAATTGTTATAATAATTATCATTTTAAAATAAAAATAATCCTCTTGCTTTTTCAAATAAAAAGGTGAGGGGTTAACCAATTATACTATTAATCAATTAATAAAATGTCAAGAAGTTTAAAAAAAGAACCATTTACATGTCCGAAGCTATTAAAGAAATTAGCTAACATTAAACCAGGTGATAGAAAAATCATTATTAAAACTTGGTCCAGAAGATCAACTATTACCCCAGAAATGATTGGACATACAATTCATGTACATAACGGCAGAGATCATTTGCCAGTATTTGTGGTAGAAAATATGATTGGTCATAAATTGGGCGAATTTGCCCTAACTAGAAAATTTATTGTTCATGGTGGTAAAATGGCTAAGATTCAAGGAAAAGAAACTAAATAATAAAATAATATGGAAGTTAAAGCAAAATTAAGACATTATCATTTGGCACCCAGAAAAGTTCGTTTAGTTTTAAATGTTATCAGGGGTTTAAATGTTGAGCCAGCTTTAAGGCAATTACAATTTTTAAATAAAAAGTCATCCCCAGCAATTATAAAACTTTTAAATTCAGCCATTGCTAATGGGGTAAATAATTTTTCTTTAGATAAAGATAATTTATTTGTTAAAACAGCTTTTGCTGACCAAGGGCCAGCCATTAAAAGATGGCGACCAAGGGCCCATGGTCGAGCTGCTCAAATAAAGAAATTAACTAGTCATATTACTTTAGTTTTAGATGAAAGAATCCCTAGTCAGAAACCGAAAAAGAAACTTGATAAGAAATCTACTGATCAAAAGATTATTAAAACTAAAAAGGTTAAATTTAAGAATATTAAAAAGAATAAAGATATTAATAAAGAATTTACTGAAAAAGGGGTTAAAAAACCAATGATTAAACAATCTAAATCACCTAAATCTTTTATAAGAAAGACAGGAGAAAAATAATATGGGACAAAAAGTAAATCCAGTAATTTTTAGAATGGGGATGTCACAGGGGTGGAAATCCAAGTGGTTTAGTAAAAAAAATTATATTGAATATTTACAAAAAGACATTGCTATTAGAAAGTATTTACAAAAAAAATTAAAAGATGCTGGTATAGATAGTATTGAAATCAGAAGATCAGCTGACGAAGTAAATATAAGCATATATTCATCGCGACCGGGTATTATTATTGGTCGAGGTGGAACAGGCATTGAAGATTTGAAAAAAGAAATAAAAAATAAATTTGTTAAAGAAAAAGTAAATTTAAGAATATCCATTGAAGAAGTAAGAAAGCCAATGCTTTCAGCGGCTATTGTTTTACAAAGTATAATTGAACAAACAGAAAAAAGAATTCCTTATAGAAAAGTAATGAAAAAAGCCATTGAAAGAGTTAGAGAAGCCGGAGCCAAGGGTGTTAGAGTTATAATGGCTGGACGTTTAAATGGAGTAGAAATATCTAGAACAGAGACTTTGACCGAGGGTAATTTGCCATTACATACTATTAGAGCAGATGTTGATTATTCCCGAGGTGTGGCTAGAACTACTTATGGAGCAATCGGTGTTAAAGTATGGATTTATAAGGGCAGTATTTTAGAGAAAGAAGATAAGAATAAGATAGTAACAAATTGAAAGTTGAAAGTTAAAAGTTACAAGAAAAAATTGAAATTTAACTTGTAACTAATAAATATATGTTAGCACCAAAAAAAGAAAAACATAGAAAATGGCAAAGAGGGGACCAAATTAGAGGTAAAGCAACTCAAGGAAATAAATTGAGCTTTGGTAGCTATGGTTTAAAAACAAAAGAAGCTGGATGGATAACTGCTAGACAGATTGAATCAGCCCGAAGAGCTATTGTGCATCATTTACAAAGAGGTGGAAAATATTGGATTAGAATTTTTCCAGATAAGCCCATTACTGCTAAAAGTGGTGAAATGCCAATGGGAAAAGGTAAGGGAGCCGTTGATCATCATGTGGCAGTAGTAAAGCCAGGAAATATATTATTTGAGTTAGAGGGAATAAGCGGTGTTTTAGCCAAAGAGGCCTGTAGATTAGCAACACATAAATTGCCCGTAAAATGTAGTTTTATTAGTAAATAACTTTTATACTTCTTGACTTACCCTTTAATAAATTCAGGGTTTGCTCAAGACAAGAAATATATGGATTTTAAGGATTTATTAAAAAAGTCAGAAAAAGATTTACAGGATACATTAAAATCTTTTAGGGAACAGATTAGAACCTTAAGATTTAGTATTGGCTCTGACCAGGAAAAAAATGTTAGAAAATTGAGATCAGTAAAAAAAGATATTGCTAAAATTTTAACTATTTTAAATAAAAAAATAAAAGAACCAAGCACGGAAGAACCAAAGAATAAAGAAGCAAAGAATGAAAAAATTAAAAAAGTAAAATAATAAAATTATTTAATGTTTTCAAAAAATAATTATGGATAAAGAAATAAAAAAATTAAATTTGCAAGCTAAAGATACAAAAAAACGTTACAGAGAATTAAAGGGCTTGATAATAAGTGATAAAATGAACAAAACAATTGTGGTTAAGGTTGATATTAGAAAATCTCATAGTATTTATAAAAAAAAGTATACTGTTAGTAAAAAATATAAAGCCCATGATGAATTAAATCAATATCGGGCCGGTGATTTTGTATTAATTAGACAATGTCGACCGCTTTCTAAGGATAAAAAATGGAAGGTTATTAAAAAAATAAAATGATTCAACAAGAAACAATGCTAAATGTAGCTGATAATAGTGGAGCCAAAAGGGTCCAGTGTATTAAAGTTCTTGGCGGAACAAAAAGAAGATATGCTCGAGTAGGCGATATTATTGTTGTGGCTGTTAAGGTTGCCCAACCACATTCCTTGGTTTCTAAAAGTGAAGTTCTAAAAGCAGTTATAGTTAGACAAAAAAAAGAGATAAAACGATCTAGCGGAATATGTGTTAGATTTGATGATAATGCAGTGGTAATTTTAGAAAAAGAATCACAAGAACCAAGAGGAAGTAGAATTTTTGGTCCAGTCGCCAGAGAATTAAGAACTAAGGGTTTTAATAAAATAATTTCTTTAGCTCCAGAGGTTTTATAAGCGATGCCAATATACCCGTTCGATTCACTTCGTTCACTCAGGGTAGGCGAATGGTATACTAATTATACGAATATTATACTAATGATTTTAAAAGTATGAATATTAAAAAAAATGATACAGTAAAAGTTATTAAGGGTAAAGATAGGGGTAAAACAGGAAAGGTTACCCAGATTTTTTCTAAATTTAATAAAGTTGTAGTGGAAAAAATTAATAAGCGATATAAAAATTTAAGACCAAAGCGAGAGGGCGAAAAAGGACAAAGGATTGAATTTGATTCGCCAATTAACATTTCCAATGTGATGTTGGTTTGTAAAAAATGTGGTAAAACCACCAGAGTAGCATATAAAATTTCTGAAAGCAAAAAGTATAGAGTTTGTAAAAAATGTAAAGAAATAATAGATTAATATTATGTCATCAAAATCAATTAAAGAAAAATATAATAAAGAAGTAATTTCTAAAATGAAGGAAGAGTTTAAATATGAAAATAATTTAGCTGTTCCCAGGGTAGAAAAAATTACTTTGAATATTGGTTTAGGCCGAGGATTAACAGATAAGAATTTTGTCGAGATTGTTAAAAATACTTTGCGTAGAATTACCGGTCAAAATCCAGTTTTAACCAAAGCTAAAAAATCTATTTCCGCTTTTAAAATTAGAAAAGGAATGATTGTTGGAATTAAAGTAACCCTAAGAGGGCATAAAATGAATGATTTTTTAACTAAATTAGTTCATATTACATTTCCAAGATTAAAAGATTTTCATGGAATAGATATTTCTAAGAAACATATTGACAAAGAAGGAAATTTTTCTTTTGGTTTTAAAGAGCATGTTGTTTTTCCAGAAATTAAGGCCGACGAAGTTGAGCATATTCATGGTTTAGAATTAGCCATGAACACCACGGCCCGCAGTAAAGCAGAGTGTTATTTTTTATTAAAATATTTAGGATTCCCTTTTATTATTGATGAAAAATTAGAAAATAAATTTAAAGAAGAAATTTTAAATAATAAATAATTATGGCTACCAAAGCACAAGTAATAAAATCAAAGAACAAGCCCAAATTTTCCACTAGAATAAATAGGAGATGTTGGCGTTGTGGTAGAAGAAGGGGTTATATGAGAGATTTTGGTTTATGTAGAATTTGTTTTAGAGAATTAGCTAGCAGAGGTGCAATGCCGGGAATTAAAAAATCAAGCTGGTAGAGATAAGTTGAAAGTTTTTATTAATATTGTTTTGACTTTATGACTTTAAACTTGGAACTTTAAACTTTAAACTAAATTAAATATATGATGACCGACACAATAGCAGATATGTTAACTAGAATAAGAAATGCTCAAGCTGTTTCTAAAGCAGAGTTATTTTTGCCGTTTTCAAAAATTAAATATGAAATTTCAAAACTTTTAGTTAGAGAAGAATATATTGATAGTACGGAAAAAATCAAAAATGGTGGATTTGACCAAATAAAAATAGTTTTAAAATATAAAAAAGATGGCCAGCCATTTATTGAACATATTAGGAGAATTAGTAAGCCCGGACAAAGAATATATGTGGGCCGGAATGAAATTCCAAAGATTTTAAATAATTTTGGTTTAGCTATACTTTCTACTTCTAGTGGCATAATTACTAATAAAAAAGCTAGAAGAATGAAAGTGGGCGGTGAATTATTATTTGAAATATGGTAGATAAATTGTTAAATGGTTATATTGCTGAATTGATAAAATTAAAACATAACAATATAACAATTTAACAGTTTAACAATTTAAAACATATGTCTAGAATAGGAAAACAACCAGTGATTATACCAGAAAATGTACAGATAGAAATTAAAGATAATTTAATTAAAGTTTCTGGCCCCAAGGGAAGTTTAGAGAAAGAACTAGTCCCCGGAGTTGAGGTTCTTAAAAAAGACAAAGAGATTATAGTTAGTGTTAAAAATAAAGATGATAAAGAACAAAGATCTAGGTGGGGTTTGCAAAGAAGCTTAATAAATTCAATGGTTATTGGTGTAGTAGAGGGTTTTTCTAAACAATTAGAGATAAATGGAGTTGGTTATAAAGCTATTGTTCAGGGTCGAAAATTAGTTTTAAATGTCGGATACTCTCATTCTATAGAATATGATATTAAAGAAGGAATTGAAATTAATATAGAAAAAAATATTATTACAGTTCAGGGTATAGACAAACAATTAATAGGACAAGTTGCTTCTGAAATAAGAGCTTTTCGTAAACCAGAGCCCTACAAAGGTAAGGGCATTAAGTATATAGACGAAGTTATTAGAAGAAAGGTTGGTAAAGTCGCTAAGACGGCAGCCACTTAATAAGTCATAAATTAAGAAGATGAATCCCGTTAGATAATGTTTAGTATATTTTTCAACGGGATATAATAATAAAATTTTAATAGGGGTATATAAAAATTATTTCAATTCAATTAATAATATCTAACGGGATGAATCCCGTAAGATATATAATTATCAACGGGATGAATAAAAATAAATTAAAAAAAGATTTAAGAATTAGAAGACATAAAAGAGTTAGGTCAATTATTAAAGGCGATTCTAAAAGACCCAGATTGTCTATTTATTTTAGTTTAAAACATTTTTATGTTCAATTAATAGATGATACCAAAGGAAAAACCTTAATTAGTGTTAGTGACAAGGAATTGAAAAAGCAAGGTAAAAATATAAAAATAGCTGAAGAATTAGGAAAATTAATAGCTAAAAAAGCCTTAGACAAAAAGATTAAAGAAGTGGTTTTTGACAGAGGTTATCGCAAATATCATGGTAAGATTAAGTCTTTGGCAGATAGTGCTAGAGAAGAAGGATTAAAATTTTAAAATTTTATGTATAAAAAAGACAGAAGACAAAATGACAGAAAAAGGGAAGCTCCAGAATTTGAGCAAAGATTGGTGGATATTGCTAGAGTTACTAGAGTAATGGCCGGAGGGAAAAGATTAAGATTTAGGGCTTGTATAGTAATTGGAGATAGCCAAGGAAAGATATCTTGGGGAGTGGCCAAAGGAACAGATGTAGCTATTGCTATCAATAAAGCCGTTGTTCAGGCTAGAAAAGGCTTGAGAAAATTTAATACAAGTAACGGCACCGTCCCTCATGAAGTTAAAGCAAAGTTTAAATCAGCTCAAATATTTTTAAAGCCAGCACCAGAGGGTCGAGGAATTATTGCTGGAGGAGTTGTGCGGGATGTTTTAGAATTAGCTGGTATTAAAGACGTTATTGCTAAAATGTATGGCAGTAAAAATAAAATTAATAATGTGCGATGTGTTTTTAAGGCCTTAGATAAATTAAAAGAACCAAAAGACAAAGAAATCGAAGAACCAAAGAACGAATCCTCTTCCGCTACTTCCTCCGCTACTTCCTTCGCTACTTCCTTCGCTAAAGCTCCAGAAGTCAAGAAAGCTACAGAGGACAAGGAAATCAAAGAACAAGAAAGCAAAAAAACTAAAGAACAAGAAAATAAAGAAACCGAGGAACAGAAAGACAAAAAAATCGAAGAACCAAAGAATAAAAAAGAAGATTAATTTGTAATTTTTAACTATACTTATGTTAACTTTAAACAATTTAAAAATTAGTCAGGGCTCTAAAACCAAAAAAAAGCGTCGAGGAAGAGGTAATGCTTCTGGTAAGGGAAATTATTCTGGAAGAGGAATGAAGGGTCAAAAATCTAGAAGTGGTGGAAAATCAGGTTTGAAAAGATTAGGAATGAAAAAAATTATTGCTCAGTTTCCTAAGCAAAAAGGTTTTAATAGACAAAAAGCAATTTTTCAAATTGTTAATTTGAATATTTTAGAAAACAATTTTAAAGCCGGGGAAGAAGTAACTATTAAAAAATTGTTTAAATTAGGTTTAATAGACAATATAAAAGAAAAAGTTAAAATATTGGGTAATGGAGAAATATCTAAAAAGTTAATTGTTCAAGCCCATGGTTTTTCAAAATCTGCTAAAGCAGCTATAATAAAAACAGGTGGGGAAGCAATTTTAACAATTAGGAAAACCAGAAAATCAGAAAATGTAAAAATTAAAAAAGTAAAAGAAAAGCCAGTAAAAAAAGAAAAGCAAAAGACAAAAGATTTACCTCCCAACCTGTCCTCCGAAGCGGATGCGAAGGGGGAAGCTTCAGCGCAGGGAGGATTAAAGATCAAAAAATTACCGAAGGTCTCGTCAAAGACCTCGACTAAAGTGGAGAGGACAAAAGAGAGAAAGAACAAGAAAACAGAAGAACAAAAGGATAAAAAAGAAAAAGAAATTAAAGAACAGAAGGACAAATCCTCTTTCGCTACTTCCTCCGCTACTTCTTTCGCTACTTCCTCCGCTAAAGCTCTGGAAGTCAAGAAAGCTACAGAGGACAAGGAAACTAAGAAAAATTAACTTGCAATTCTTACCCCGTGAAATTATCGCGAAGCGATAACATTTCACAGGGTAAACTTTAAACTTTTTACTGAATTATGTTTTTAGAAAAAATAAAACAAGTTTTTAAAATTAAAACACTTCGAAATGGTATATTTTTTGTTTTAGCCATGTTATTGATAAGTAGAGTAGCAGCTCATATCCCTATTCCAGGAATTGAAATTTCAGGTTTAAAAGAATTTTTTGAATCTAATCAAATTTTGGGTCTTTTAAATATGTTTTCTGGCGGGGGCATGAAAAGTTTTTCTATTGTTATGTTGGGCGTAGGTCCATATATTACCGCCTCTATTATTATGCAGCTTTTGACCATGATTATACCTTCCTTAGAGGCCTTACAAAAAGAAGGTGATGCTGGGCGTCGCAAAATTAATCAATATACAAAATATTTAACCATCCCTTTGGCCTTAGTGCAGGGCTATAGTTTAATTACTTTATTACAAAGACAATCTCAATATGGTATTATTGGTCATTTAAGTATTGCTCAATATGCCGTAGCTTTAATAACAATTTGTGCTGGAACAATGTTTTTAATGTGGCTAGGTGACCTAATTACTGAAAAAAATATTGGCAATGGTGTTTCTTTGTTAATATTTGCTGGTATTGTTTCGGGGTGGGTTTCTTCATTGCAAAGAATGATATTTGCTTATGAGCCATCAAAAAGTTATACTTTTGTTATTTATACTATAATAGCTTTAGCTACTATAGTAGTAGTAATTATAATTAACGAAGGACAAAGAAATATTCCGGTATCTTATGCTCGGAGAGTAAGGGGTAATAAAATGTATGGGGGAGTTAATACCCATTTGCCCTTAAAAGTAAATCAAGCCGGAGTTATTCCAATTATTTTTGCCATATCCTTGGTTTTATTACCGCCAATGGTAGCAGGATTTTTTGCTTCAGCCGGAAATCAAATAATAGCTAGCATTGCTAATTGGGTTATAAATTTATTTCAAAATCAAATTTTTTACGGAGTAATTTATTTTGTTTTAGTGGTGGCCTTTACTTATTTTTATACAGCTATTATTTTTCATCCTGATCAAATTTCAGAAAATTTACAAAAACAAGGTGGTTTTATTCCTGGCATCAGACCAGGAAAACATACAGCTCAATATTTACAGAATATTGTTACTAGAGTTAATTTTGCTGGTGCCTTATTTTTAGGACTGATAGCGGTTTTGCCGGTCATAATGCAGGCATTTACAAAGGGCATTGGTTCTGTGGTTGTTGGTGGAACCGGTATTTTGATTGTAGTTTCTGTAGTTATTGAAACCGTTAAGCAAATTAACGCTCAATTAACTATGCGGAATTACGAAGGGCTCTAATAATTGTTAATAGGACAATTGTTTAATTGATTAATTAGGATCGAGCTAAGCTCGATTTTTTGTTGTTTTTTAATAAGAAATAATGTAATATAAAAGTAATAATATATATAAACAGGAGGAATAATCATGTTTAAATCGCTTAAGAATTTATTTAAGAGAAAACGTTATTTCGGTTTGACTCGTCGACAATGGCGTAAAAAGATTAAGAACACTAAACGGGAGGTGATTACGGAAGATGATCCTTATACTGGGAATTCTATTCTTGGTGATATAGTATTATATTTAGATACACTATCCGGAAAAGAATTTAGTAGGTGGTATAGTGAGGAAGTAGTAAAATCCTGTTTGTCGAATAATGGGTAAATACGTTTTAATTTTGAATAAAAATTGGCTCTAATTGTGGAGCCATTTTTTTCGAACTAAGTTGTTTTGTTGTTTTTAAGCTATTTTTGAGGTAATATAGGAGGTAAGAATGGTAATTACCAATTAGCAATTTTCAATTTGAATTTAACCCCTGCACCTTTTTATTAAAATTTAACAATTTTATTTTACTATTATATAATTTTTATAATATAATTATCTGATTTAAAATTTATAAAAAAGGTGATGGGGTTAATTTACAATAATAAATTATCAATATTCAAAGCTTATTAAGCATATAATATGGTATTGATTATTGTTACATTGGTTATTGACCCTGTTAAATTATCACTTTGTGATATTATTTAACAGGGTGAAATTCAAATTGAAAATTGTTAACCCGCTATAATTTTACAGAATAAAATTAAGGCGGGTAATTGTAAATTAAAATATGAATTTGTTAATATAATTAAAATTAAGAATTTTATGGAAGGAAAATTATCTAAAGGACTAAATATTATTTTTTTAGGTATGCCAGGAAGCGGCAAAGGGACACAAGCTGATTTATTGGCTAAAAAACTAAATTTACCAATTATTTCTACAGGTAATCTTTTTCGTAAGAATATTAAAGATGAAACGGAATTAGGTTTAAAGGTGAAAGATATTTTAGCTAAAGGTGATTTAGTCCCAGATGAAATTACTTTTGCGATGTTAAAAGATGAATTGGAAAATACAGATATTTTTCAGGGATTGATTTTAGACGGCTATCCACGAAGCATCAAACAAGCGGAATTATTGAAAGAAATTTTAGATATTGATGTGGTTTTAAATATTGAGCTTTCCGAGGACCAAGTTTTATTACGAATCGGTGGTCGCCGAACTTGTAAATGTGGGGAAACCTATCATATTAAATTTAATCCACCAAAAGAGGATGGAATTTGTGATAAGTGCGGTCAGGAATTATATATTCGGGATGATGCCCAAGAAAAAGCTATTAAAAATAGATTAACAGTTTATCAAAAACAAACCGCTCCACTGATTGATTTTTATCGGGACAAGATAATTGATATTGACGGTAATCCGCCAATTCCAGAGGTGACAGAGGAAATTTTTAAAGAATTACGGATTACGAATAACGAATAACGAATTACGGATAACGAATTACCCACCTTCGCTAAAGCTTCCCCCTGCGCATCCGCTTCGGAGGACAGGTCGGTGGGCAAGAGGATTATGGATAATTATCAAGAAAAATTAGACATAGTTGATGAAAATGATAATGTCATTGGACAAGATACGAGGGAGAATATCCATAAAAATGGTTTATTACACAGAGAATCTTATATAATTATTTATAATGATAAAGACGAGATATTGTTCCAAAAAAGATCAATGAAAAAGGATCTCTCGCCAGGTTTGTTAGACACTGCTATCGGTGGACACGTTGATTTAGGTGAGGATTATGAAAAAACAGCTATAAGAGAATTAGAGGAAGAAGCTGGTATTATAGATAATAAAGATAATTTATCTTTCATAAAAAAAATTAGATCTAAATATGTTGATAATATTACAGGGAAAATAAATAATATTTATAAAGAGATTTATTCTTATAAATATAATGATAATTTTGAAAATTTGAGAGTTCAAAAAGATGAAATAGATAACTTTGAGTTTTGGTCTTTGAATAAAATTTTAAATCTTTCTCAAAAAGATGTAAATAAATTTATTCCTGTTGTAATAGCTAATGAGTATTTAGAAATATATAAAAAATTATTAAACAAATGAACAAAGAACCAAAAATAGTTATAGTTGATCAGAATGATAATGTTATCGGTTATAAATATCGAAAAAGTTTAGTTAATGAAAAAGATATATATCGAGTTACGGCTTTATGGTTAACAAATTCTCAAGGAGAAATATTATTTGCTCAGCGAAGTTTTGATAAAAATAATGATCCGGGTAAATGGGGACCGGCAGTAGCTGGAACAGTTGATGAAGGTGAGAGTTATGAAGATAATATATATAAAGAAGCCGAAGAAGAATTAGGTATCAGAGATATAAAATTTGAACTTGGTCCAAAGACCTCTACTTTAAAAAGACCGGGTGTTAAGCATTTACATTTTACTCAATGGTTTACTGTTAATATAGATAGAGATATTAAAGATTTTAAAATTCAAGAAGATGAAGTAGAAAAGATAAAATGGTTTTCTGAAGATGAGATTCTAAAAATTTTGAAAGAGGATCCAAAATTTTTTCTATCAGGCGTTAAACATTGGATTAAATTATTTTTAAAGCAATAAGCATGGCAATAAGCATTAAAACCAAAGAAGAAATTGAAGTGTTGGCTGAAGGCGGGCTTGTCTCGCCGAAGCAAGTAATCCATAAGCAATTAATATAATAAAATGGCAATAACGATTAAAACAGAAGAGGAAATTAAGGTACTTAGCGAAGGCGGACAGATTTTAGCGACGGTTTTACAAGAAGTTGGTGAATATGTAGAGATTGGGAGAACCACTCAAGAATTAGATGATTTAGCAGAAAGATTAATTTTAAAATATGGAGGCCTACCGTCTTTTAAGGGTTATGGAGCCCAAAATCCATTTCCCTCTACTTTATGTACCTCAATTAATGAAGAAATTGTCCATTGTATTCCGCAACAGAAAAGAGTTATTAAAAAAGGTGATATTATTGGTTTAGATATTGGTATGAAGTGGCCCCAAAAGGATGCCTGCCCGCGACAAGGCGCAGGCTTGGCCAGGGGTTTATTTACTGACCACGCTATTACGGTTCCAGTGGAAGGAGTGAGTGTAGAAGTTATGGATTTAATAGAGACCACTCAAGGCGCTTTAAATAAGGCCATTAGCGAATTAAAACCAGATATGTATGTAGGAGAAATTGGTGGTATTATTGAAGATTATGTTCAATCTCGAGGTAATTATGGAATTGTACGGGATTTAGTTGGACATGGTGTGGGCTATAAAGTTCATGAAGAGCCCAAAATATATAATTTTAAGTCCAAAGAAAAAGGAGAAAAACTAAGACCAGGTATGGTTTTGGCCATTGAACCAATGATTAATTTAGGCGGTCCGGAAATCAAAGCTAAAGATAATGGTTGGGATATTATTACCCAAGATGGCTCTATTTCGGCTCATTTTGAGCACACAGTGGTGATTACAAAAAATGGTTGTCGAGTTTTAACTAAAGTTTAACCTCACCCCCTCTAATCCCCCTCTCCTAAAATTAGGAGAGGGGGAGGGAGTTTTTGAATAATATTAAATATATATGAGATTTTTGGCCCCTCGACAAGCTCGGGACTTAATACTTAATTAAATAACAAATGTCTAGATTTTTAGGAATAGATCATGGAGATAAAAAGATTGGCTTGGCGCTTGGTGAAAACGAAGCTAATTTTGCTTTACCTTATAAAATTATTAAAACCAAAGTTTTTTTTCAAGAAATAAAAGAGATTATTAAAGAAGAAAATATTGAGGAAATTGTTTTGGGCTTGCCTAAAAATTTAAATAATGAAGAAACCCAACAGACCCAAAAGGTTTACGATTTTTTAAACGAATTAAGAAAAATAATCAATTTACCCATACATTTAGAAGACGAAAGAATGACTTCTCGGCAAGCTAAAAATTTAATGATTGATAAAAAAGACGAGGATGCCTCAGCAGCAGCTATAATTTTAGATTCATTTTTAAAAAGAAACTGTAGTTAAATTTGCAATTACCAATTACCAATTATCATTTATCAATTTTCATTAAATTTTTAATTAAACAATTACCAATTATCAAATTCTGTCTTTTTGAAAATTGGTTATTAAATGTAAATTTCAAATTGTTAATTGTTTATTTAATGAAAATTTTAAATTTCAAATTGAAAATTAAAAAAATTTATGCTTAGAATTATTATATATTTATTAGCTTTTTTTGCATCTCTTGGTTTGAGTTATTTTTTGGCTATATTTTTTAAAAAACTTTCTTTTAAATTGAATATTATTGATTTTCCAGACGCAGATAGAAAAATTCATGAACGACCAGTCGCTTTATTGGGTGGTTGGGCAATTTATTTTAGTTTTGTTTTTTTAATTTTATGTTTGCTCATATTTTTCCCTCAGATAATTTTAACGCATGGCATTAGCATTACTCAAATTGGAGGAATAATTATAGCTGGTCTGATTTTAATGCTGAGCGGAACTTTTGATGATAAAAAAAATATAAAACCAATTTGGCAAATTTTTTGGGTGGCCATTTCCTGTTTAGTTATTATTTTTTCTGGAATAACCATTAAGTTTATCACCAGACCTGGAGGAGGGATTATAGATTTAACAGGTCCAGAAATAAGCATTTTAGGGCAAAATATTTATTCTTTAGGAGCCCTTTTAACTTTTATTTGGTTGTTGATAATCACTAATACTACCAAACTTTTAGATGGAGTAGACGGTTTGGCTAGTGGCGTAACTGGCATTGGAATGATTATTTTATTTATGGTTTCTCTTTTTTGGGACAAACCGCAGAGCGGAACCTCAATAATGATTTTAATATTTGCTGGAAGTATTATGGGATTTTTATTATTGAATTTTTATCCAGCTAAAATATTTTTAGGTAATGGTGGTAGTAATTTATTGGGTTTAATGTTGGGCGTTTTGGCAATTATTAGTGGAGCTAAAATTGCGGCGGCTTTATTAGTTATGGCTCTGCCACTATTAGATATGCTCTGGGTAATTTTGCAGAGATTAAAAAAAGGAGAGTCGCCTTTTAAACATGCGGATAAAAAACATTTCCATTTTCGGTTATTAAATTTGGGCTTTTCCAAAAAGCAGGCTGTTTTAATAATTTATTTAATATCTTTTATCTTTGGCCTAATAGCTTTATTTCAAGAAACTATTGGAAAATTATTTAGTTTAGGGGTTTTAATAATTTTTATATTAATTATATTTTATTTTGTATATAAGAAAGATGAAAAAAATATTTAGTTTGATTTTAATTTGTTTATTTTTGACTGCCTGTTTTAATGGTAGCCAATTTGTTAATTTAAAAATAAAAGATACTAATATTCAAGCTGAATTAGTAGTTAATTTAAAACAAAAAGCCCAAGGTCTTTCCGGTCGGGAAAGTTTAGCAGATAATCAGGGAATGTTATTTTTATATCAAGAACCTGGTCGATATTCTTTTTGGATGAAGGGAATGAATTTCCCTTTAGATATAATTTATATTTATAATAATGAAATAATAGAGATATTTAAAAATGTCCCTTTGAAAACAGAGGGTGAAATAACGGAAATTTTTCCAGCTCAAATAGCTGATAAAATTTTAGAAGTAAACGCTGGATTTTGTGATTTACATAATATCCAAATTAGTGATAAGATAGAGTTTAAAGATTTAGATTAGCTTTATTTTAAAAATAATATATAAAAAATATGCACCTATCTCAAAGAGCAGAACGAATTCAGGAATCACCAATTCGGAAATTAAAACCTTATGCCGACCAAGCCCAAATTAAAGGATTAAAAATTTATTATTTAAATATTGGCCAGCCAGACATTCCCACTCCGCCAGAAATAATGGAGGCCTATAAAAATTATCCGGAAGAAATTTTAGCTTATGGTCCGGCCCAGGGTTTAGATTTTTACAGGAAAAATTTAGTTAATTATTATAAGAATAATGGAATAAGAATAGAAGCCGATGATATTATAGTAACTAATTCTGGCTCTGAGGCAATTATTTTTGCCATTTTGGCAATAGCCAATCCCGGAGAAGAAATAATTATTCCCGAGCCATTTTATACTAATTATAATGGTTTCGCTGATATGGCTGATATTAAAATTAAAGCGCTAACTACGCGTATTGAAAATAGTTACCAATTACCTAGCGACAAGGAGATCAAGAGTTTAATTAATCCAAAAACTAAGGCGATTTTAATTTGCAATCCCAATAATCCTACGGGTGCGGTTTATCCGCAAGCAGATTTACAAAGAATTATTAAAATTGCCCAAGAACATGATTTATTTATCATTTCCGACGAGGTTTATCGGGAATTTGTTTATGACAATTTAAAACATTATAGTTTTTTAAATTTTCTAGAAGCCCAAGACAGAGTAATTATGGTTGATAGTATTTCTAAAAGATATAGCGCTTGTGGAGCGCGAATAGGTTGCTTAATTTCTAAAAATAAAGAAGTTATGAAGTCAGTTTTAAAATTTGCTCAAGCTCGTTTATGTCCCCCAACTATTGATCAGTGGGCAGCTAATCAAGCAATTAGTTTGGGCGAGGAGTATTTCCAAAAGATTTTAGCTGAATATGATGCCCGACGCAATTTGGTTTTTGATGAATTGAATAAAATAGAGGGTGTTGTTTGTCAAAAACCAGAAGGGGCTTTTTATGTTATGGCTAAATTGCCGATAGAAAATGCTGAAGATTTTGTAATTTGGTTATTGCAAGATTTTAATATAAATAATGAAACCCTGATGTTGGCCCCAGCAGAGAATTTTTATGCCACTCCTGGATTAGGAAAAAACGAAGTTAGAATTGCTTATATTTTAAATCAAAAGGATTTGCAAAAAGCTTTAAATATTTTAAAGCAGGGCTTAGAAGAATATAAGAATATAAAAAAATAAAAAAGACAGGAGGCTAAGGTGATTACAATAGAAAAAGAGGAAAATGGTAAGGGATTGGGTGTTTTGGCTATTATTATAGTAATTTTGATAATTATCGCGATAATTACTTATCAAATAATTCCTAGTTTTCATTTTTTTGTAGAAAAAATTGCTACCGATCTATATTGTTGGACAACCATTCCTCGCTAGAGCTACTTTTTAATTCCCAGATTATGGTCTGGGAATTTTCTTTTTAATCGGTCTTGACTTAATCTTCTACTTATAGTAAAATTTTATTACTTATTAATTAGTAACAAGTTAAAAGTTGCAAGTTGCAAGTATTATATTTAGATTGCTTTGGAATTTGTAACTGTAAGACAATAATTATATTATGAAAATCGCTGTAGTAAAAACCGGTGGAAAACAATATAAAGTGCAAGTCGGTGATAAAATTAAAGTAGAAAAGTTAATTGGCAAAGAGGGCAAAGCCGTTAATTTAGAGGTGCTTTTGGTTGCTGAAGGCGATAAAGTTGATTTAGGCACTCCAAAATTAGAAGATAAAGTTGAGGCCAAAATTATCAAGCAATTTAGAGATAAAAAAATTAGAGTTGTTAAATATAAGAACAAAATTAGATACCATAAAGTTTACGGCCATCGACAACATCTGACGGAGTTGGAAGTTACAAGTATTTAAGTTACAAGTATTTTAAAATAAAAATCCCGGTGTGAATCGGGGTTTTTTGATTTTAAATTTTAAAGTCTTAATAATATTTTGTCTATTGTTTCGGTTATAGATAGTTTAGTATTATCTATTTCAATTCCTTCTTTAATTTTGTTAGTAATTGAATAAACATATCTAACAGAACCCTCGCCATATACTTTTTTTCTTTGAGCATCTCTTTCAATACATTTTTCAACATTACTTATTAAGGAAAAGAATATTATATCATTTGGAAATTTGTTTTTTAAATCATTTATTTGTTTTTGATAATAAAAGCATCCATCAATGATGAATGTATTCGTACTGCCTTTAATTATTTTTAGAATAATATTATTTGCTTGGAGAAAATTTTCAATTGGAATACCATCTTTTTTTTCTAAATTATTGTCTTTTAAAATCTGATCTAGTGATAAATAATGAGCATTAATTTTTTTAGCTAGGAGTTTAGCAATAGTTGTTTTCCCAACCCCCAAGGGTCCGCGAATGACTATTATTTTTTTCATGATTTATTTTTATTTAAATAACTTACTAATAGTTTTAAATTCATCAGTACCAGCTTTTTTTAATAGTTGGAAAGTAAGCATTTCAGTAGATGAAATAAAAGCTTCGGTTTGTTCGATTCTTTTGATAGCAATATTTTTATTTTTTAATGTTCGAGATGATATAGCATCAGTGATTAAATGAATTTGGATATTGTTTTCTAAAGCATCTAGAACGGTTTGTAATACACAAATATGAGCTTCTATGCCAGCAATAAAGAGGGTATCAATTTTCATATTCTTTATCAAAGTAGTAAATTCATCAGATCCAAAACAACTAAAACTAATTTTTTCAATAATTTTTGTGTTTTTAGGTAAAGTGATTTTTTCAGTAGTATGACCTAAGCCCTGGGGATATTGTTCCGTAACAATTAAAGGGATATTAAGAGTTTCAGAGACTTTGCTGAGAATATTAATATTAGAAATGACTTGTTCAATATTGTCAATTACCGGAATAAAATTTTCCTGAACATCAATAATTAAAAAAGCATTTTTATTTTTTTCCAATGAAGGAATTCCTAAATTATTCATATTATTTTATTTTAATTTTTTTATAATTTTGAAATTATTTTATTTAATATTTCAATGTTGATTTAATAATTTTGAATATTGAAACATAATCAATTTTACTAAAATTAGTAGTATCGATTTTGTAGACCTTACTACCAATATTTAAAGCAGGATATTCTTCTTTTAAGAGTGTCTTTTTAAATTCATTATAATTTAAATGATCAACGTGTCCAGGATGTCTCTCGCTAGATTCGGATCTTTTTTTAAAACGTTCAAAAAGAATCTCACCTTTAGTTTCACAAATTATTTGGAGTATTTCGAAATTATATTTGTTTTTTAGAGTATTGAATTTTTGATCAGCAAATTTTGGTTCAAAGTTATTTTCGACAATAAAGGTTTTGTTTGTTTGAAGAAGTAACTCGAGTGTTTGATATAATATTTTATAACTTGCAATACCAAGTTTTTTAGACCATTCTCGGTCTTTAATTCCTAAAGAATCAAAAAGAGATTCTTTAATATCGTCTTTACTAATCAATGGTAATTTAAATTTAGTAGATATTTTTTGGGCAAGAGTTGTTTTTCCAGTACAAGGAGCACCAGATATGATAATTAATTGCATGTTATTTTAATTATGATTTATTTATATTGTTTAATAAAATTTTCAATTCCTAGTTTTTTAAGTTTTTTATTATTTTTATGTCAAAGTCCATAAATTTAAATAATTTTATTTAGCTCGTGAATTTGAATATATGTTGTTATGTATTTATTATTTTTTCTTTGGTCTGAATGGAGACATAAGAATATTGCCCATTGTTTCAAGTACGGGTAAGACTTTTAAGATATATTTTATTATAAAGAGTAATACTGCATATTGCCAATTTATAAATAGTAAGGCAATAAAGATTCCCCAACCTAAATATATAAATATGGCGACCCATGAAGGTAACATAGGGTCATCAGGTGTAAGTCTACCTGCTCGCTTTGCCTGTATAAGCCTGATGTCAAAAGCTACAATTGATTCAGCAATAAAATATATAATTGTAAGAATAATTATAGTGGGTGACTGTATTACTGTTTTAAATAGTTCAACCATAAAAAATAATTTAATTTAGCTCGTGAACTAGAGATACGCTGTTATATGAAGTGTTGTTTTTTTATTTGGTTAAAAATTTTATCAGTTGATATTATATCTGTATTAAAAATTAATTCATTTTTTAGTTTGTCTACTCGTTTACTAAACTGGTGTTTAATAGTTTTGGAACTCAGATTATTTTTTCTAGATATAGCTGTTTTTTCACTACATTCTAATAATATATGTTGTATTTTATACTTCTTTATATTTTCAATCATTTGTAAGAATGTATTAAGATGTTTTTTGTCTAAGAAAGCTTCTTCGACAACAATGTTTTTACCCTGTTTTAATAATTCATTTGCCCTTTTACCGGCTTCTTTGAATATAGTTTCAGTGCGATTCGGCATCTTTGGTATTTCTTTTTTAATCTCATCAATAATTACCTTTTCAAATTTTAACTCTTGGGAAATTTTATTAACAAAACATGTTTTACCAGAGCCCATCCTACCCCTAATTATTATTATTTTTATCATGGGTTATTATTTTAATTTTGTAGCCTCGGGCAGATATTCTAAAAATTGACGTCTATTATTAAAATCAAGTTTTAAATTAATGGTTGATTTTAGTATAGCTTTTCTATAATCGTCATTAAATATATCTGGATTTTTGGTACAAAACCACATTCTATAAATTAATATTAATGGTGTGTGTTCATTAGTTATGTTTTGATACATAAAACAAGAGTCCCAAAGCAAGAATTCGGTTTGTTCTGTAATAAATTCTAATAATTTATTTGGATCTTTGTCGGCGTGTTTTAAAAAGTTTTCAGCTTCATTCCATTTATTTATACAACGTTTACGGTGCTCTGGTTTTACAAATTTTAGCATATAATCTTTCATATAGGATTCTTTTCCTTGTTTTTTTGACAAATCCCTGAGTATAGAATGTCCTGCTACGGTAAGAGTATGAATAGCTACTATATCAGAGTTATTCATAAATAGTCTAATGGCAATTTCTAATTGTCTTTTGGCCGCATCTAGTTTGGATATATAAATATAATTAATCTTTTTCATATTTTTAATTTAATTCAAACTTTTTAAAAATTTGATATGTGGATAAGTTATTTGACTTTTTTAGAGAATTGACGTATATTGAAAATACAGTATTTGGAATGAGGCGCCGACCGTTAGGACGGTGGCTTTTTTCCTTTTTAGGCGACTATTTTTAGTCGTTTTTGTATTTAAAGGATAATCTTTGTTTTAAATCTTGGTCAACAAAAATATTAAATTTTTTATTACGAAATCCCTCAGTAAAGTTTTTCGTTCCTATATTTTCTTTAATAAATTTTACTAACTCTTTCTTATATTTATCTCCTTTACCAATAATGCCAGTGGCAATTTTTAGATCGTAGTTTATTGCTCCAATAAAAAGATCAACGACTTGTAATAAATCATTACCCCTGGAATCGAATCGACAAACTCCAGCCATTGCTAATCTATTAGCTTTTTTATTTATTTTTTCTTTTACAGAAACTTCATAATGAATATTTTTAGGTGTTGTTACGTGGTCTGCTAAAAGTATTAAAATTTCATTTGGTGAAAGAGATGATTCTGCTAGTCGAATAGAAATTTGTTCGTAAGCAATCCATGGATTATTGTTAAATTTTTTTTGAAAATAATTTCCTTGTTTATCAATTGTATAAGAATAAAACCAAATGCTCCTGGTGTCTAAAAAAGAATCAATAGCAAATTTAGCGAAATCAATATTAAGTCTAGATAATTTATTAAATTTCATTTCATCATGAAAGTTTCTTTTATTTCTTTCATAAGTTAATTTACTATATAAATAATAAGGTTGGCTACATTTTATTAGACCAATTGTAAAAAATGGAGCAGTTTTAGGATCGAGGCTTCCACTTTCATCAAGAAAACAAAATTTTGTCCAAATTTTGTCATAGTCTTTAAGTTTGATTTCCCCCGTTTCTTTTATTTTAATTTTGTTCTTTCTAAAAAGCATATTTTTATTTTAATCCAACCTTTTCCTATTTTCCAAAGCAGAGGAAAGAGTGATTTCATCAGTATATTCAATATCTGAACCCATGGGAATTCCACGAGCAAGACGGGAAATGGTTATATTAGAGTTTTTAAATATATTTTTGAGATAAGTGGTCGTGGCTTCGCCCTGGATATTAGAATTAAAGGCCAGAATTAATTCTTTGGTCTGTTCATTTTTAACTCGATTGACCAATTCTTTAATAAAAAGTTTATCAGGAGTAATTCCAGAAAGAGGATCAATTAAACCACCAAGAATATGATAAACACCATTAAATTTTCCAGTAGATTCCATAACTTCTAAATCACTGCTATTAGCAACAATACAAATAGTATCTTTTTGACGACTAGCATCACTACAAATAGCACATGGGTTAGTATCTGAAAAATTATTGCATAATTGGCAGACCTTTAATTCCTTAGTATCGTCGATGCTTTTTATAAAATCATTAATTTTAGATTCTGGTTTAGAAGCCAAAAAAAGAGCAAGACGCTCAGCTGTTTTGGGTCCAATGCCCGGCAGAGTCATTAATTGCTCTATTAAGTTTTTTATTATGTTTGGATACACTTTGTGTAAATTTTAAATTTTAAGTTATAAATTTTAAATGAAAGGAAGGATTTGTGTAAATTTTAAATGAAAGGAAATATTATATTAACCCCCACCATCTCCCCCTTACTAAGGGGGAGGGAGAGGGGGTGAATTTTAAATTAAAAATTGAAATTTGGCATGGATATTTCTCCATTCTTCATTTTTTCAGCCATTATTTTTTGAATTTTTTTAGTAGCATCATTAAATAATTCCGGAAGTGTATTTTCAATTGTTGAGTTTTCCATATCTTCAGGAATTTTTATAGAGAGAACCGTTTGATTGCCATCCATTTTTAAAACAATTCCTTTTTTTTCTACTGCTACATTTTCTTGAGATAAGGCGTTTTGCATGTTTTTGGCCTGGGTCCTTAAATCTTTAATTTGATTTAGTTTTGAGAACATATTCATCCCGTTAGATATTATTTATTAAATGTTGATAAATTTAATCCCCTTCAGTTATATTAATTAGTCCCGTTTGTAAGATATAATTTTTATCTAACGGGATTCATATACAAATGTGTTAATACTAATATACTAATAATGCTAATAATACAAATAGATTATACTAATAATACAAATGAATTCATATGATTGGTATATTACCCGCCATAATTTTATAAAAATTAAGGCGGGATTAGCATCACTTAATTCTCGTATCATTAGTATTTTATTCTTCGGGTGGTGCAATGTCAGCGTGTTTTTCTAAGCTTTTAAAGCTAACCGTTTCTTCGTCAAAAAATAATTTAATCATGCCCGTAGGACCATTACGATGTTTGGCTATGTGAATTTCAGCAATGCCCTTTTCTTCTGCGCTTAAATCTTCAAATCTGTAACTTCTATCTGCTGCTTTGCGGTAAATAAACATAACGACATCTGCGTCTTGTTCTATTGTACCAGATTCTCGTAAATGAGACAGTTTAGGAATAGCGGGTTTGCTCATTTCTACAGCTCGAGATAATTGAGATAAAGCAATAATTGGAATATTTAATTCCCGAGCAATATTTTTGAGACCTCTAGTGATTTCAGCTACTTCTTGAACCCGAGATTCTTTATTACTATTACTTTCCATTAATTGTAAATAATCAACTATCAATAAAGAAAGGTTATGTTCTAATTTTAAACGGCGGGCCTTGGTTCTAATTTGCATAATATTTAAACTGGCTGAGTCATCAATAAATATTTTAGCATCAGCTAAGGTACCCATGGCATTACCAATGCGTGGGAAATCATCATGTTCAGCACTGTCAGAAAGTTTGCCAGTGCGCATTTTCCATAAAGATACTCCAGCCTCAGAGCAAAGTATTCTATCTACTAATTCTTCTTTGCTCATTTCTAAAGAAAAGAGTCCTACCACTTCTTTATTTTTAATAGCGGCATGACGGGCTATATCTAAGGCCAAAGTAGTTTTACCTACACTGGGTCGGGAGGCAATAATGATTAAATTAGAATTTTGTAGGCCAGCTAATTTATTGTCTAAATCTGTATAGCCAGTAGGAATACCTCTTAATTTGCCTTTATTTTTATGAAGTTCGTCAATTCTTTCAAAAGTTTCATTTAAAATATTGGAAATGGGAATAAAATTTTCTCTGAGGAATTTTTGCGAAATTTGAAAAAGACTTCTTTCAGATTTATCTAAAATATCATCTACGGCCTCTTTTTCATTATAAGCCATGCCAGTTATTTCGGCAGAGGCCTTGATTAATTTTCTGAGAGTAGATTTTTTTTGTACTATTTCCGCATAATGTTTAACATTGCTGGCCGTAACTACGGCATTAGTTAAACTGGCTAAATATGATTTTCCACCCACCATTTTTGATTCTTTTCTTTCTTCTAAAAGATTACTAATGGATAAAATATCTAAGGGTTCTCTTTTATCATATAAACTTAAACAACATTCAAATATTTTTTGATGGGATTGTTTATAAAAATCCTCAGGATTAATAATATCCGCTATTTTGTTCATAGCTTCATTGTCAATCAAAATAGAGCCCAAAACATTGGCCTCGGCCTCTAAATTATGAGGGGGTATTTTATCAATAGATTGTGAGTTTTGATTATTAACCATAGTATTCCCATTTTAACAGAAAAAATTTATCTTTCAAGTATTTTTATGGACAGTTTATCCACTAAGTATAAACACTTGATTTTTTATAATATCTATGTTATATTTTTATGTATAAAAATACAACTATTTGTGTTTTTTTGTTATAATTTAGTAGTCAGCGGTTGGTAGTATTTATGTATTCAAAATGTATTAAAAATTAAATATAGTTAATTAAGCGCCGTTAGCTCCCCCCTTCGCCAAAGCTACGGAGGGCAGGCAGTTGGTACCCAACTTCGCTAACAAAGTATATTGTAATAATTTTATATAGATATTAAAAATTAAATATAGTTAATTAAGCGCCGTTAGCTCCCCCCTTCGCCAAAGCTACGGAGGGCAGGCAGTTGGTACCCAACTTCGCTAACAAAGTATATTGTAATAATTTTATATAGATATTAAAAATTAAATATAGTTAATTAAGCGCCGTTAGCTCAGTTGGTAGAGCAGCAGCCTTTTAAGCTGATGGTCGCAGGTTCGAATCCTGCACGGCGTACCATAAACCACTCACTGCGTTCGGGTTTATGGTAAACCATAAATTACTCACTGCGTTCGGGTTTATGGTAAACCATAACACATTTATTTTTGTAATATATTTCTCGATTTTATTTTCTCCACTCCGGTCGAAATTTTTGGCGGGATTTTTTTTATTCCCTTTTTTAAAATTAAGAGTATAATTAATTTTATTAAAAGTTAATAATTAAAATTTAATTAGATGAATAAAAATTTTTTGTTTATATCCATTACTGGTTTAATATCAGATATTGCTTGGATAGTTTCTAAAGAAGGAAATAATGTTAAATTCTATATTGCCGATAAAGAGGACCGAGATATTGGCATGGGCTTTGTGGAAAAAATTGATGATTGGAGAGCAGAAGTTGGCTGGGCAGATGTGATTGTTTTTGATGATGTTCTTGGGCATGGTAAATTAGCTCAAGAATTAAGAGGACAGGGTAAAATAGTAGTCGGTGGCACAGAATACACGGATTTATTAGAGGATGACCGGACCTTTGGACAAGAAGAATTAAAAAAATATGGCGTTAGTATTATTCCTTATCAAAATTTTATTTCTTTTGATGAGGCGATTAATTTTGTTAAACAAAATCCTTCTCGTTATGTAATTAAACCCTGTGGCGATGCTCCGAAAAAATTATTATTTGTCGGAGATGAAGATAACGGCCAGGACATTATTCAGGTTTTAGAGGGCTATAAAACTACTTGGTCAAATAAAATTAAAGTTTTTCAATTACAAAAAAGAGTGACTGGAGTAGAGGTAGCTGTTGGTGCCTTTTTTAACGGTAATGAATTTTTATATCCAATTAATGTTAATTTTGAAAATAAAAGAATGTTTGCCGGTAATATCGGGCCCTCCACTGGAGAGATGGGCACCAGTATGTTTTGGAGTATGCCAAATAAAATTTTTAATGCTACCTTAAAAAAATTAGAAACAAAATTAGCTGAAGAAAATTTTGTTGGCTATATTGATGTTAATTGTATTGTGAATGGTAATGGTATTTATCCCTTGGAATTTACTTCCCGGTTTGGCTATCCAACTATATTTATTCAGCAAGAAGGAATTAATATGCCGATGGGAGAATTTTTTTATCGTATGGCT
This sequence comes from uncultured Gammaproteobacteria bacterium, assembly GCA_964486685.1. GTDB lineage: Bacteria > Patescibacteriota > Patescibacteriia > UBA1558 > S5-K13 > JAIOTH01. The sequence goes on from CAZAOE010000001.1 coordinate 25,395, forward strand.
AATGGAGAAAATTTTACTATTAAAACTAAAAGTGGTTTTCAGGTTGGAGTAAGAATTTTAATGCCTCCTTATCCTTTTGACGATGAAGAAACTTTTAATACTTATTCTAAAGACGCAGCTATAATTTTTAAAAAGCCAAATTATGAGGGGGCGCATATTGAAGATGCAAAAATGATAGATGGTCAGTGGACAGTGGCTGGTAGTGCGGGTGTGGTTTTAACAATAGTAGGCACGGGTCAGACCATGAGGCAGGCTCAATCCCAGGTTTATAATCGGATTACTAATATTTTAATTCCCAATATGTATTATCGGACTGATATTGGTGACCGCTGGTATGAAGATAGCGACCGTTTGCATAATTGGGGTTATTTGCGGGACTTTTAAACTTTTGACTTTTGACTTTTAATCATTTTCATCTTCAATTTCACCAACGATTTCTTCTAATATGTCTTCTAAAGTCACAATTCCTAATAATTGGTCTTCTCTATACACTAAAGCAATATGGTTTTTTTCTTTTTGCATTTTTCTAAATATAGTATCAATTTTTTGCTCGGCTCGAACTTTTAAAATGGGCTGAACATATTTTTCAATAGTATTTTCTCGATGGTCACTATTTAATATTTTCATAATATCAATTAAATGTACATAGCCGATAATATTATCTTCTTGATTGTGAAAAACCGGATAACGGCTTAGGCCCTCATGAGCCATAAAATAAGCAATTTGGTCTATTTCCGTATCGGCATTGACTATGGACATTTTATAGCGCGGAGTCATTATTTCTTTAGCGGTTTTATCATTGAATTTTAAAATATTCATAATCATTTCATGTTCTTGAAATTCAATTTCGCCCTCTTCTACAGCTAAACGGCTAAAGGCCTTTAATTCTTTTTCAGAAACGATTTTTTCGGGTTTGTTTTTGGTTATTAGTAATAATAATTTTTCCAAAATAATTATAATTGGAAAAGTTACAATTTCTAATATATATACAAGAGGACTAAAGAAAAGAGCCATTTTTTCAGCATTAATTTGAAAATATACCTTAGGATACATTTCTCCAAAGATTAATATTAAAAGAGTCATGACACCAATAGCCACACCTAAGGTAGCAGAACCTAATTTTTCTTGAATCCATAAAGTAGCCGCACTAGCTGCGGCAATATTGACTAAATTGTTTCCCAATAAAATAGTTACTAATAATCTTTTTTTATTTTTTAGCAGTTTTTGTAATAAATGGGAATTTTTTTTCTGAGCTAAAACCAAAGATTTAACTTTTGAAGCCGATAAAGAAAAAAGAGCTATTTCCATGCCCGAGAACCAGGCAGACAAACAAATTAAAATTATAATTGCTAAAATCATTGTTTTGTTTTAAGGTTTTAATAGTTTAATCATAGCGGATAAATAGATTTAGGTAAAATAGATTTTTTTGTTATAATGAGGTTAGTTTAGGGTTATCTGCCTACGCCAATACTTCTCCCTGCGCTAAAGCTTCTCCCTGCGCTAAAGCTTCGGGAGACAGGTTGGGAGACAGGTCGGGAGACAGGAAAGTTAAAAATAAAAAGTTTTTAAGAGTATGAAAAAAAATTATCACAGTTTAGAAACCAAAAAAGTTTTAGATATTTTAAAATCAAACGAACAAGGACTTAGCGAAGACGAAGCCCAGAAGAGATTAAAAAAATACGGACCTAATAAAATTATAGAGCAAAAAAAGATTTCTAAATTGTTAATATTTTTTAGCCAGTTTAATAATATTTTAATTTATATTTTATTATTGGCTTCTTTAATTTCTTTTATTTTTGGTGAACATATTGATGCCGCAGTTATTTTAGTTGCGGTATTTTTAAATACTATTATTGGTTATTTTCAAGAAAGCAGGGCGCAGAGTGATCTTTCTAAATTAAGGCATTATATTAAACAGCAGGTTTTTGTCCGGCGTAATAATCGACAATATTTAATCAATGTTGAAGAATTAGTTCCTGGAGATATTATTTTAGTTCAATCTGGGTCGCGCGTGGCGGCTGATGCCCGAGTTTTAGAGGCCAATGAATTAAAAGCACATGAAGCGGCCTTGACCGGCGAATCAATTGCAGTTGATAAAAGTTTAGAAAAAGTAGCTGTGGGAGCAGTAACTAGTGACCGAACCAATATGTTATATATGGGTACAAGTATTGTGCGCGGTAATGCTGTTGCCGTAGTTACGGCCACTGCTATGGAGACAGAAATAGGAAAAATTGCTGGTTATATTAGCGAAACTGAAGATGAACAAACTCCTTTACAAATTAGATTAAAAAAATTAGGAACGATTATTGGAATTTTTTCTTTAATTGCCTGTAGTTTAATTTTTATTTTAGGAATTGTTTCAGGTCGAAGTGCTTTAGAAATGTTTTTAATTAGCGTCGCCATTGCGGTTTCTTCTATTCCCGAGGGTTTGCCAGTAGCAATTACGGTTATTTTAGCAATTGGCATGCAAAGGATTTTGAAAAAAAAGTCCTTGGTGCGTAGATTAGTAGCTGCGGAAACTTTGGGCTCAACTACGGTTATTTGTACAGATAAAACCGGTACTTTAACGGTTGGGCAAATGGCGGTTAGCAATATTATTTTAGACAATGAAATCGTTGATATTCTTTCTAAAAAAGACCAGACCCTTTCTAACAGAGTTAAAGAAATTTTAAGGATTGGTTTTTTGTGCAATGATGCTTTTTTAGAAGAGCAAGATTTATCCCAAGAATTATTAAAAGAATTAAAAATGTCTGGTTCACCAACTGACCAGGCCTTGTTATCAGCTGGTTTGGATTTTGGCTTTTCTTTAGATGAAGAAAAAAAGAATTATCCGCAATTAGCTGAAGTTACCTTTGATAGTGCTAAAAAATACATGTTAAGTTTACATGAAAATAAAGCCGAACAAGTTAATGACCGGGTGATTTTTTGTAAGGGAGCTCCCGAAGTAATTTTAGAACATTGTAGTTTCATTAATACTAAAGACGGAGTTAAAAAATTAACCGACAAACAAAAACAAAAAATTATTGCTACGCAGAATAGTTTTACCGCCAAGGGCTTGCGTTTATTAGCAGTTGCGGAAAGAAGGATGAGCAGTAAAATCTTAAAAGAAAATTTAGATGATAATTTTGAGCATTTAGTTTTACTGGGTCTGATTACTTTAAAAGATCCTTTGCGTCAATCATCCAAAGAAACTATTCAAGTTTGTCTGCGGGCAGGCATTAGGCCAATCATTATTACTGGCGACCATAAATTAACTGCCAAGGCCATTGCTTTAGAATTGGGTTTAAAGGCCAAGGAAGAGCATATTTTAAGTGGTGAAGATTTAGATAAATTAAATGATGATGATTTAAGAGAAAAGGTGAAAACTGTTAATTTATATGTTCGAGTTAATCCGCATCATAAATTAAGAATTGTTCAGGCCTTGCAGGAAAATAATGAAGTAGTGGCTATGGCTGGAGATGGAATTAACGATGCTCCGGCAATCCAAATGGCCGATATTGGCATTGCTTTAGGTTCAGGAACAGACATTGCCAAAGAGACCGCGGAGATTGTGCTTTTAGAAAATAATTTTTCGGTGATTGTAGAGGCGGTTAAGCAGGGTCGAATAATTTTTGATAATTTGAAAAAAATTGTGGTCTATTTATTGTCAGATTCTTTTTCGGGTATGCTTTTAATTTCCACGGCCATTATTATGGGTCTGCCCTTGCCTTTATTACCAGCGCAGATTTTATGGATTAATATTGTCAACGATGCTTTACCCAACTTTGCTTTGGCTTTTGAAAAAGGAGACAAAGATACTATGCAGAGAAAGCCCTTGCCTAAGCATGCTCCGATTTTAGATAAGGAAATGAAGTTTTTAATTTTTGTAATTGGGGTTTTTACAGATATTGGAATTATTGTTTTATTTTTATATTTATTAAAATCTGGTCATGATATTGAACATGTCCGAACTTTTATGTTTGCCGCCCTAGGAATTGATTCTTTGATTTATGTTTATTCTTGTAAAAATTTACGCAGGTCAATTTGGAATTATAAATTGTTTGATAATAAATTTTTAATATTAGGCACCTTAATTAGTTTTATGCTTTTAATGATAGGTCTTTATGTTCCTTTTTTCCAAACTGTTTTGCGTACAGTTCCTTTGGGGGCAGAGGGTTGGACCATTATGCTCGTTGTAGCTGTTTTTGAAGTAATTTCCATTGAGTTTGGGAAGTGGCTGTTTATACGTCGCAGTGGAGAGGTTAATGGTCAAAGGTCAAAGGTCAACGCTTAAGGATTAAGGTGTTTTATAGTTATTATTAATCTCGTTTGTTAGCGGGATTTTTTTGTTTATCCCTCACCATTTTTACTAAAATAGTGAAGGATTTACAAAACAAGCTAAAAGTTATATTCTTTAAATATAATAATGTTAATTAAATAAGATTAAATAAAAAAATATGGATTTGCGGGAGTTTAAGAAATAATTTATATGCGAAGAATTAGAAATTACAGAAGATTATGGAAGAATTTTTTCTTTTATAGATTTTTCTAATGTGAATAATTGGTTTGAAAAAGATAATCAAGATTGGAACAATAAATTACTTACTGAAGATGAAAAAATAAAAATAGACCTTGAAAAATTAAAATCATTTACAGATATCTTTAGCGATAGAATTAAAATATACTATGGTGAAGATCCAAAAAATACTGGTTCGCTTAATTTTACTTATGCAATTAGAAAAATATTTGGTAAACGCAATACTATAACGAAAGATTTACAAAGAATAAAACATTATCTTGATTTAAATGAATCACAAAATAATAGTCCATATATATCTGTAGATAAAAATGGTAAAAAATATATAGAAATTAGAAAATGTAATTTTGATGTGGAAATTTCCGTTGATGCTATTAAAATGTTGAAAAATTATAATACTTTTTGTATTTTTTCAAGTGATGCGGATTTTGTTTATTTAAATAGATTTTTGAAGATAAATAATAAAAAAATTATTATTGTTAAGGGTGGATATATCACCACTAAATTAAAAGAAACAGCTGATTTAGTTATTAATGCCCAAAAAATTAAAAAGCACATAGCTAAGATAGAAAAAACAAAAACCTGACATAGTCAGGCCCTTGTGGAAAGTTTTCCCGAATTAACCTCGGGCAGGTATAAATTAAATATAGTCAATTAAGTCAATTAAGTCAATTAAGTTATCCACAATTAAAATAAAAAATAAATTTAAATATATGGCTGATAAAAAATTAGAACAAATTTTAATTAATTTAAGGAAAAAGGGGTTGACTAATCGTATATAATCGTATATAATCAGATATATATAAAATGTATGATTAAAAACAGACTAAATCAAAGAATAAAGATTTCTCATGAAATAATTTTAAAAGTTTCTCAAATTGATGAATTAAAGGGACAGTGGAATGGCTCTTTGGTTTTGAATCCTAAAATTTTATATCAATTACAAAAATCAGTGGTGATTACTAGCTCGGCTTCTTCCACTCGAATTGAAGGAGCACAGATGACCGATCAAGAAGTGGAGCGTTTTCTGCGTGGCATTAAGCAAAAAACTCCTCAAAACAGAGATGAGGCAGAAGTGGCTGGTTATGCTGACTTATTGGGTAGGGTTTTTGATAATTATTCCAGCTTAGAGATTACTGAAGGCCAAATTTTGGGGTTTCATAAAATCATGTTATCTTTTTCAGAAAAGGATAAAGAACATTGCGGAAAGTATAAAAACAAAAATAATACCGTCGCTATTATTGAACAGGGTAAAATTAAAAAAATTCTTTTTCAACCTACTCTGCCTTACTTAGTTAAAAAAGAAATGGATGATTTATTAGTATGGTGGCAAGAAAGACAGGGGAATAATGATTTGCATCCTTTGGTGATGATTGCTAATTTTATTTTTGAATTTTTAGCTATCCATCCTTTTGTTGACGGCAACGGCCGTCTCTCGCGAATTTTGATTAATTTATTAATGTTGCAAAAAGGTTATGGTTTTGTTCCTTATGTTTCTTTAGAAGAAATTTTTGAGGAAAGGCAGTCAGAATATTATTTAGCTCTAAGAAAAACCCAAAAAAGTCATAAAACTAAAAATGAAGATATTACACCTTGGTTAAATTTTTTTCTTGATGTTATTTTAGTACAAACCAAAAAAGCTTTGAATTTATTGGCAGGGAATGAAAACAGAAAATTGCTTTCTGAAGCACAAGAAAAAGTTTATAATTTATTTGTTGATGGTATTGAATTGAAGGTTTCTGAAATTCAAAAGGAAATAAAAATTCCATTACCAACAGTGAAGCAATCTATGTCTAAATTAGTAGAATATAAATTAGTTGAAAAAAATGGACAAGGTCCAGCAACCAGATATAAAAAGATAAAAAAGATTCTAGAGAAAGATAAAAAATGATTGTTTAGAAAGTTTTATGAAGGTTGAAAATAGTAAATTGATTAATTAAATAATTTAAATAATTAAAAATATTAAATATGTTTAAAGAATATTTTAAGAATATTTTAAAAACTTTAAAGCCTGGAGATGCCCGAGAAGAAAGTTTTTATCCAGCATTAAAGATATTTATAGAAAATCTCAGTGAGTTTGAAAATAAAAAAATTAGCGTTACATTATTACCCAAAAAACACGAGGGGCAGAGTCCAGATTTTAGGATTAGAGAAGGCAACAAGATCATTGGTTATATTGAAGCAAAGGATTTTCAAAAACACTCAGATGATCTTGATGAAATAGAGGACAGTAATCAGTTGAAAAGATATAAAAAGGCATTTCCTAATTTAATATTGACTAATTTTTTTGAATTTAGATTGTATAGAAAGGGTATATTAGCAGATAAGGTACGGATTGGGCGACCTTTTATATCATATGAATTAAAAGTAGTGCCCCCAGTTGAAAATGAAAAAAAATTTATATCACTAATATCGGAGTTTTTTGCTTTTTCCATTCCAGAAATAAAAAAACCAAAAGAATTGGCCATTGAACTTGGCAATAGAACGCATTTTTTAAAAGAAAAAATATTAGAAGAAATAAAAAACGACAATTCAGAAATTATTGGTTTTTATCAAGCATTTAAAAAGCATTTGATTATTAATTTAACAGAAGATCAATTCGCTGATCTTTATGCTCAAACCATTACTTATGGTTTATTCACAGCCAGAACGCGGACTGCATGTAAAGAATTTAGGAGGGAAACAGCGGTAAAATTTATTCCTCAAAGCATTCCATTGCTTAAAAAAATATTTGCTTTTATCTCGTCTGAAGAATTGCCAAAATCAATGGAATGGATTGTAGATGAAATTTCGCAAGTATTAGCCGTCGCTAATATATCTAAAATAATAAAGGATTTTTATAAGAAAGGAAAAGGCACCGACCCTATTATCCATTTCTATGAAACATTTTTAGGTGAGTATGATCCCAAAGAAAGAGAGAAGAGGGGAGTTTATTATACACCAGAGCCAGTTGTTTCTTATATTGTTCGCTCAGTTAATCAAATTTTAAAAGAAAAATTTAATAAAAAGGATGGGTTTGCTACTTCATCTGTAACGGTTTTAGACCCAGCTGCTGGTACGCTCACTTTTCCGGCTGAAGCAATAAAATTAGCTAAAAAGGAGATTCAAAAAAAGTATGGACCTGGTATTTGGCAAAGCACTGTAAAGGGTCATATTTTAAAAAATTTTTATGCCTTTGAACTTTTAATGGCACCGTATGTCATAGGACACTTAAAAATTTCTTTACTTCTCGAAGAATTAGGTTATAAGATGAGAAATGATGATAAATTTAATTTTTATCTTACAAACACTTTGGAAAATGAAGCACCTGACCCAAATCAATTTCCGGGTATTTTTGAAAGAGTTTTGGCTAAAGAATCAGAGCAAGCATTAGAGGTTAAAGAAAAAATTCCCATTATGGTAGTTATGGGCAATCCACCATATTCTGGAGTTTCTGAAAATAAAGGGGACTGGATTTTGGAACAGATTAAAGAATATAGACAAATTAGGGGTAAACCACTTGGCGAAAGAAAAGATTGGCTACAGGATGATTATGTAAAATTTTTTCGCTTTGCCCAGTGGAAAATTGAAAAATTAGGAACTGGTATTTTGGGCTTTATTACTAATCATGCCTGGATTGATAATCCAACTTTTAGGGGAATGCGTTATTCTTTAATGAAAACATTTGATGAAATTTATATTCTTAATTTGCATGGTAGTGTTTTAAAAAAAGAAAAAACGCCAGAAGGCCAAAAAGACGAAAATGTTTTTGATATTCAACCAGGTGTAGCAATTACAATTTGTATAAAACATCAAGAAAAAATTGATGAAAAAAAAGTTTTATATGCTGAACTTTGGGGATTACGGGGAGACATTAATAAACCAAAGACGAAATATTATTATTTAAATAAGAATGATGTTAAATCGACGAAGTGGCAACCAATTATTCCTAAAAAGCCTTACTATTTTTTTGTTCCAAAATCAGAAAAAGGACATAAAGAGTATGATAAGTTTTGGAAAATTACAAACATCTTTCCTATAAATAGTACTGGTATTGTTACTGCCCATGATCATTTTGCTATTGATTTTAAATATGAAGAATTGAAAAATAAAATTAGCGCTTTTAAATTTTCACCGCACGATGATAATTACGTAAAAAAAGATTATCAACTTAAAGAAAATTATGCATGGCGTGTCTCTAAAGCAAGATATGAGTTAAAACAAGTTGATAACTGGCAGAATTATTTTACTAAAATTTTGTATCGTCCTTTTGATGAACGATGGATTTATTATCATTCTTCTGTGGTCTGGCGAGTTAGAAAAAATGTTATGAAACATATGTTAAAACAGAATTTAGCCCTTACTACTTGCCGCCAACAATCAATTGCTGGATTTCAGCACGTATTAGTAACTAATTTAATTACAGAATCTTGTTATGTCTCAAACAGAACAAAAGAGATAGGATATGTTTTTCCCCTATACCTTTACTCTTCTGAAAATAAGCAACAAACTATCCTTGATGGACAAGAAAAATTAGATTTAAAGGGAGCTCAACATAAATTAAAAATTAAGAAAGAAAAAGAACCAAATATCAATCCAGAATTATTTGACGCGCTTAAAAGTTGTTTTGACAAAGAGCCAACGCCGGAAGAAATTTTTTATTACATTTATGGTACCCTGTATTCAAATACATATAGGAAAAAATATGAGGAATTTCTTAAAATTGATTTTCCGAAAGTTCCTTTTACAAAGGATTACAAATTATTCAAAAAAATTTCTAAACTTGGTGAGGAGTTAGTGAATTTACATCTACTAAAATCACCAAAATTGAATAAACCGTTAGCTAAATTTTATGGAAAGAATGATAATAGTGTAAAAATCCGTAAATATGATAAAAATAAAAGACGAATCTATATAAATGAAAAGCAATATTTTGAACCAATAAATAAAGAAATTTGGGAATATATGATTGGAGGATATCAAGTTTTGGATAAATGGCTTAAATATAAAAAAGGCGAAACTCTGTCTACTGATGACATAAAACATTATTGCCGGATTGCCACAACCCTAGTGGAAACAATTAAAATACAGAAAGAAATAGATAATATCTATCCTGAGATTGAAAAAAAATTAATTAATTCATGAATTTTTAGGAATTAATGGAGGTGGGAGGGAATTTAAAGTAAACAATAATCATGGAAATAAAAAAAGCAAAATATCAAATAGAAATTACTACTATAGCTACCGACCACAGGCTTATTAGGGATAAGTGGTTGAATATAAAAAGAATTCTTGATGCAATTTATAAAGAACTTTCTCCATTAATAGATGATCAACAAACGATATCTATAAATAAATTTTTTTTGCCAATAGAACAGAAAAAATTATTTCAATCTGTGCTAGAAAAAATGTGGGAAGATAATATAATAGATTATTATAATTACGAAACACCTGGTATAACAACTTCTGAATCGATTCGTAAATTTTTAAGAGGCGAAAATTTTGTAGTAAAAAATAGAAATATTTTTGAAAATTACAGAAAAAAAATTTCAGAGTTTTATGATTTTATTGAAAAAGATGGGAGAAAAAGATTTCCAGAAGTATATAGTATAACACAATCAAACAGTAAAAAAATAATAAATAATAAATTAGCAGACACTAATCAACAAAACAGAAAAATTGAACCAAAATGGTGGGAAAAAACTTGGATACAAATTATAGTATTACTGGGTTCATGCGCTGGAATTATTGGATTGTTTTTTTTGTTTACAAGTAAAAAGTGATTTAGAAAAAATAACATGATAGTTGAACTACAAAAAGCTTTTGAATCAAAACAATTTCAAAATCGTCAAACAGAAACTTTAATTCCTATTGGGGTAAGTTTTAATTTTGAATATGTTTTTGAGGATTTAAAAGATTTAAGATCTATAATAATAGCTGGAGCCACTGGTTCTGGAAAATCAACCTTTAATCATTGTTTAATAACTAGTTTATTAAAACAAAATAATAATATTTCTCTGATTTTATATGATGCTAAAAGAGTAGAGCTTTTCCCTTATAATGGAATAGAATGTTTGTTGGGAGAGGTTACTACTAAGACAGATGATATAAAAGAGCAATTTGAATATTTAGAAAAAGAATTTTCTATTAGATCTGCTAGTAAAAAAGAAGGTGTTGATATATATAAAAATTATGATCCTATAATTATAGTTATTGAAGAATGTTCGAGTATTATGTGTCAGCAAGGAGAGTATTTTAATCAAATAATTCCTAAAATCGCCAAGGAGGGTCCAGATTTGAATATGTATATAATTATATCTACTGCCCGACCAGCGATCAATGTTTTTACTGAAGAAATAAAAGAATCCTTTTTCGCTAAAATAGCTTTTGCCACCGCTAGTTTAGATAATTCAGACACTATAATAGGAGAAACTGGAGCAGAAAAACTTTTAGGTGAGGGAGATATGTTATTTAAAAAAGGAGACGAGCCCATAAGAAGATTACAGGGTTTTTATGTTAGTGATGAAGAGGTGAAAAATGTTGTTAATGAGGATATGGCTGGGCAGAAAGGATTAAATAATGAGCAAGATGAAATAAAAAATGAATTGGAACCAATTGATTCTAAAATTGATATTAGTAAAGAAAGAATTAAAAGAACATTTGATCATTTTGATATTAAAGTGAAAATGGGGAAAGTTAATATTGGTCCAATGGTAACTCAATTTATAATAAAGCCTAAAAATGGAGTTAAATTATCTAAAATAATGGCCCTAGAAAATGTTTTAGCTATGAATCTAACAGCAAGGAGTGTTAGAATAGATGTTTCTTTTTTTGAAAAAGGTTTAATTAGTATTGAAGTGTCTAATTATAATTTAACTAAATAATATGCCTCATATAGATATAAATAAAAAGAGAAATGACCCCAATGCTAGAGTACCTCTGAGTTTGGCTTGGAAAGAGGAAATAATGCATTTAAATAAAGATGAACTTATAATCCCCCTAGGAAGAGACAAAAGTCAAAAACTGCATTTTATAAATTTAAAAGAATGGCTTCATATTTTAAGTGCGGGAATGGCTCTTTCTGGTGTGGGTATGTTTAGTAGGGTTACTCTTTTTTCTCTAATTAAACAAAGATCTCATCAAGATTTAAGAATTATTTTAATTGATCCTATTCGTAGATTTAGTAATTTTAATAATATTTCTCATTTATTATTTCCAATTATTCATAAAGCTAAAAAAGCTTTATCGGCTTTAGAATGGTGCGTTTTTGAAATAGAAAGAAGATATCAGATATTATTTAAAACAAGGAAAAAAGATATATATTCTTATAATGAAAAGGGAAATCAAGTTGTATTTCCTAATATTGTAATATTTATTAGTGAGTTAGGAGAACTTATGCCCGATAGAGATATAGAAACAGCTTTGGTTAGAATAGCACAAATGGCTAAGGCCGTAGGAATACATCTTATCATAGGAACCCAGATGTTAAATAAAGAAATTATTACCGATTTAATATTTTCTAATATATCAGTTAGGGTAGGATTTCAAGTCCCTTCAGAAGAAGAAGCAGAGGTTTTAGAAATATCTGGAATGGAAACACTTATTGGTCAAGGAGATATGATTTATCAAGATTATAATGGTAAGAGATTAGAATTACAAGGATTCCATATTAGTGATGAAGAAATAGAAGAATTTATTAAAAATGAAATTACAGATGATAGAGTGAATGAAGAATGGTTATATAAAAAAGCTAAGAAAATTATTTTAGACCAAAAGCAAGCTTCGGCTACTCTTTTACAGAGAAGATTGAGTATTGGTTATGCTAAAGCCTCTAGAATAATTGACAAAATGGAAGAAGAAGGTTTAGTGAGTCCTCAGAATGGTCCTAAACCACGAAAGATTTTAAAACAATGAATATCTATCTTGACATTGATGGTGTCTTATTAAAAAAGCATGGCGAACCCGCTGACAATGTTTTAGATTTTTTAAAAGAAATGACAGATAATCACGATTGCTATTGGCTAACTACTCATTGTCGTAATGGTGAAAGTAATGCCGTAGAATATTTAGAAGATAAATTACCCAATGAAGCTTTAGAATATCTAAATAAAATAAAACCAGCTTATTGGGATACTTTAAAAACTGAGGCCATAGATTTTTCAAAGAAGTTTAAATGGTATGATGATTATATAATGGAAGCAGAGGAGAGCGTTTTAAAAGAAAATAATTGTTTGGATAGTTTTGTGAGGGTTGAGAATAGTAAATTAATATATTAAATATATGTCTAAAAAATTAAAATTGTTTTTTATAGTGGCTTTGTTTTTTATTATATTAACTCCCCAAATTTCTCAAGCTACAATGGCAGTTAATGAAATGATTATTAATCCCGAAACTAAAGAGTGTACTTGGTTTAATAGTGGAGATGAATGTCAGGAATGTGAAAAGCCTAGAGGGTGGGTAACTTATTCAGGGGGTGATGAAAGTTATGTAGAAGGAGAAGAATGTCCGCTGGGATATAAAAGGATCAAAGATTTAAAAATAAATTGTCATGTTCGAGATTGGAGAGCTTTTTCTAATGCGATGTGTTCTGGTTTTATTGCTAGTAGATATGCCTTCTGGTATAAAATTTTCCCTATCATTTTAATAGGATTAATAATAATTTTAATTATATTTTTGAAGAAAAGAAAAAAATAAAATAATTTTTCAAAAATCACTTCAAGTAATATGTCTGAGGTGATTTTTTTGTTTACTATTGAATTCTGTCAAGTTTAAGTTTTATTGACAAGTTGTTAATAATTAAGATACAATTAAATTAGGGTGTGGATAAGTAATAATTTTAAAAATATGCATAAAATACAACAAAAAATTCTAAATCTTGCTGGAGACAAAAACTTGGCAAATTTAACTTTGCGTAAAATAGGAGAATTTATCGGAGAAAAAGGAAGTCCGCAAAAGATAAAACATCATTTAGAAAAATTAAAAGAAAAAGGGCTTTTGATTCAAAGTATTGATGGCAAAGAGATTAAAAGAATAAGTTCAAATAATATTGATAAAAACACGAAGTTAATATCATTACCAATTTATGGCTCGGCTAATTGTGGGCAGGCCTTGGAATTGGCTAATAATACTATAGAAGAATATTTGAAAGTTTCTAAAAGCATTTTGGGAGAGAGTTTGCTTAAAAAAATTAAAGATTTATTTGTTTTAAAAGCAGTAGGGAATTCTATGAATCAAGCCAATATTGATGGTGATTCAATTGAAGATGGAGATTATGTTATTATTGATAGAAAACAAAAAAGTCCAGATAATAGCGATTATGTTGTTTCGATAATTGATGGGGCTGCAAATATAAAAAAGTTTTTTGTTGATAAAAATAATAAACAAGTTGTCTTGGTTTCGGAGTCATTTTCTGATACTGCTCCAATACATATACATAAAAATGATTTAAATGATTATTCTATTTGTGGTCGAGTGGTAAAAGTAATGAAAAGACCAGAAAATTTAGAGGCCTGGCATAATGCCGGAGCTAAGGATACTTTAAAAAATTTAGGCCCCATATCCAAAGAAGAACATAAGTATTATATGAATTTATAAAACAGAAGGAAATTTGGTTAGTTCAATATCCCCAAGATTCAGTCGGTCATGAATATCGAAAAGAACGGCCGGCTTTGGTTATTGAATCTGATTCACAAATAAAAAGAACGAAGGTTTTTAGTGTTATTCCCTTGACTTCAAATTTAAATAATAAAACCAGGGATGATATTTTAGTTAAAACAAATAAGAATAATAATTTATTCCGTGATTCAATTTTAAAAGTTCACCATTTAGAATCCTTTGATCAATTTAGATTTATTAAAAAAATAGGCGAGATTAATGATAAGATTTTAGATAAAGTAAAAAATTATTTAAAAATTCATTTTGATTTTTGATATATTTATACATAAAAAGCGGTAATCTTTAAGCTATAAGCCATAAGAAAGATGGTCAATCCTGTTTAACGATGGGATTTTTTGATTTGATTTCTTCCAATATTTATGTTAGAATATGAGCACTTTTAGTAAAAAAAAGATTATTTTTTAGTATAAAATAGCATGAAAAACAAAGCAGAAAAAGATTTAACAGCAATAGAAACAACTGAGAAAAAAAGCCATTTTTGGAAATCATCGCTCAGTTTTGTTTTAGAAATTGTTAAAACCGTGATTATATCTTTAGCTATTATTTTACCAATTAGATATTTTATTATTCAGCCCTTTATGGTAGATGGGGCCTCTATGGAGCCCAATTTTTTTGATAATGAATATTTAATTATTAATGAAATTTCCTATCGTTTCACTGAACCACAAAGAGGAGATGTAATAGTATTTAAAAATCCAGAAAACGAGACCCAATTTTTTATAAAAAGAGTAATTGCTTTGCCTAAAGAAACTATTAAAATAGAAGAAGGAGATATTTATATTAGAACTCAAGGGGAAGAGAACTTTATTAAAATAAATGAAAGTGATTATTTGCCAGAGATTACAAAAACATTTGGTAATATAAAAGAAATTAAATTAACAAATGATGAATATTTTGTTTTAGGTGATAATCGTAAGAATAGTAAGGATTCTCGAATCATCGGGCCGATTAAGGAAAATTTAATTATGGGTAAGGCCTGGATTAGGGGTTTTCCGATAGATAGAATTTCTGTTTTTAAAACAAATTATAATTATGGTTTTTAAATATGTCTAAAACTAAATCAAAAGTAAAAAAAATGAGTTTGCCTAAAGCCAAAGCCAGGACTAAATCAAATAAATCTAAAGCCAAAGCGAATAAAAATAGAAAATATTTTTTAGTAAAGGGTTTTAGGGACATTCTTCCTGAAGAGCAAAAATATTGGGATTTTATTCGCGATAAAGTAATTAGTATTGCTCGGGCCTATGGTTTTAAAAGAATAGATTTACCTGTTTTAGAAGATGCGGGACTTTTTGTAAAAGGAGTGGGTCCAGATACAGATATTGTAAGTAATGAAATGTTTTCTTTTAGTACTTTGGGTAGGGAGAGGGTAAGTTTAAGACCAGAGGGAACAGCAGGCATTGTTCGGGCTTATATCCAACATGGAATGTTAAACAAACCCAAGCCAGTAAAATTATTTTATATTGGTCCAATGTTTAGATATGATAAGCCCCAAGCCGGAAGATATAGACAATTCTATCAATTTGGAGCAGAAGTTTTTGGAACAGATGATCCGATTATAGATGCTCAATTGATATATATGATTTATCAAATTTATCAGGCCCTTAAGATACCTATTAATATTCAGATTAATAGCATTGGATGTAAAATTTGTCGTAATAGATATGCCAAGGCCTTAAAAAATTATTTAAAAAAGAATCGTTCTAAATTATGCGCAAATTGTAAGGCCAGATACATTAAAAATACTTTAAGAGTTTTAGATTGTAAGCAAAAAAAATGTCAAGAGCTTATTTTAGAGGCCCCGCAAATTGTAGATTATTTATGTGAAGATTGTAATAAACATTTTGTTAAGGTTTTGGAATATTTAGAAGATATTGAAGTTCCTTATATTTTAAATCCATTTATTGTTCGGGGCTTAGATTATTATAATAGAACTACTTTTGAAATTTTTCCCCAAAACGAAGAAGCTGGTAGTCAAAGTGCTTTAGCCGGTGGTGGTCGTTATGATAAATTAGTTAAGAATTTAAAGGGGCAAGATACTCCAGCCATAGGATTTTCAATGGGCTTAGAAAGAACAATAAATAGTTTGAAAAAAGTTGAGAATTTAAAAATAAAATCTAAGGATAAATGTGATATATTTATTGCTCAATTAGGCGAAAGAGCTAAAAAAAAGGTTTTGGTTTTATTTGAGAAATTAAGACAAGCTGGTTTTAAAATAGCAGAAAATATTTCTAAAGCAGATTTAAAATCGCAGTTAGAAAGCGCTAATAAATTAAATGTTAAATTAGCATTAATTATTGGTCAAAAAGAAATTTTAGACAATACAATTTTAATTAGAGATATGGAAAGCGGAAACCAAGAAGTAGTGCCAGAGGATAAGATAAATAAAGTTTTAAAAAGGCGTTTAAAAAGTTTAAATATTAAAAAGAAGTAAGCGATACCAATATAGCGATACCAATATACGAATTTACCCTTGAACCAGAAATCGGTTCAGGGTGAATACGAATTATACTAATATACCAATCATTAGTATTTAATTAGTATATTAGTATCACAATATTAGTATTATTAGTATAGAAAGGAAGGTAAAAATAAAGTGGTAGAAGTTAAACAAAAAATTAATGAATCTTTTGAAAAATTAATTAGAAGATTTACTAAAAAAATAATCCAGAGCGGTAAATTATTGCAGGCCCGAAAGGTTAGATTTCAAAACGAAAGAAAAAATAAAAGAAAATTTAAGTCCGCGGCCATTTATCGTTTAAAAGCCCAAGACCAAAGAGATTACTTGAAAAAAATTGGCAAAATAGAAGAATAAGAAATAATTTTGAATTACGAATGAAAGGAAATATTATATTAACCCCCACCATCTCCCCCTTACTAAGGGGGAGGGAGAGGGGGTGAATTTTAAATTTAAAATTAATAATTCAAAGAAATGTCTTTAAAAGAGAAAATTGAAAAAGATTGTATTCAGGCCTTAAAATTAAGAAACCAGGACGAGCTGGGAGTTTTAAGATTGTTAAAAAGTGCTATTCAGAATAAAGAAATAGAAAAAAAAGCAAAATTAAAAGATGAGGATATTATTAAAATTTTAATGTCTGAGATAAAAAAGAGAAAGGATAGCATTGAGCAGTTTAAAAAAGGCGAACGCAATGATTTAGTATCTAAAGAAGAAAAAGAGATTAAAATCATTGACCAATATTTGCCGGAAATGAAATCTAAGGAAGAGATAAAAAAAATTATTTGTGATATAATAAAAAGAGAGAATATAGAGAGGTCTGTAAGCAATTTTGGACAACTAATGAAATTGGCTATGCAAGAATTATCTGGTCAGGCCGAAGGAAATTTTGTTTCGCAGATTGTTAAGGAAGAATTGAATAAATGAGTTGCGAGCTGTAAGTTTCAAGTTTTAGGTCAAAGATTTGGGGGTCAAAAGTCAAAGATTAATTAGTTATTTAAAATTAGACATTATATTATAATAATGTTATTAAAAGCAAAAATAAAAAATAGTTTTAACTTTTCTAAAATAACTGTTGTCAGTTTAGTTTTAATGTCAGCGGTTATTTTTTTATTACCCAGCATTTCTCAAGCCCAAATTTTAGTTCCCCAAGTAGATAATTTAAGTACGGGCAGTATTGAAGAGATAGCTGGGACTGTTATTCAATTGGTTTTGGGCTTATTGGGCTTAATTGCTTTAGTTATTGTTTTATATGCCGGTTTTATGTGGATGACTTCTGGAGGAAATGAAGAAAAAATATCTAAGGCCAAAAAAATCTTAAGTGCTGGAGTAATTGGACTTTTAATTATTTTGGCCTCTTATGCTATCACCAGCTTTATTTTACAAGTAGCTCAAGGAGGAGGTGGCGGTGGTGGTGGACACGGAGATTATACGGAAGGATTGGGTGGATTTGGCGGAGGAGCATTAGGCGGAGGGGTAATTGAATATCATTATCCGGCTCGAGATGCTACTAATATTCCGCGTAATACTTTAATTATGATTAGTTTTAAAGTTAGGGTTGCTACTAGTAGTGTAATAGCAGAATCTTTTACTGATAATCCGGGGCTTGGGCTTTGTAATAATTATACAGAAAACAACACTAATGGTAATGAATGTGGAATTTTAAGTAGCGATATAGAGATAATTGATTATGGTTCTGAAAATATTCCCTTGGATCCAGAAGATGTAGTTGCTGTTTTAACTGCAGATGGAAAAAATATTTTACTTAGGCCCATAGAGTATTTAGGAAACGGAGAAAATTCTACTGATACAATTGTGTATTTGGGAGCAGGAATGGTAACTGCTGATGGTAAGGACTTATTTGGCGGTTTAGAAAATGGATATGCTTGGCAATTTGAAGTCAGTACTTTTTTAGATCTTACGCCTCCAACTGTTAGTTTTGTCTGGCCAGGGCAAGACCAGATAGTGGCACGTAATGCTATTATTCAAGTTAATTTTTCGGAACCCATAAATATTTTAAGCGTAGATGGAAATATTATTGTTACAAATTTACCAGATGAAATTTTAGCAGGAGAATTAAAAATTAGTAATCAGTATAAAACAATAGAATTTTTAGCTGCTGGAGACTGCGGAGGAGCAAGGGTTAATTCCTGCGGTGAAGAAATATTTTGTTTACCAGCTTTGGCAAATATTGAAACTTTAGTTGAAGCCGGAGAAGCCGACGATCCTTTAAGTGGAATTAGTGATGCGGCTGGTAATTTATTGGCAGAAGATTATATTTGGGATTTTAATACTACTAATAATGTTTATACTATTTCTCCAATAATAGAATCTACTGGTCCAGTTAATAATGAAGAAAATGTTCAGCTGAATCCAAATATTTGGGCTTTATTTGATTTAACAGATGTCAATATTTCGCCTAGTTCTTTAAATACAGATAGTTTTTATATTTATGATGCTGATAGTTGTGTTGATTTAGGTCAAGACGATCCAGATTTAGAAGCTGGGCACAAAGAAAATATTGCTGGAGATAATTGTTTCCCAGCTTATTCCGTTTACATGAGCGATGACAATAAGAAGTGTAATATTCAAATATATAATGCCTTAGAAAATAATATTCTTTATTATCCGCGAATTACTTCTGAAATTAAGGATTCTTATGGAAATTGTTTTAATCCAGCTGAGGGTCCAGGCGGGAGCGAGCGGTAATAGTTTAATTGTTAAACCCCTCACCTTTTGATTAAGAATATATTATTTTAT
Source organism: uncultured Gammaproteobacteria bacterium (assembly GCA_964486685.1). Taxonomy (GTDB): domain Bacteria; phylum Patescibacteriota; class Patescibacteriia; order UBA1558; family S5-K13; genus JAIOTH01. The sequence goes on from CAZAOE010000001.1 coordinate 44,777, forward strand.
TTTCTAATATTTTTTAAAAATAATAATGCTTAATATAATTTATTTTAGAAAAGGTGATGGGGTAAATTGTTAAAATTAAGAGTAACTTGTAACTAATTATCATGCTTAAGAAAAGAAAAAATTTATTTTTAATCTTTATACTATTTATAGTAATAGGTTTTGTATTACCAAATATTTCATCTGCTCAAATTTTAGTTCCACAAGTAGATAATCTTAGTACAGGTAGCATTGAAGAGATAGCTGGGACTGTTATTCAATTGGTTTTGGGCTTATTGGGCTTAATTGCTTTAGTTATTGTTTTATATGCCGGTTTTATGTGGATGACTTCTGGAGGAAATGAAGAAAAAATATCTAAGGCCAAAAAAATCTTAAGTGCCGGAGTAATTGGTCTGATTATTATTTTGGCCTCTTATGCTATAACCAGCTTTATTTTACAAGCAGCCCAAGGAGGAGGTGGCGGTGGAGGCGGTGGAGGTCAAGGATGTACTCCTAATGAATGTACGGGTTGTTATCGGTGTGATCTTGATGGTAATTCTCATTATGACGAGACTTGTCCTACCTGTGGTTCTGGTGGGGAAACATATAATTTTAGTGTAATTACTAATAGTCCTCAAGGAGAAAATATTTCTTTGTGCAGTTTAATTCAAGTTAAATTTAATAATATTGTTGATGAAACTACAGTTAATTCTCAAAATTTTGGTTTATATGACTGTGGAGCCAATTCTTGTGCTGGCAATTTAATCAACAATTTAACGCCAGATGGACAGTTTATAATAGAAGAAGATATAATTCAGTTTATTTTAGGAGAGGATTATGAGCAGAAGCATTATTATGCAGTTAATATCATACATGATGGGATTGCAGATGAAGACGGAGAGGCCTTGTTAGTAGATTATTATTGGGAGTTTAAAACTGGGAATGAAACAGATACAGAGCCACCTACTGTTATTTCAGTATTTCCTAAAGATGATCAAGAAGATGTTTGTTTAACTTCATATATTACCGCCGAATTTTCAGAAGATATGGATATGCTTTCTTTAAGAAATGCCTCGTCCTTTTATTTATATGAAGACATTGACACTCTATCAGATATAGATTTTTTTCATCAGGTTTATAATGACTCCTTAATTTTATATCCTAACTCTAACTATGAAGCAGTTGAAGATTACTTCCCTTTATTAAATGGCAGTATTATTAAAGATACTTGTGGTAATTATTTAGATGGTGATGGTGATGGCACTCATCAAGATTCAGATATTGATAATTATCCTTCAGAAGGTCCTAGTGAAGAATGGAATTTTATTACCGGAGATAATTTATATTGTACGCCAGAAATTACTGGAGTTGAAAATAATCAAACCTATTATGACGCCACAGAGAATTTAATTATTTCTGGTCATTATTTAGGGAATAATCCAGTTTTAATTTTTGATAATTCCATAGTCGTAAACCAAACAAGTAATTTATGTATGGGAAATGAATATTGGTATGATGGCGCTTGTGTTATTTGGGCCTGGACAGAAGAAGAAATAAAAGTAGCTATACCAGTGACTGGGGGCGATAATAACGGAGTTAGGGCCGGAGAAAATTTAGTGGAAGTGCAAACTGATGAAGGCAATGTTAGCGCTAATTTTGATTTATTAAGTCCGCGTATTAATGCTTTATATCCAGACCAAGGTGGAGTTGGACAATTTATCAGTATTTGGGGAATAAATTTTAAAGAAGATGAAAACATTAATTTAAGTGCTTCCGAGGTTTATTTTCGTTTTAATCAAGATGAATACATAGAAGCAGATTTACCTTGTGGCCAAGATGCCTGGGAAGATGAACAAATTATTATTTCTGCTCCTAATAATTTGAATATAAATAATGTTTATGCTGTGCAAATTAAAAAAGTTTATGATGACGGTACAGAGCGCTGGAGTAATTTAGCGGATTTTTATTTTAATGATGAAGAAGCTGGACCAGGTCTATGCTCTATTGATAAGGATGAGCTTTTTTTTGAAGACGAATTTAATTTAAATGGAATTAAATTAGGGGACGATATCTTTTATAATAGAGAAGTAATTTTAGGCGATGATTATAGTTCCATACAAGCTGATGTCTTAGAGTGGACCGGAAACGATGGTGATGGACACAATACAGATGTTGAGGCCATAACTCCCTTAATGGGTTCGGCTACAGGAGTAGGCGTTAGAGTAATGGTAGAGGAAACAGCAGGTGAACAAAGATTTAGTAATTATTTAAATGTAGAGATATTGGCAGATGAATCAACAAATTTTTATATAAATTATACTTCTCCAACCTCAACTCCAATAGGGGGCTATGTGACGATTTATGGTTCTGGGTTTGGAAATAGCCAAGATGATAAGATGGTTAAGTTTAATATAGGCGGAGATGATTGGACAGATGGAGATTTTGATTTTCCAGATGAATGTTCTACGGCTTTTTGGAGTGATGAACAAGTAATTGTTAAAGTACCGGAAACATTTAATGGTTTTGGGTTTCCATTTTCTTCAAAAATAAAAATTATAGATTCAGCTAATTATTTAGAAACTAATGCAGTAAATTTTGAAGTTAATAATGAAGGACTTGCTCCTTGTATTTGTAGTGTAAACCCTGAATTTGGAACAAAAGAAAATGAAATTGAAATTGCTGGTGAGTATTTTGAAGATCCCGATGATGTAGATAACTTTTACTTTAACACAATTTTTGATAACAGCGGAAATTTTATATCTGGAGATTATGCGGATTTTATTATAGATTCAGATGAGTTAATGTTTGTAACAGTAACATCAACGCAAACTGGTTTAATTTCAGCTCGCAATATTAATGGCTATGGCAATACTTGGAATTTTGAATATATTGAAGCAGGAGCAGACATAACAGGTGTTTGGGATTTTTATGGCTGGAATTTTACTACTTGTGCAGATTGTGAAAATCCAAGAGTGAGTAGAAAAATATGTAATTCTAATAACGGTATATCTTTTCCTTCGCCAGAACCAGGAAGTACAGATGTACCACAAGACACTAAACAGGTTTATGCGGCTTTTGAATATCCTAGTAGTATGGCCTTACAGATGGACACCAATACCTTGATTACAAATAATATTAATGTTTATAAATGTGCTAGTGGAGAAAATCCAGGAGATTGTAATGCCCGTGTTTCAATTGATAATATAACAGCAACTCCTATATTTTTATTGTTTAAAACCGTTAATTCTTTAGAAGCAGATTATTGGTATAAGATAGAATTAAACACAGACATTACCGATAATGAGGGCTCTAGTTTAATTCCTAATAATAGTGATAATAATGCTTATGAATGGTATTTTCATATAAATAAAGAGGGCGGGCAATGTGAACCAGAGCAACTAAGTATTGTTCCTGAAAATTATAGTTTGGCTTATCTGACCCCCAAATCAATTTTATATAAAGGATTTTTAATTGATGATGGTTGCTATATATGTAATGATAGTGGATATAATTATGTATGGGATAAAGATGATCCAAACGGCTTGGTTAATTTTTCAAGTCGTTCGGGTGTTAGTTCTGAAATCAGTGTTCATCTAAACCAAAATTATAAAATTGGTGATTTACAAATTAGTGCAACATCAACGGATGCTGGTGGCAACGGACAAGAATTATTTGATAAAACTAATTTATATATTACAGCAAATTGTGCTTTATTTAATGATGATTGGTCGTCTTGTATTGATAATAATGCTCATCAGGGCTTTGCTTGTTGTTGGGATGATATTAGTAGTCAATGTGTGAATGATGGTAGCCCAATTTGTATGCGACCATTTGTAAAAGAAATTGCTTGTCAGCCCACTATCACATTAGGTTCGCCTTCCCCAGTAGCTAGTAGCACAGATGTAGTTAGTAATGCTTTAATTTATATGGAATTTGCTAAAAGCGGAACCAGCACAGTTGATATGGATTTAAACACATATACTGATAATTTAGAAATTTATAATTGTACTGATGTTAATGGCAGTTTTGCTGATGATATTTGCGGAAATAATTTATATAATAATTTAAGTTTTAATTATGATGCCATTCAAAGCAGTAATTCAGTAGTTTTATATAATCATAATAATTTTATTTTAAACACTTGGTATAAATTAATTGCTACAGAAAATATTCAAGATAAATATGGTAGTAGTTTACAACCCAAAGAATGGCATTTTAAAGTTGGGGCTGGTTTATGTGACCCAACTAATTTAGAAGTTTCACCAAGTAATTGGACTTTAGAAATTGATGAGTCAAAAAAATATACTACCTATTGTTATGACGAACAATGTAATGTTTGTTTGAATAATTATACTTATGAATGGGAGGTGGCAAATCCTAGTATAGCAGAGCTTAATCCAGATCCAGGTACTAATTCTAGTGCCACTAGCACAGGAAAGGCAATTGGATTTACGCAGATTACTGCTACAACAACCATTAACGGAGAAGAAATTTCTGACTTTGGAGATTTAACAGTTACTGCTAGTATTGATAATTGTTCTAATTATGGTAGTATAACTCCTTGTAATAACAGTGGTAGTTGTTGCTGGGATGGTAGTGATTGTTTAACGGGTGTAGGTAATCCAGCTTGCGATGATGAAGAATCATGTAATGATTATGGTGATGAAACAGCGTGTAATGATAGTCATGGTAGCGATCATCCAAGTCTTAATTGTTGCTGGGCTTTGGACGGTTATTGTACAAGTAATTTATCGGTCTGTGAAATATTTTATAATTGTTCTCAATTTAAAGAAGCACTTGATTGTGAACATAGTATAAATAATTGTTGTTGGGGAGAAGACGGTGAATGTTATGGAGACGGCTCGCCAATGTGTAGTAATTTTAAAGTAATAGAAAATTATCCAGAAGACGCAAGCACAGAGGTTTGTCCAAATACTTTAATTAGAGCCATATTTAATAAAGTTTTAGACGCTGATAGCTTAGCAGGAAACGTAAATTTATATGTTGAGGAGGGTGTAGGAAATTGGAGTAGTGTAACAACAACTCTTAATTTGTATAATAATTTTGCTGGGCAAGCAGTTTTAAAAATAATACCAGAATTTTTATTAGATAAAAATGCTGATTATAAAGTTGAATTAACTGATGGAGCAGACGGAATTAAATCAACTTATGGAAATGTTTTAAATTGTAGTAATGGAAAATGTTCTTGGATTTTTGCAACAGCAAATACTGTATGCGAATTAAATTATATAGAAATTATAGATCCAATAGATAAGTATTATTTATTTACCCAGCCAAATGAGGACAAAAATTTTATAGCGGAAGGAAGAGATATAAATGGAAATACGATAGTATCAATGGCAGGTTATGACTGGTCTTGGTATTGGGAATCACTTGATGAAGATTTAGTTGATTTGGGAGGCCCATATTCTGATAATGTTACTGCTACAGCTGAAAATGCTAATGGTAATACCATCGTAAGAGTAAGCGCCCTACCCATACCATCGGAATTAAGGTGTTCGCAAATTGTTAACCAAATTCAATGTGAAGGCGACTCTTGTTGTTGGTTTAATGGGGCTTGTATGGCTGATTTTACGGAATGTCAAAATACTTGTTCGGTTTTAACAACAGAAGACGATTGTTTAATTAATGATAATTGTATTTGGCAAGACAATATGTGTCATTTTGAAAACAAGTGGGATTATGATAATAAAGATGGGTATAAAAGTGGGTTAGTTTATCCGGATGAGGCAGAAGTAGAATTATTTATGTGTGAGAATATATGGCCGAATGTAGGTTCTTTTGAAGATGACGAATATCATTTTAGATTAAAATATTGTCGGGATGGAGGATTGGGTTATTTAGCAACTACCCAGGCAGAAGGTTTAATAACTACGAATGGGGACGGAAATGAATTATTAAGAGAATATATTTTTAAATATAATAACCCTGTGGCCTTGGAGCTAGAAGATATGAAAGACGAAAAAACAATTTTAGCTCAAGTAGGATTTTTAGAATTATTTGATAGTCGTTTGAGTTGGAAATTATTGGGTCGAATGTTTGGCCAGTTTATTGATTTATTTAAAGGAACCAGTGTTTATGCCCAAGAAAATAACAATGATATTATTGGTTTGAGAATATATCAGAACTTAAAACATTTATCACCTTTAGATTGGTATTATGAGTCAGCGCCAGTAATTAAGGGAAATCCTCAACCAATAAAAGTTGGTTCTTATAATGGTTTGCAAGATGGCCGGACAGTTTATGTGAATGTGGGTGAATTAGGTAATGATGGTAATTTATATACTAATATGTTATTAATATCTCATTCTCAGGATGTCAGTCCAGCTACTATTAATATATTTAATCAATTAATTGATAATTGGGATTTTAATATTAATATAGACGACTTAGACCAAAGAAATGAATTGGTAGATGATGTACAAAGATGGCAAGATATAAGAAGTATTGAGAAAAAATTAAATGATTATGCTGATGGAAATAAATTTTGTGCTTATGTAACTGATCCATTAGGGGCTTCCTGTCCATCAGGTTATCATCATTTTGATATAAATGGTGATGGAGTGATTGATGATGAAGAATGTTATGATGTTTCTTCAAATGTAACTTGTAGATGGGATTCTGATTGTGAAAAGCATGAAATGGGTTTTCAGAAATGTGTGGGTGTATATCCAGAATTAAATGATGGTAGTTTTTTACAAGGTATTTCAACATCTAAATGGCCTTCTTGGGCATCTACTTTAGGTAATGATTTGGGTTCTGTTTTGCCCCATGATCCTATAAATGAATTTAATAGTTGTCCGACAGATTATGATGAACAAACTTGCTGGCATTCTGTTAATGAAGAGTTTTATTGTGCTTTTGGTTCACAAATTTACTATTATAGGGCTGATGGTAAAGAAGATTTAGATAATAGAGCTTTGGGTTTTGATTTATTTTCTGAATTTAATTCTCAAGAAAATTGGAATGGCCCATCATCATCATTAACAAATCATGCTTTAGATTTATATAATACTATTAAAATTGATAATCAAGATGTTTGTGATGATGGAGAAATTGGTATCTTATGTGGTAATGGAAGTTTGGATACTGGCGAACAATGCGATTATAGTAGTGCTAATAACACTTTAACATTATGTTCTGGTGGTTATAATGAAAGAACAGTTGGCTGTGATAGTAATTGTCAATGGCCTGATTATGTAGAATCCTATCAATGTTTAAGCTGTGGTGATGGATTGTTTAGCCCTCTTTATGAAGAATGTGAAATCGGATGGGGCGATATGATTTGTGCAGATGGCTGGAATCCACAACCCGTAAATTGTGTTGCTTGTGAATGGGACTCAGCAGTGGATCCTTGTGAATATTGTGGTGATAATATTTGTCAAAATGGTACTAATAGTACTAATGATTATGGGGAAAATTATTCTACATGCATACAAGATTGTCATTGTCAGATTGGAGCTGATATTGGTATTTGTCAACCAGCGTATGGTGAAAATAGTGAAGTCACTAGTCTGGGATATTGCGATGATTGTTCTTGTGGAGATGGAGTAGTTGATTCTACAGAGGATTGTGATGATATGATTAGTATTGGTGAAGTTTGTGAAATTGATGATTATGCCGGGCATATAGATTGTATAGGTTGTGCTTGGGATGGTTGTTTAGCAGACGGAGAATGTGGGGATAATGTTGTTGATGGAAATGAACTTTGTGAAATTGGAGAAATAACTATTTGTAAGGAAGAGACAACTGGATATTTTGGTGAGAAGGCATGTCTAGCGGGTTGTTTAGCTTGGGGAAATTGTGTGGCTACAGAATGGTGTGGAGATGATATTATAAATGGCCCTGAAGGCCTTGAAGAATGTGATGATGGAATGCATTGTGAGAATGGAGATTCTTGTTTTGACAATTCTGTATGTAATGGTATTGGTGATGGACTTTGCAAGCCTCGGAATAATGATGGCTGTGATGCAAATTGCAAGATTGAACCTGTTTGCGGTGATGGTGTTAAAGAAGGAGCAGAACAATGTGATGATGGAAATACTAATGATTGTGATGGATGTAAAGGAGATTGTTTAAGAGTTGATAATGTTTGTGGTGATACAAATCTAGAATGCGAGGAAGTTTGCGATGATGGAAATACAAAAACTGAACGATGTGGAGATGGAGAAAAAAATGATGGTGATTTTTGTAATGCTAATTGTACAGAGGGGTTTACTTTAAATGAACAATGTGATGATGAAGTTATGGGCCCAGATGATGATACTTATCATATTGAAGATTCAGGCGATGATGATGGAGCTTGTGTAATTGATTATATGCATTCATATTATTCATGTAAGAACAACGTATGTGGAGATGGATATTTAGATTTAAGCTCTGAAGAATGTGATTTTGGAGAGTATCCTGCTCCTAATGATGGATGTAATGACAGTAGTTGCGAGATTGAACCTGTTTGTGGAGATGGCGTTCCTGGGCTAGGCGAACAATGTGATGATGGAGATGATCAAGATACAGTTTATACACTTGATCCTAATAATAATGATGGAGTTTGTGTAATTGATTACACAAATTGGAATATTTCTTGTAAAATCAATATATGTGGTGATGGATATTTAAATCAAGTTTTTGAGAAGTGTGATGATGGAAATAGAATTTTTGGTGATGGCTGTGATGCAGATTGTGATATTGAGCCCTGTAATGATTTAAATATAAATAATTGGGGCGCTTTTTTCTATGCGTCCAATAGTAGTGTTTGTGAGAATTTACAAAATTGTCATTGTGTGTGGTGGGGTGAATGTTGTTGTGATTGTTTAAATAGTGGTGGGTGTAATCCCGCATTTTCTTGTAGTTGTACTGGTATTAATTGTGAGCCACCAACTTGGACTCCTAATCAATATTGTGTTTGTACTGAAAATTAATAAGAATGAAATAATTTTGGTTTGAAAATAAAATTATAAAGAATAATAGTGTTTATAATGATTAATTAAAATTAATGAAATAAATTGTTTTTTATATTATTAATTTATCCCCACACTTATTTCTAAGTCGTGGGGATTTATCCCCACTACCTTTTCAAGGTGTGAGGATATATGTTATAATAAAATCACTAATAAGTGATTTTTATGTTTGAAGATTTAGAGCCAGAAAAGGATTTTTCACAAAATAAATTGAACAATAAATTAGTTCAACCGGAAAATGAAAATATCGGCGATTTTTCACATTCTCAAAAAAATAAGTCCTATCAAGAGAAATTAAAAGATACTCAATTTTCTGAAAATAAAAAAAATACTGAAGATATTTTTGCAGACACAGAAGGAAGTACTGCTGCTCAAAAAAATGTCAAACTTCCTAATGTTTTACCTTCTAAAGAAGGTCTTTCCCCAGTCCAGCCCTTAAAAGATTATCAGGAATTAATTACTGCTGGAGACAGTATTCAAGGAGATAAAATAAAGCCCCATTATTTTATTTTGGGTTTGATTATTATTTTAATTTTTTTAGGTAGTTTTGGCGTTTGGGCCTATCAAAAATTATTTACGGGTGAAAATAATACTGGAAATATAATTTTAAATACTGAGCCAGAAATTATAGATTTAGTAGAGCAAAAGGAGGAAAAAATAGTAGAAGAAGGTATTAGTGTCAATGAGCCAGCAATTCCCAATGATATTGATGGTGATGGTCTTAGTAATGAAGAAGAAGAGGCCCTAGGCACCAACCCTAAAGACGCAGATACAGATGGTGATGGATTATCTGACCGAGAAGAAGTCAAAATTTATCATACAGAAGCGCTAGAGTGGGATACAGATGGAGACTCTTATTCTGACGGAGAAGAAGTAGCAGCGGGCTATGATCCTTTGGGCCCAGGAAGATTATTTGATTTTAGTTTGATTACCGGTGATAATTCCGCCAAAGAAAAAATTAAATCTCTAATCTATCCAGAAATAGATATATCAGAATGGAATAATTTTAATAGTGAAAAGTTTAATTTTTCTTTTAAATATCCAAATACTTGGGAAATTCAGGAAAAAGATAATAAAGTTATTATTAATAAAGATGGTTCTAATTTTATTGAGATTGAATTAAGAGAAAATAAATTAGAGTTAGATTTAGTTGATTGGATTGTTACCCAAAATGATTATCCAGATTTTATACAAGACCAAATATATGTTCATGAAAAACTCTCTCTTTTAGTTAATAGTAATGATCCGGATTGGTTGGCCCAGAGCTCTATATTTATCGGGGTTGGGGACAGAGTTTACAATTATAATCTTTTTTCTGACGATGGTTCTGAGGAAAATTTTAATATATTTCAGGCCCTAATATTATCAACAAATTTTAAATAATATGGATATTGAACAAAAAAATATTGAAAGCGAAGACATTTTTAAAAAAACCGATTTAGAGCCGGAAAATATTCAAGTTAATAATTTAAATTCTCCCCAAAATCAATTCAATATACCCACTAAGACCCCAAATAATAATGGTTTAGAAAATAATAAAGTTATTTTTAAAGAAGCTGATGAAAAAGTATTTAATCAAGAAGAGGGGGCTTCGGAGGTTGAAGAGGGGGCTTCGGAGGTTAAAGATTCTAATATTCATAGCATGCCAGATAAATTTTTAAAACCAGAAAAAGAAAATCAAGAAAAAAATTGGTTTTTGATAATTGGGATTGCTTTAGTTTTTGTGATTATTTTAGCGGTAGCTGGATTTGCCTTTTTTGTCTTAAGAGATAAGGATAATCCAGACGAGATATTAAATATTGAAAATAAAACAAACCAAAATGTCAATACAAACACTGATTCAGCTGATGAAAATGAGTTTAATTTAGATACAGCAAGGGGTAGAGACGAGAAACGATTAAATGATATTTTGGACATTAAAAACGCCTTAAGTTTTTATTATCATGATCATACAGAATATCCGGCTAATTTATCATCTTTACTAGATAAATATTTGAAAGATTCTCCTAAAAATCCTCAACCCGGTGGCGAGGCCTATGATTATCAAAGACAAGAAGATGGTCAAAATTATATATTAGTTTTTAGTTTAGAATCTGGTGGCAATTTTGGAAATTTAGTTTTAGGAGAGGGTAAATATGAATTAACATCAATAGATGGAATTCAAATTTATTCAGAAGATGAAGAAGAAGATGAAAATGAAAATAATAATTTAGAAAATAACGAAAATAACGAAAATACAAATGTTAATAATACCAATACCAACCAGGAGCTTATAATTCCGCCCAAGGGTCCAGATAGCGATAATGATGGTTTAACCAATGCCGAAGAAATTTTATTTGGAACAAAATTTGATTTACCAGATAGTGATTTTGATGGCTATATTGATGGTGAAGAGCTTCTTGCGCTTTATGACCCAAATACAGCTGACCAAAGATTGGCTAATAATATAGATTTAGTGCGAGTTTATAATAATGATATTTATAAATATTCAGTTTTATATCCAGCCAAATGGTTGGCCACAGAAAAAACTTCAGAATTTGATGAAACGACTTTTTATGATAATGAGAATGGGGATTTTTTTAACATTCAAGTAGAAGAAAATCCTCAGGGCCTAAGTTTGCAAAAATGGTATTTATATTTTTCCCCAGGAGCCCAAATAGGACATTTAGAATATTTTCAAAATCCTAATGTTTCTGGATTAAAAACTAAAGATGGGTTTAATATTTATATTGCTAATGAGGATAAAATATATGTAATTTCTTATATTTTAGTTGACATAGAAGAGTTAAATTATTTTAGAACTTTTGAAATGTTAGTCCAAAGTTTTAGATTTATAAATCAACAAGCAGGAGACGAAGAAGGTGGAGGAGACGAGGAAATATAATATGAAAGATAATTTAAATTTATTGGCCAATAAAAGAATTGAATTGGATTTTAATAAGATTAGAAAATGGTTAGAAAAAAAGATTAAGGCCTTGGAAAAATTAGAAAAAATTAAAGCAGAACAGATATCTATAGTTATTACTGATGATAAAAATATAAAATTTTTAAATCAGAAATATCGTCAACAAAATAAAATTACAGATGTTTTAAGTTTTGTTCAATCTGATATTAAAGAAGATTTAAAAACAACCTTGGATAATTTTTTAGGAGAAATATTTATAAATTTTGAACAAGCCCAAAGACAGTCCGACAATCTTCAAGAAGAATTAATAAAATTATTAGTACATGGTTATTTGCACGCTCGAGGTTATTTGCACAAGACAGAGAAACAAAGAAAAGATATGGATGGACGAGCTAAGGAAATTATTTTAAAGTTATGAGTTTTTTTAATATTAAAAAATTTGTGGGAAGCATAAAATTTGCTTTTCGAGGATTGAAATCTGTTTGTAAAACAGAACAGAATTTTAGATTTCAGGTAGCAATTTCTATTCTAGTAATAATTTTAATGTTTGCTTTTCAGGTTAGTAAAAAAGAGTCCGTGGTTTTAATTTTAATGATTGCCTTTGTTTTAGTAATGGAGTTGATTAATTCTGTTTTTGAAAAAATGGCTGATATGATGCAACCTCGAGTTCATATTTATGCAGAATTAATAAAGAATATTATGTCGGGAGTCGTTCTTATTTCCGCCCTAGCTTCTTTGATTATTGGTTTAATGATTTTTATTCCTTATTTTGAAAAATTATTCGTTTAAGAAAGTAAAAAATCAAGGAATTAAGAAAGTAATTTGATTTTTTGTTCAATTGATTTATTGATTATTTGAGCCAATGGTTTAACAATTAATTTTATTTAATATATAATTAATATAACAAATAAATATTATTTAAAAATATGAGCAGAACTAATATTATAACAGGTTTAGATGTAGGTTCTAATAAGATTAGAGTTGTTGTCGGCCAATATGGCGGAGAGCAAAATGCTTTGCAGATAATTGGTGCTACGGAAAGTGAGTCCCACGGTATTATTAATGGTAATATTGTGAGCATAGAAGATGTGGTAAGTTCTATATCTATTGCTTTAGAAAAAATAGAAAAAATTATAGGTCTGCCTATTAATAAAGCCGGTGTAGGAATATCAGGTTCAAAAATAAAATCCATTATTAGCCAGGGCGTGGTGGCTGTGGCTAAGGCCGACGGAGAAATTAAGGATGAAGACATAACGAGAGTAATTGAAGCCGCAGAGGCAGTGTCTACTCCGCCAAATTATGAAATTTTACACACCGCCCCTAGAAATTATAAAGTAGATAATCAAGAGGACATTAAAGATCCCATAGGAATGAATGGGGTAAGATTAGAAGTTAATGTTCAAATTATAATGGTTTTGAGTTCGCAAATAAAAACAATTACTAAATGTATTTATAGAACGGGTGTGGAAGTAAAGGATCTTGTTTTTTCAATTTTAGCAGATGCTGAGTCGGTTTTAAACAAAGAACAAAAAGAATTAGGATGTGTGCTTGTCAATATTGGTGCCTCTACTACCGATGTAGCCATTTATGAAGAGGGAGATTTAATGCACGCAGCTGTTTTGCCAATTGGCAGCTCACATATTACTAATGATTTAGCTATTGGTTTAAGAACATCTATAAAAGTGGCTGAACAAGTTAAGATAGAATATGCAACTTGTCTGCCGGAAATGATTAGAAAAAGAGAAGAGATTAATTTAAATACCATAGACCCCACGGAAGATAGAAAGGTTCTTGTTTCTAAATTAGAAATTGCCAAAATAACCCAAGCTAGAGTAGAAGAGATATTTGAATTAGTAGCCGAGGAATTAAAGGCCGTTGATAGATTTGGAATGTTACCGGCGGGAGTTATTTTAACTGGTGGGGGCTCTAAATTAAATGGTTTAGTTGAGCATGTTAAAAATCAATTAGAGTTGCCTGTTTTTTTAGCCAAACCAATTAAAATAAATTCTATTGTAGATAAAGTTTATGATTTGTCTTATAGTAATGCTTTGGGTTTGGTTTTATGGCAATATCATAAACAGGGCAAGTGGCCAGGTCGAAAATCAGATCAGGGCATATTTTCTACAATTATTGATTGGATAAAATCATTAATTCCTAGCAGACATTAATTTTAAAAATTATAAGATAATTTGATTTTTAATAAATTAAATAATTAAATAAGATGGTTAAGAAAAATAGAGAAATAAAACCAGATATTGAGACCTTTGCCAAAATTAAAGTAGTGGGGGTTGGTGGTTCGGGCGGTTCAGCTATCAACAGGATGGTTTCAAATAGAATAAGGGGAGTTGATTTTATTGCAATTAATACTGACGCCCAGGCTTTAAATACCTCTAAGGCTAAAGAAAATGTTCAGATTGGATTAGAAACTACTAAGGGTTTGGGGGCTGGTATGGATCCAGATATTGGCGCTAGATCGGCTGAAGAAAATATAGAAAATATTGAAAAGGTTTTAGATGGTTCAGATATGGTTTTTATTACTTGTGGTTTAGGTGGTGGTACTGGAACAGGAGCAGCTCCTATTATTGCAGATATTGCTAAAAATCAAGATGCCTTAACAGTGGCAGTAGTAACAAGACCATTTAGTTTTGAAGGAGCCCAAAGAAAAAGCATTGCCGAAAGAGGATTAGCAGAATTAGAAAGTAGAGTAGATACTATAATTACCATTCCTAATGATAGAATTTTAAATATTATAGATAGAAAAACTTCACTATTAGATTCATTCAAAACAGTAGACGAGGTTTTGTATCAAGGTATTCAAGGAATATCAGAAATAATAACTGTTCCAGGTTTAGTTAATGTTGATTTTGCAGATGTTAAAGCCATTATGGTGGACGCTGGCTCAGCCTTAATGGGCATTGGCAAGGCCACTGGTGAGGATAGAGCCAAAAGGGCAGCTAAAGAAGCGATTGATAGCCCTTTGTTAGATGTTTCTATTGCTGGAGCTAAGGGAATATTATTTACGGTTACTGGTGGTAATGATTTAACTATGTATGAGGTCAATGAAATAGCAGAAATAATCACTGCTTCTGCTGATGGCAATGCTAAAATTATTTTTGGAACAGTTATTGACGAAAGTTTAAAAGGAGAAATTAAGGTCATGGTTATTGCTACTGGATTTGAGAGTTTTAATCTTTCTGCTAAAGAGGTTAGAAAATCAAGCGCTATGCCCTACAGTCCTAATTCTTATATGAATAAAACTCGAGTAGAACAAGTAGAAGATAAGGATGATGAAGACATAGTAAACGATGGTATAGAAGACGGAGAGGAAGATGAATATATAGAAGACGATTCTGATAAAGTTCAAAATGATTTAGACATCCCGGCCTTTATTCGTCGTAAGATGAAGTAGTAACTGAGTAGAAAGGTAAAAGGTGAAGGGTGAAAGTACTTTAAACTTTTACCTTTATACTTTATACTAACTATATGAAGTGTCCTATTTGTGGCAATGAAAATACCAAAGTTTTAGATTCTCGGGTCGCTAGCGATGGAATTACTGTTCGGCGACGCAGAGAATGTACAAAAAAACGTTGCGGTTTTCGTTTTTCCACGATTGAAGAAATAGAAATTTTGGACTTTATTATTATTAAAAGAGATGGCAGAAGAGAGGTTTATAATAAAGAAAAATTAAAAGAAGGCATTAAAAAGGCCTTAGAAAAAAGACCCTATTCAGAAGAAGATTTTGCTCAATTAATTAGAGATATAGAAATGGATATTCAAAAAATTAGAAAGAATGAAGTAGAATCTTCTGTAGTAGGAGATATAGTAATGAAACATTTGAAAAAATTTGATAAAATCGCTTATATTCGCTATGCTTCAGTTTATCGTTCTTTTGAAGACGTTCAAACCTTTGAAAAAGAATTAAAAATTTTAAAAAATGGTAAATAAATCCCCACACCTATAATTGAAAAATTATAGTATAAGGGAAAATATATTTAAAATTTAAATATCAAACCCAATTTATTAAACCTAATTTACCCCCCACCTTTTAAGAAAGCAAAAAGGTGAGGGATGAAAAAATAATTAGGTGTGGAGATAAGTTATCATGGAAAATAAAATCAAAAATAATTTAAAACCAGTTCTTAAGAAAGATAATTTTTCAGAATTTAAGAAACTTTTAGAAGAAAATTTAGTTTTAAATAGGGCTATTTATGAAAGTTCTAAAAAGACCGAAAAATATATCCATTTTGTAAAGATACTTAATATTATTAAATTTATTTTAATATTTTTACCCATTATTTTAGGAATACTATATTTAATACCCTTTTTAGGTGAATTTATAGATATGTATAAAGGATTTTTTAATGATGTTTCTGGTCAAGCGGGAATTTTAGAAAATATTAAAGAAGTACAAAATTTAACTAATTAAAATTTTTGAAGATGTTTTTTTCTACCTTTTTCTAGAAAAAGGTAGAACTAAAAAGTCGCGAACTGTACAAAAATTTAGATAATTTAATCATTCGTCATCCTAAAACTTTGAAACTCGTCGTTTCATTATCATTCCACTCCTCAAACAAGTCAAAGTTTTTTAACGGATGCCTCATTCAAATTATAGTTAAATTTTTGTAATGTTCGCAGAAACTATAATTAAATATAATAGCAATAATTAGTCGGTATAATAGAAACAACCAGCCTTTGGCTGGTTGTAATTCATAATAACTTTTTATATGAGTTCATTGGGATTGGAGTAGTGGATATGAAGTTTTAAAATTTATAGTCATAAACAGTAAAAGTATAGGTACCTATAGTATTGGCTTGAATAAAATATTCACCACTGCTGACTGTTATAGACCAACCGCATTAGCTCCATACTCTGCTTGTGCTTGTGTAAATTTCTCATACAGTAACTGTTCAATCAACCCGCCACGCGAAAATGCTGAATATTCCATATATGATTGGGCTTTCTTAACTGCTTGTTCATTCCAGTTAGCACCACAATTATCTGCACCATAAACGGCATCAGCGTGTGAAAATTGTTCGTACTCTAATTGATCAACTAGTCCACCATAGGAAAATGCTGAGTATCCTAAATAAGTTTTTGCTTTAGCAACTGCATTTTTTTGACTAACCGTTTCACTTGATGTCGGTTCTGGTTCCGGTGTTGGGGTCGGAGCTGGAGTTAATTCTGGCTCCGGCTCTGGTATTGGAGTTGGTTCTGGTTCAGGTTGAACTTCTGTAATTACTGGTTCATTCGGCTGTTCTTCGACTAACTGCTCATTATTTTGATTATCTTCTATTGTTTTCTCGCTGTTATTTATAATTGGTTCTTGTTGGTTTTCTATATTACCTATATCTTGATTTGATAATTGTGGAGTATCTGCGACACCACCGCATATTATAAGAAACAATACTGTAAAACTACCAAAAGTTAATAGAATCTTTTTTCTATTCGGTTCTTTCTTAAAAAACTTTGATAATGATTTTGGTTTTACTAAACCAACTATCAATAACAGAAAACATGCTAAGGATAGTAAAAAAAATAAAACATCCATTTTTTTATTAATTAATTATTATATCTAAGCTTATATTATTTGATTATTATCTTCAATAAATATCTTTTTTTCGGTCGTTTTTTTCTTTATGATGTTCAATGGCATTTTTGGTTTTATAGAATCAATTTTAGTTGTAATGATTTTATTTATTGAATCCAGAATATCATCATCGCCAAATAATAATCCCGTATTCTTTTTCAATATCCTCTTAAGAAACCTTACTATCTCTATTGAATAGAAGTTTTTGCTTAGATCAGTTGGCTCCAGAGCACTAAACCTTTTCCAAAATTTATCAAGTTCATTTTTGATAACCGCTTTTTTTGTAAGATAAACCAGAAATTCAACAGACTTCTTTAACTCTTTTAAATCCATTAAATTAAAATTAAAGATCCTTTTATTGTCTATTGGTTTAGCAAAAATAACCTTATGTAATTGAATTTGTCTTCCATTTGTGAGTAAAACCCAATCTATACCTTCGTTAGCTGCATAATTAAGAGCCTGCCTTAAATGATTTTCCGTTAAATCTATTTGTATTGCTTTTACTTCTACAACAAAATGTTTCTTTTTTGCTAGTTGAATAACATAATCTGCATACTCTCCCTTTATTCTATATTCAGTTCTTATTTCTTCTAACTCTACATACCCCAAAACATCAATCAGAAAATTATTTACCATTAAACGTGTTGCAGATTCATCTAATTCTGCATACTGTTCCCTTAAATATCTTTTTTTGTAATCGTTTAATTTTTTATATAATTTACTTTTTTCTTTTTCTAAATACATAATTTTTTGATTATTAATTAAATAAAAAACTATTAGTTATTGGGAAATTAAAAAAGGTTTCCCAAACCAGCTGACAAGTCCTTGCGAAAATGCCACTACACCCTTTCGAGCATAGACCTATCCTACAAGTACTGGTTGGAAAACCATTTTTATGTAGGATAGGATTTTTAACCATACCTTATGAAAACATAGGGGTTAGGTCAATCTAATCGTTATTTTAATATTAACTCAAAAAATTTTAAAAGTAAAATAAATATATGCCCCTTTTTCCTAACTAGGAGGAGAAGGGGGTTGGTTTACTAAAAGCGAAATTTATGCGAAAATATATATATAATAAGTTTTTAATTTTCAATTTTTTAATTATCAATCCTAAAGACGTTAGGCACCTTTCAGATATTAAACGTTTTTCCAAATTTTATTATTTACTTAGGTTGTATAATTTAAAAAAAGATTAGAGTTATAATTAAGGACTGGGGGACAGAGAGGTTAATTGGTAATTTGAAATTGTAAATTTTTATTTTTAAATTTAGATATGAAAGTTAAAGATTTTTGGATGAATGTATTTAAAATTATCTTTATAGATATAATTTGGGAAGTTTTTTATTTACCTTTTTGGTGGTATTCCCTTGGATTCTATAGGGTTATTGTTTTTTTTATTAAAACAATAAAAAGGGAATGGTATAATTTGGGAATGGGCATACATTTTAAATTTTTATTTAAACCCATGTATGCTCAGAGAGATTTTGCCGGAAGATTAATCAGCTTTTTTGCTCGAATAATACAATTAATTTTTAAATTGATTGTATTTTTAATAATATTTTTTATATTTTTAATTTTTTTAATATTGTGGATTCTTTTGCCGGCCATTATTGTTTGGCAAATATATATAAATTTCAATTTTATCATAAATGTTTAACGAACAAAGAGTAAAAATTATTAGGTGTGATGAATGCGATGGTCAAAATAATTGTCCATATTGTTTGAGTCATCAAAATTATATTCTTTTAGGAAAATATCTCATTTATTGGAATAAGTATTATAATGATTTAAGCATTTCCATAGATAAAACTAATAAATTTATTAAAATATTTGTTAATACAATTTTATTTTTAATTGCTATTATTGGTTTTGCGGCTCTAGGGTATCATATTTATTTGTTAATAATTAATTCGGCAGATTTATTATTTTTAGGTAATTGGCAGGGAAAATATTTGTTTGTTTTTTGGTTGAGTTTAATTTTTGATATGTTTTTATTTTATAGAATCCAAAGAAATTTTGGCTATTTAGAAAAAGTAGTAGGTCCTCATAATTTAATCTCAGCTGAACATATTATTGTTTCTAAAAAGTTTAAAGAAAAAAATATATATGACGCCCTATCTAAAACTTCTCGAAAAATTATCATTGATTCTTGGTTTATTGCTAAAAAGAATAGGCATATTTTAATTAGTCCTTTAGATTTGCTTTTATCTGTTTTAAATAACTCAGAAATAATTTTAATTCTAAATCGCTTGGGCATAGATAAAAGAATTTTTAAAGAAAAAATAAAAAGATTAATGGAAACCACCCAATTAAGTTATGACAACTTAGATAATTTAGAAATAATTATGTTTAATAGCTATTGGTTTGCTAATCAATCTAGGTCAGAATATATCAGAGTTAGTGATATTTTAAAAGCCTTAATTTGTGTTAATGAATATGTAATAGATTTATTTTTAGATTCTGGTGTTGGTTATGAACAAGTAATGAATGTTTTGATGTGGATTAAACTAGGGGATGAATTAAGAGATAGATATAAAAGATACAAGTCCCGTTCTTTGTTTAGGCCTAAAGGAAGTATGAATAGAGCCATGACAGCTATTGCCACTCCCTTTCTAGATCATTTTAGTAGAGATTTAACTTCTTTAGCTCAGCGTGGATATTTAGAATTAAGCGTGGCCAGAGAGGAAAAAATTGAAGAAATATATAGAATTGTACAAACTAGTAGTAGCTTTGTTTTGGTTGGTTTACCGGGTATAGGTAAGGACAATATAGTTGATGGTTTGGCCAATAGAATGGCGGCCGAAGAGGTTCCAGATAATTTAAGAGATAAACGTTTAGTTTCCTTATCACTCTCTAGATTAGTTTCCGAATCTTCGGCCTCAGGCAAAATTGAAAAAAATTTAATTAGAATTGTTAATGAAATTGTTCGGGCCGGCAACATTATATTAGTTATAGAAGATATTCACAATATAGTTGGCGTGACATCTATTGGCACAGAAAATATTGATTTATCAGAGGTTTTATCAGATTTAATTACTAAATATAATATCACAGTAATCGGCACTACTAATCCTAGAGATTATACTAAATATTTAGAAAATAATCCTTTGGCCAGTAATTTATTAAAAATAGAGATACTTGAGCCAGATTTTAATCAGACCGTTCAAATATTAGAGGCCAAAACTTTTGCAGTGGAATATAAATATAAAGTTTATTTTTCATATCAGGCCCTGGAAAAAATTGTGAAATTAACTAGTAATTATATCCATGACCAATACCAGCCTATTAAGTCCATTAAAATTTTAGAGGAAGTAGCAGTAATGGTTAAGGAAAAGAAGGGGGCAAATCATTTAGTTACCAAAGAAGATATAGCTAAACTTATTTCGGATAAGATTCATATGCCCTTGACCGAAATTAAGGCCTCAGAATCAGAAAAATTAATGCATTTAGAAGAGCTTATTCACCAGAGAATCATTGGACAGGATGAGGCAGTAATTATGGTTGCTTCAGCATTAAGAAGAGCCAGAACCGAATTAAGAGATCAAGACAAACCTATAACTAATTTATTGTTTTTGGGACCCACTGGTGTAGGTAAGACAGAATTAGCTAAAACCGTAGCAGAAATATTTTTTAATAGTGAAGATAATATGATTAGATTAGATATGTCTGAATATCAAGAAAAATCTAGTTTATCTCGATTAATAGGAGCAGAAGGAAGCAATGAGGGAGGAGTTTTAACAGAGGCAATTAGAAAAAGACCATTTTCTTTATTGCTTTTAGATGAAATAGAAAAGGCCCACCCAGATATATTAAATGTATTTTTACAAGTTATGGATGATGGAAGATTAACGGATTCCAGCGGTAGGACGGTTGATTTTTCTAATTGTATAATTATAGCCACTTCTAATGCTGCTGCTTTTTATTTGCAAGACAAAATAAGAGAGGGAGTTGCTTTAGAAAAAATTAAAGAAGATTTATTGCAAACAGAATTAAGACCTTATTTTAAACCAGAATTTTTAAATCGTTTTAATGGTATTGTTTTATTTAGGCCATTAATGCCTAAAGAAATAGAAAAGATTACTTCTTTAATGCTTAGAAAAGTAGCGAAAAGATTAGAAGATAAAGGTATTGATTTTAGGGCTTCAGATTTAGCTATTAAAGAGTTGGCCAGCATTGGTTTTTCCAAAGATTTTGGAGCCCGACCATTATCCAGAACCATTCAACAAAGAGTTGATGATGCCTTGGCAGATTTTTTATTAACTGGTAAGATTGGTCGCAGAGATAAGGTTATTTTAGAAAAAGGAGGCGAAATACGCATAGAAAAGGCTCGGAAGCTTTGATATTTTGGTAGAAATAAAATTATTAAGTTATTTTAATAATATGGGATTATCAATTACCAATTATCAATTTTCAATTCTCATTTAATTTTCAATAATTAAATTTACAATAGTTTTTATGAAATAAATAGCTTAGCAAAAATTGATTATTGTAATATTGGTTATTAAATGAAAATTTAAAATTTCAAATTGAAAATTAAATAATATATATGTCTAAAAAAGAAGATAATAAAATGGACAAAATTATATCTTTAGCGAAAAGAAGGGGTTTTGTTTTTCCATCTTCAGAAATCTACGGCGGTTTTGCAGCTGTTTACGATTATGGTCCCTATGGAGTAGAATTGGCTAATAATATTAAAGAGACCTGGTGGAAAGATATGGTCCAGAATAGAGAAGATATTATTGGTTTAGATTCAGCAATTTTTATGAGTCCTAAGGTTTGGGAAGCCAGTGGCCATGTTAGCGGATTTTCCGATCCCTTAGCAGAATGTAAAAAATGTCATGCTCGAATTAGAGTGGATGCTCTTTTAGAAGATATTGGTGTGTCAGCTGATGAAAAAATGAGCGAGGAAGAGATTAATAAATTATTTAAAGAAAATAAAAATAAATTTAAATGTCCAAAATGTGGTCAGAATGATTTCACAGAAGCTAGAAGTTTTAATTTATTAGTTAAATCTAATCTTGGCAATTTTACTGGCAGGTGGGACAAGAATCCAGTTTATTTAAGAGGAGAGACCTGTCAGGGAATTTATATTAATTTTAAAAATATTTTGGACTCTACTCGAATGAAAATTCCTTTTGGAATAGCTCAAATCGGCAAGGCCTTTAGAAATGAAATCACTGCTCGACAATTTATTTTTAGAACCCGAGAGTTTGAACAAATGGAAATGCAATATTTTATTAAGCCAGAAGATGAAATGTCGGAGTATAAAAAATTAAAAGAATATCGCTGGGATTTTTATTTAAATTTAGGAATAGACAAGAAGAATTTAAAATGGCACAAGCATGAAAATTTAGCTTTTTATGCTCAAGAGGCCTATGATATTGAATATAATTTTCCGTTCGGATTTAAGGAATTAGAGGGAGTTCATGCTCGCGGTAATTATGATTTAACACAGCATTCCAAATACTCACAAGAAAAATTAGAATATTTAGACCCAGATACTAATGAAAAATATATTCCACATATAATAGAGGCCTCTGGTGGTGTGGGCCGTACCTTTTTAGCTTTACTATCTGAAGCCTATACAGAAGAAAAGGTTAAAGATGGACAAAGAGTAGTATTAAAATTAAAACCAAGTTTAGCCCCAATTAAAATAGCCATATTTCCATTATTAAGGAATAAACCTAAATTAGTTCAAAAAGCTAAAGAGATTTTTAATAATTTGAAAACCAAGTATATGTGTGAATTTGATGATAATGGCAATGTGGGTAAGAGATATAGAAGGCAAGATGAAATTGGTACGCCATATTGTATTACCGTGGATTTTGATAGTTTAGAAAATAATGATGTTACGGTTAGAGATAGAGATAGCATGGAACAGGAGAGGATTAAAGTTGATAAATTAGAAGAATATTTTAGAAATAAATTTAATGGCTAATATAAAAAATAAAACTAAGTTTCTAGTACTAGAAACTTAGTTTTTTGGTATAAAAATTTAATTATTCTTCGTACATTAATTCGTTATTTTTCCAAATTTGACAAAGATAAATATCTTCAATATCTTCTTCGCCAGTATAATCATTTGGAATTTGAACAGTTACTTCTACTTTATCCTCTCCCTCTAAAAATATAAAATATTGATTGTCTTTATCTTTAGTCACACGATTAAATTCAAAGTTTTCGTAATTAGGTAATTTGTGGTAGTCGGGATCGTCTTTTAAAGCATCCCAGTCAGGTATTTCATCAAGAGAATCCCATACATGTTCTAATAATCCTTTATATTTTTGATTAGTTTCCTTCCTTTCGGTATTATTGTTTAGATCTCCCAATTTTTCTTTCATAATTTTTAAATTAATTGTTTAACTCCTTCTTAATTTAAGATTAGCAAAATCTAAAAAAAAAAACAAGTTTAAAGGGGGTGTTTTAAAAAGATATTATTTGATATACTGAGAATAGTTAAATTAATTGAGTATCCAAAGCTTAGCTTCGGGTACCCGAAGCTAAGCTTTGTTTTATAAATATCATGTCTAAGATAAAAACAATTTATGCTTGTTCTAAATGTGGTGCTCAGACCGCAAAATGGGAAGGGCGTTGTCCAGAATGTGGAGCTTGGGGTAGTTTAGAAAAAGAAAGCATTGCAGATTCAGACAAAAAAGACAAAGAAAGTCAACTTAAAGATTTAAAAGTTGATTTTATTGATTTAGATAAGCTTAAGAAAACCGATACCCAAAGATTAAAAACTGGCTTTGATTCTTTTAATGTTGCGATTAATGGTGGAATTGTCCGGGCTTCTTTAGTTTTAATTGGTGGTAATCCCGGAATTGGTAAATCAACTTTAATTTCACAAATAGTTTCTAATAATTTTAAAACTTTATATGTTTCTGGAGAAGAAACTGCTTCTTCAGTTAAATCTCGAATAGATAGATTAGGAGCTAAGGTTGGAGATTTAAAGTTTTTAGCAGAAAATAATTTAGAGAAAATATTAGCCGGAGCCATGAAAGCTAAACCTGATTTATTAATTATTGATTCTATTCAAACCATGTATACTTCCGAAATTGATTCAGATCCCGGAGGTGTTTCTCAAGTGCGGGCTTGTACAGTGAAATTAATGGAGATTGCTCGGAAATTAGACATGGCAGTTTTAATAGCCAGTCACGTTAATAAAGCTGGAGATTTAGCTGGCCCAAAGGCCTTAGAGCATTTAGTTGATTGTGTTATTTCTCTAGAGGGCGATAGGCTCAATAGATATAGAATGTTAAGGGTTATTAAAAATCGTTATGGAGCAACAGATAATTCCGAGGTTTTGGAAATGACCAGCAAGGGTTTTAAAAAAGTTTTAAATCCATCGAACATTTATCTTTCTAATACTAGTGTGGATAAAGGAACCGTTATTACTTCAATTGTTGATGGAAATCAAGTTTTAATGTTAGAATTACAGGCCTTGGTTAATAAAACAAATTTTGGTTATCCAAAAAGAACTACTTCTGGTTTTGACCAAAAGCGCTTAGAATTATTATTAGCGGTTTTATCTAAACAAGCCAGTTTAAAATTAGGAGCTTATGATGTGTATATTAATTTAACTGGTGGTTTTAAAGTCAAAGACCGTTCTTTAGATTTAGCAGTTTGTTTAGCGATTATGTCGGCTTATCATGATAAAGTAGTTAAGGAGAGTACTATTGCTTTTGGAGAGGTTGGTTTAAGTGGCGAGGTTCGTTCTATACCAAAAACCAAAGAAAGAATTAAAGAAGCAATTGCCTTAGGATTTAAAAATATTATTATTCCTAAATTCGACAAGAAGGTTGATATTAAAGGAGTTAATTTAATTGAAGTTGAAAAAATTAAGGATTTGGAAAAATATTTGGGATAGGAATAACGAATTAAGAATTAAGAACTAAGAATTAAAAATTAAGGATAAAATTAAAATTACTAAAAATGAGAAAACAATTTAACATAGTCCAAATCGTTTCAGAATTTTATCCATTTACAAAAACTGGTGGATTAGCTGATGTTGTAAAATCATTGTCTGAGGCACAAAAAAGACTTGGATATAATGTTTGCATATTCACTCCATTTTATGAAAAAGTAATTGACCAAAAAAAATACAAATTCGAGAAAATAATATCAAATTTTAAAATAGATACTTATAAGGGAAAATTAGTAAGAATTAATGTTTTAAAAAATTATTTAATTCCTAATTTGCCAGTTTATTTTATTCAAAATACAGAATTTTTTTCTAGAAATAAAAATTTGTACGGCTCTAGTTATGAAAATACAAAATTTTATTTTTTTAATACTGCTTGTATAAAAATTATAAAAAAATTAAATATTGAGCCAGATATTATACATTGTCATGATTGGCATCCTGGACTAATTCCTTACTTATTAAAAACTAAATATAAAAAAAGTGAATTAAATAAAAAAAGTTCAATTGTATTTACAATACATAATCTTATATTTCAGATGGGGCGTAATTGGTGGAAGATAAGTTTAAAGAAAAGAGATTTTGGAAAAACCTCACTTCCAAAGCTTGATGATTCGAAAATAGAAAATATAAATTTTACAAAAAGAGCCATACTAAACGCTGATGTAATTAATACTGTTTCAGAGTCTTATGCTCAAGAAATTATGACTAAAGAGCATGGACAGAATTTAAATAGGATATTATTCAATAGGAGAGAAAGAGTATTTGGAATAGTAAATGGTATTGATTATGATGCTTATAATCCGTTAACAGATCCGGGCTTGTATAAAAATTTTAGTTATAAAGAAATATTTTTTAAAAAAAATAACAAATCATATCTCCAAAAAAAACTTAAATTCAAATTAAGTGAGACAATTCCAGTTATAAGCATGACTTCTAGAATTACTGAACAAAAAGGATTTGAACTTGTTATGGAAAAAATTAATCACCTGTTAAAACTTAATCTTCAATTTATAATTATGGGTGACGGTGATAAGAAATATATAAATGAATTTAAAAAATTAAACAAGAAGTACCCAAAAAAATTTAAATATTTACCTTTTGATAATAATTTTGAAACTTCAATCTATGCTGGTAGCGATCTAATTTTACTGCCATCTCGTTATGAACCATGCGGTATAAATATATTAATTGCAATGAGATACGGTTGTATACCCATTGTTTATCCAATAGGCGGTTTAGCTGATATAGTAACTAATTATAGCCCAATAAAAAATATAGGTACTGGATTCACACTAAAAGATTATTCTGGTAGAGAGCTTTATATTACTGTAGTTAAGGCATTAGAGCATTTTAAGCATAAAAAAGATTGGGAAATTTTTGTAAAAAAAGTAATGCAAATCTCTACTTCCTGGAAAATACCGGCTAAAAAATATATTAAGCTTTATAGAAAGGCAATAAAATTTCATAAAGCCTCATTGAACAATAAAACATTCAATCAGGGTAAAAATAATAATCACTTTAAAAATGGGAAATTGGATTAATATTCTGCATTTTTATCAACCATTTTGGCAGGATAAAAATACTTTAGATAAAGTAATAAGAGAAAGCTATTCCTTTCTTTTAAATTTATTAGAAGAATTTCCAACATTTAAAATTACAATAAATTTTTCTGGATCTCTTTTAGAATTATTAAATGATAGAAAATATTGTAATATTATCAAAAAATTTAATCATTTTGTAAAAAATGGACAAGTAGAGCTAATGGGTAGTGCTATGTATCATCCCATATTAGCAAAACTTCCAGAAGATGAAATTATTAGACAAATAAAATTGAATGAAAAGATTATAAATAAATATTTTGGTAAAAATAATAAAATTAATGGATTTTTTATCCCGGAACTCGCTTATCATCCCAAAGTGGGTAAAATTATAAAAAACCTTGGTTATAAATGGGTAATTCTTGATAGTATATGCGCTAAAGAAAGAATTTCATATAATACTAAATATATTGATAAAAATTCTAAACTTGATATTATTTTTAGGAATAGAATAATCTCTAAAACTTTTGCTCCAGAATTTTTTTCTTCTCAAGTGAAATTAAATAAAATCTATATAACTGCAAGTGATGCTGAATTATACGGTCATTGGCATCATGATTGGCAGCAACATTCTCGAAAAGTATTAAATAATAATTTAATAAAAACAATACATGCTAGTGAATGGCTTGAGATTATAAAAAAGAGTAAACAGATAATTTTAAGGTCGGGCAATTGGGAATCAACATTAAAACAAATAAAAAATAAAAATTATTATTTTGTCTGGGATAATTCTGAAAATAAAATTCAAAAAAATTTATGGATTCTATGTAATTTAGCATATAAATCATTAAAACAAAATAAAAAAGATTCTAACTTTGATTGGTGTAGAAAGTCAATGGATAAAGCATGGTCAAGCTGTTTTTGGTGGTGGGCTAGTGGGGAAAAATTAAGCACTTTTTCTCCTATAGCCTGGCATCCGGATGTTATTATTAGAGGATTAGACATAATGATAAATGTTGTCAGATCTCTTCAGAAGCTAGATAAGAACACAAGATTAAAAGCAGAAAGAATTTATGCTAATACCGTTTATTTAATTTGGAAAAAACATTGGACTCAATATCAATAGAACACAAGAAGATAAAAACACTCAAACATTAAAGCAATAAACCCCTCACCTTTTTAAAATAAATTATGCTATGAATTATTATTCTTACTTAATATATTTAAAAATGAAACATTTTATTCTTAATCAAAAGGTGATGGGGTAAAGCAAGAAATCAATAAAACACAAGAATATTAAAACATTAAAGCATAAAAACAATATAACAATTTACCCCATCAACCCAGCTTAGCTGGGTGAGGGATTTAATAATTAAACAATTATCCAATGTCTATTCATCTAATTTTCGAAGGAGCAGAATTAACTGGCAAAAGTTTTATAATGAGTCAGGTTTATGATTTTATTGAAAAAAAGTATAATACAAACAAAAATATTTTAGACGGTTGTTATTGGTTTAATTTAGATATCGGAGTTTTTGGAGGGAAATATGCTAATCAATATATAAAACAATATCTACCAATTCTATCTTCACTCAGAGAAAAGAATTTGATTTTAGAAAAATTTTATATAACAGATCAGGTTTATCAAAAATTTTATAATAATAAAAATGTAAAATATACCACCATTGAACAAAAATTAAAAAGATTAAATTTTAGAATTATATTATGTACTATTGAAAAAAATGAGGACTTGATTAAGCAAAGGCTAAAAGATAGAATTAATTTATATCCTCATTACAGAAGAATTGCTACAAAACCGAAGGACTACATAAGACAGCAAGAGTTATATGTGGAATTCACAAAAAAAAGTAAATTACCTTATTTGGAAGTTAATTTAACAAAATTACCAAACAAAAAAGTAGTAGATAAAATATTAAAGTATGTGCTGTGAAAATGTACTGTATATATTTCAATAAAGTAATAAAACCCGTTAGATAGATATGTTTTGATTGTTCAGGCGGGTTAATGAATTGGATTGCTAATAAATAAATCTCCACACTTAATTTAAAAAGTTATATTGATGGGAATAAAATATATGGAAAATAAAAAAGATCTATTTAGGGGGTTGAATCCCGTAAGATACTTAATATCAACGGAATGAATAAAATTAGAGTATTAATGACAGCATCTGAATGTTATCCTATCGCTAAGGCTGGCGGTTTAGGTGATGTTTTGAATTCTTTGCCAAAGGGTTTAATAAAACAAGGAGTAGAAATTAAAATAGCTATACCAAAATATAAATTCATAGACAAAAAATATTCAGGAAAGCTGTTTATGAAAAATATCAAAACAACTATTGAAAATAAAACAATTTATTTTAATGTCTATAAAACAAAATTGTGTAGAACAGATATTGAGGTATTACTTATAGATAATAAATTACTCAAAACAAATAAAATATATGTTGGTGTAAGAAAATATATGAAAGGTAAATATTCCAGAGCAGCAAAAGACATTGAAAGATTTACTTTGTTCTCAAAATTAATAATGGACTTTTTAATAAAATCAAAATGGCAGCCAGATATTATACATTGTCATGACTGGCATACAGCTTTATTACCTAATTTAATAGATGAATATTATCTTAAAAATAAAACAGATAAGTATTATAAAACATTATTAACAATACACAACCTAGCGTCTCAAGGAATAGCTAATTTGAATATTTTAGAATATGCTGAGTTGGAAAATAGTAATTTGCCTGCAATTCTCGAAGATAAATTGGATGATAATCAGATTAATATGCTAAAACTTGGGATATTGTCCGCTGATTTAATCAATACAGTAAGTCCAACATATTCAAAAGAAATTTTAACCAAAGAATATGGTGCTGGACTTGAAAATTATTTAAAACGCAGAAAAAATGATTTATTTGGAATATTAAACGGAATTGATGAAAATTTATTTAATCCAAACCAAGATAATGCATTGAAACAAAAATACAATGCCAAAAATATTATTTCAGGTAAAAAAATTAATAAAAAATATTTACAAAAAAAATTAAATTTAAAACAAGATAAAAATATACCATTATTTGGACTAGTATCAAGATTAGTGCAACAAAAAGGTATTGATGTATTAGTAAAAGCAATTGAAAAAATAAGAAACAAAAAAGATTTTCAAATTGTAGTATTGGGTTCAGGACAGAAAAAAATAGAAAATGAGCTGGTTAATTTAGCAAAAAAATATCCCGACAGAATTTCTGTAAATATAAAATATGATGCAAAACTTGCACAGCAAATATATGCTGGATGTGATTTTTTTCTGATGCCATCAAATTTTGAGCCCTGTGGATTGGGACAAATGATTGCTTTAAAATACGGAACACTCCCGATTGTAAGATTAACAGGCGGATTAAAAGACACAATTTTAAATTTAAAAAACGGTTTTACATATAAAAACCAAAAGCCAGAAAATTTAGCAGAAGCAATACAAACCGCAATAAGCACTTTTAAGAATAAGAAAAAAATGCAAAATATGATAAAATATGGGATGAAACAGGATTTTTCATGGAACCAAAGCGCGAAAAAATACATAAAACTTTATAAAAAGTTAATATAAAATTTACCTTATCGACCCAGCTTAGCTGGGTGAGGGGTTTAATAACACTTAATATCAAATATAATAAAATTATGCTACAAAAATCAGAACTTAGAAAAGATTATATTCAAAACAAATATGTTATTATCGCTCCCAAAAGGTCTCAACGTCCTAATATTCATAAAATTAAAAAATTAGGAACAAGAAAAAATAAAGAAGACCAAAAATGTCCCTTTTGTCCTATAAATGTTAATAAAGTAAAAGATTTGTTTACAATTGGTTCTAAAAACGATTGGCAGGTTAAAGTAATAAAAAATATATTTCCAGCAGTAAGTTTGGATAATGACAAGGCCTACGGACAACAAGAAATAATTATTGACACTCCAGATCATTCATTAGAAATTGAAAATTTACCTATTAAGCAGATTGTAAAAATTTTTGATGCCTATTCTGAGAGAACAAGAATTATTAGTAAAAATAAAAAAATCAGCTACATTATAATATTTAAAAACAATGGCGGAATAGCCGGGGCTTCTTTAGAACACTCTCATTCTCAAATTTTTGCAACAAACTTTATCCCCCCGCACTTAGCTGATAAATCACAAAAACAGCAAGAGTATAAATTAAAATATGGAACCTGTATTTATTGTGACGTTATTAAGAAAGAATCAAATGGGCCAAGAAAAATATACCAAGATAAAAATATTATTGCATTTTGCCCATATGCTTCTATGTATAATTATGAGGCCTGGATTATTCCAAAAAGACACTTAGACAACATTACATTATTAAATAAACCCGAAAAAGAATCTTTTGCAAAGGCATTAAAATTAATTTTATCAAAAATAAATTTACTAAATTTACCATATAATTTCTATTTTCATCAGGTAATACACGATGAAGACCAACATCTATATATGAAAATAGTTCCTAGAGGAAGCGTATGGGCTGGATTGGAAGTAGGTTCAGGTGTTGTTATTAACCCAATAGACCCTGATCAGGCTGCTAAATTTTATAGGTCATAAAAATGAAGAGACGAAGCAGTAGCTCTAGGTTTTAAAAATATTATCATTCCTAAGTTTGATTTACCCCCACAACTTAGAGGTAAGTGTGGGGGTAAAAAAGTAAATGTTAAAGGAGTTAATTTAATTGAAGTGGAGAAGATTAAGGATTTGAAGAAATATTTGGGGTAAGTATTAAGTATTATGTATTAAGAACGTAAAGTAGCAAAGCTACTAACGTTCTTAAGAAATAAGGATAGGGTCGCGATAAGCGATTTTTTTTGTTTGATTTTATTTACATTTTATGTAAAATAAAGATAAGGGTCGCAGAAGCGGTTTTTTTATTTGATTTTTATTTTTTAAGTAGTTAATATGTAGATAATTGTTAAGATAAAATATTATGATAGATTTTTATTTTGTAGATGAGAGAGGTAATTGTGCTACTAATTTTGAAACTGTTAGCAATAATGGGGAAATTATTAAGTATGAAGTTGCAAGTAAGAGGTTTGAGGTTGGTGTTCTAAAGATTAATAGTGAACATTTGAGGATTATGCAAAATCATCTAAATAATGTTAGATACTTTTTAAATCTCTCTAAAGAATTTGAAACCATAGTGAGTGCAAAGACATTTATAAAGTTATGGGATATATTAGAAAATTGTCATGGAAGTAGTCATTGTTATTCTTTTTTATCTCACATAGAAAAGGAAAAGCATAATGGTCCTTATTTGTATCACGATACACACAGATTCAGAATTTTTACAATTTATAGAAGTCTTTGTTATATCATAAATTGTTTAGATAACAAAGCCGAGAAAGCTCAAATAGTTATAGATAGATTTTCAATGAGCTATGATAATGAAAAAAATACTTATGATTATTTTAGATATAAGCTTAGTAAATATTATAAAGAAGTGGAAATAGCCTTTCTTGATTCTAGATGTTGTGATTATTTACAACTTATAGATGTTATATTAACTATTTTTGATGAAAAGAATTTAGAATTGAATGAAAAATTTTCAAAGTATGAAACAGGTTTTATTAAGCATAAAGATTTTACAAGTATAGAAAATCCAGTTAATTAAAAAGAGCGGCTGCTCTCCTTTGCTCCGTGAGGAGCGAGACCGTCCGCTCTTGAGTTTCTATTAGAAGTTTATCTCTTTTTGGAGAAAATGTCAATATAAAATTTATTCCAAATGTACGTTCTGGGAAATTTGAGAAATTTTATCCTTCAGCAAAGGATATTTTTTTAATTCTGGATCATTAGTAAATATTTTTTCAACCCAAAGGCGGACTTTTTGGTTTAATTCTAAGTCAGAAAGGTCAGCAATTTTAATCTGGCTTAAAAATCCAGACTGAGTTGTGCCATAAATATCGCCACTACCGCGGAATTTCAAATCTGCTTCGGCTAGTTTGAAGCCATCAGTAGTTTGGGTTAAAATTTCTAATCTTTGTTTAGTTTTAAAACTAGGATTATCAGTAAATAAAAAGCAAAAGGATTGATATTCGGCTCGGCCAACTCTACCCCTGAATTGATGTAAAGAAGCTAAACCAAAGCGGTCGGCACCTTCAATCATCATAATTGTGGCATTAGGATAATCAATCCCGACTTCAATTACAGAGGTAGAAACTAAAATTTTTATTTTGTTTTTAGCAAAACCATCTAAAACATCTTTTTTTTCAGCTTCTTTTATTTTGCCATGCAAATAGCCAATTTCTAAATTAGGAAATACTTCATTGTTTAATTTTTCGTATTCTTGGGTAACTGATTTAACTCCTAATTTATCAGATTCATTAATCAAGGGACAAACTACAAAAATTTGATGTCCTTTTTTAATTTGATTATAAATAAATTCATAGGCCTTAGTTCTGTTTTTTGGCTCAACCAATTTGGTGATGATTTCTTTGCGTCCCTGCGGTTTTTCTTTAATTTGGGAAATATCTAAGTCGCCATAAATACTTAAAGCCAAAGAGCGAGGGATGGGGGTAGCAGTCATAGATAAAAAATGGGGGGATTTTTTTATTTTTGTCTTTGTTAATAATTTATGCCTTTGTTTAACTCCAAAACGATGTTGTTCATCTACAATTATTAAACCTAGTTTTTTAAACGCCACATTTTTATTAATAATGGAATGAGTACCAATGATAAAGTTTATTTCGCCATGATTAATTTTTTCAATAAGTTTCTTTTTACTAATAGTTTCCGCAATTTTCTTTTTACCATTATAAATTCTTCTGTCTTTGTTAGTAAATAAAGCTAAAGTAATGTTCTCCTTTTTTAAATACTGAACTATATTTTCAAAATGTTGCTTAGCTAAAATTTGCGTAGGAGCAAGAAGGGCTACTTGATATTTGTTTAAAGTAGTATTGTAAGCAGCCATTAAAGCGACAATGGTTTTCCCAGAGCCAACATCACCCTCTAAAAGTCGGTTCATGGGAATGTTTTTAGTTAAATTTTGTAAAATTTGCCAAGCTGCTTTTTTTTGATCCCCAGTTAATTTAAAAGGCAGAGCTTGAACAAATTTTTGAATCCGGTTTTCTTTAAATTTAATTTGTATGGCTTGTTTTTTTTGATTATCTCTTTTAATTGATTTGGCCAAAGAAATCAAAATAAATATTTCATTAAAAGCAATTCTTTTTTTAGCTTGATTTAATTTTTTTTGATTATCTGGAAAATGAATTTGTCTAATGGCCTCGTCTAAAATTAATAAATTTTCTTTTTTTAGGATTTCTGCTGGGAGCCATTCTTCTATTAAATAAGTCGCCGGCAAACAGCTTTTTACTAAATAACGAATTTGTTTTTGAGTTAATCTTTCAGTGCTGGGATAAATCGGAACAATTCTGGCGGTATGAGCCGTTTTAATATTTGTTTTTTCATAAGCAGGGCTAATAAAAGAATAGCCTAGTAAGCTTTTTTTAACTTTTCCGGAAATAAATACTTCATCGCCAGGTTGAATATTTTTAATAATAAATGGCTGATTAAACCAAACAATTTGTACTTGTCCGGTCTGATCTTCTAAAAGGGCTTCAGTAATATTCATGCGTCTAGTTTTAGCTCTTTTATTATTAATTAAAATTATTCTACCCCGCACAGTTGTTGTCTGATCATTTTCTAATTCATTTATTTTTTTGATTTGAGAATAATCATCATAGCGAAAAGGATAATAAAAAAGAATGTCTTCGACTTTATTTAAGCCCAATTTTTGAAGCTTTTTATAGATATTTGTTCCAATACCGTAGATTTGATCTAATTTAGTATTTAAGTCCATGGCTTTATTTTAGCAGAAAAGGGCTTTTTATTGAATTCCCCTCTTGTTTTATATGTTTAATTTTACTATAATTAAAGGGTAAGGCGGTAATTTAATTAATTAACAAAAAGTTATGGATAAAAAGAAAATTTTAGGGATTGTTTTGGTTATTTTGGCTGTAGTATTGTATTTATTAAAAATAGTTTGGTGGATTGATTTAATTGTGTTAGTACTTGGTTTAGCAATATTATTATGTAAATATAAGAAATGTGTTAAGAAAACAGAGGAAGTACAGTCAGAAGAACCTAAGACAGAAGAACCTATAATTGAAGAGCCCGTGGTTGAAGAACCAGTTAAGGAAGCTTCAGTAGAAGAAAATGTAGAAGAAAAAAACGAAGACACAAATATTTAATTGTTGTATAATAACGTCCTGCTTGATATAAGAGTGGGGCGTTTTTTATTAGACAGAATTTTGTGGCTCCCCATCAAACACTGTGGTGCTTAAGATAATAAAATATAATTATTATAATAATTTTCTTATTAGTATTTGTATTTTAAGCGCCCTTACAACAATTTAGATACAATTCGAATAAAGACGAATAGAATTTCTACGAGGAATGAGAATGACGAGTATTGAAATTCATTTGGCTGAATGATGAATTGTCTAAATTTTTGTACAGGCGCGACTTTTTGCCTGCCCGCCATAGCCTAACGGCATCAGGCGTTGGCAGGCGGGGCTCTACCTTTTTCTAGAAAAAGGTAGAAGAAAAGAGAGTGTTATCAAAACAAAATTAAAATAACTATATTTTTGCTATTAACTAAATAATATATTATTAAAATAAGTTAAGCTAAGTTTAAAATTTGCATTTATTCATTCTTCAACAAATAATGCTTATTTTATTAGATAAAAAACTATCAAGGTGGAAAATGCTATTTTATAGCTTAGATAATGATAAAAGCATACTTATCCACCACAGGTTATATTGTAGAGCCAATTTTGTTTGTTTTATGCTTATAAATTGGTATAATAAAAATACCCAATTCATAATAAAAAAAATATGGAAACTATAAAAAATTTAACCAAGGCCTTTATTGGCGAAAGTCAAGCTCGTAATAGATATACTTTTTATTCTAAAATAGCCCAAAGAGAGGGTTATGAAAAAATTGCGGCTATTTTTGAATTAACCGCTAATCAAGAAAAAGAACATGCCAAATGGTTAATGCGCATGATTAATATTTTAAAAGATAAATCTGATAATCCGTTTGAATATGATGAAATCAAAGTAGAAGCAGAATGTTCGACAATTTTAAAGGATACAATTAATAATTTAAAGTCAGCGATTGCTGGAGAAAATTATGAATATACAGATATGTATCCTGGCTTTGCTGTCCAGGCCGAAAAAGAGGGGTATCCAGAAATTGCCCAGAGATTAAGAGCCATAGCTAAAGCCGAATCTTTTCATGAAGAAAGATATAAGAAATTATTAGCTGAATTGGAAAATAAAACCGTATTTAAACGAGAAGAAAAAATTTATTGGATTTGTCGCAATTGTGGATATATTCATGAAGGCGAAGAAGCCCCAGAAGAATGTCCATCTTGTTCTCATCCCCAGGCCTATTTTGAAGAAAAGTGTATTTAGATAGCTATTAGCTTTCAGCATTCAGCTTTTAGCTTTTAGTTTTTAATTTAAACTTTATGACTAAACAAAACCAAATTTATAAATGTGAGATTTGTGGAAATATTACAGAAATTTTACATCTTGGCGTTGGAGAATTAGTTTGTTGTGGACGAGCCATGAAATTAATTACAGAAAAAACAAAAGATGAAAGTCAAGAGAAATCCATCGACGCTACTTTCTCCGCTACTTCCTTCGCTACTTCCTTCGCTAAAGCTTCGGAAGTCAAGAAAGCTTTGCTGGACAAGCATTTACCAATTATTGAACAATTGCCAGACAATGTTTGTCGAGGTGGAGATGGAATTATTGTTAAAATTGGAAAAGTTCCTCATCCCATGGAAGAAGAGCATTATATTGAGTGGGTGGAAGTAAAAACTAAGGCCGGTAAAATTGGTAAGCAATTTTTAAAACCAGGGGATAGTACAGAAATGGAATTTCAAACCAGGGATGATATAGTTGAAGTCAGGGCTTATTGTAATGTTCATGGTTTATGGAAATCAAAGTAATTTTTTATTTACAATAAAACTATGTTTGAAGATTTAAGAAAGGACAATAATCAAAAATTAGATCAGTTTAAAGCAAAAGAAGAAAACAAAGAAATTTTTCCTACCAACTATAATGATAAAATAAATAGTTTTCAAGAATCTGTTAATGTTAATAATAAAGAATTAAAACCTAGAAAGAATAAAACCAAATTAAGTTTGGGTAAAATTTTGATCATATTTTTTATAGTTTTAATATTGGGTGGTGGCACTTGGTTTTATTATGTTCAGGGTGAGGCCATGTTATTGTCTAGGAATATGAAATGGGAGTGGGGTAATAAAACTGAAAATTATTATACAGAAAGTAGTTTATTTTTAAAAATTAAAAATATTGATTTTAAAACTCAGTCTACTAATGCTTTTTTAATGAGCGAATCCATTCCTGAGAGTTTGCAGTTAAATTTTAATTCTAATTTTAAAATCATAAAGGAAAACGGTGAAGGATTTTTAATTTTAGAATTAGACCTTGGTCCAAAGTTGAACTTAGATTTAGATTTTAAAAAGATAGATCAAGATTTATATTTAAAACCTAAAATTACCGGTCTAAGCGAAGTTATTCCTTTTATTACAGTGTCAGATATAGATTCTAAAGATGAATGGATATGGATAGAGTTAGATGGGCAAAATGTTCCTTTGGATATTTTTAATACCCCAGAATCAGATTCAGTATTTAAAGATTTAGAAGAAAAAGTTCCAGTTTTTTTAGATACCTTGAGAGAGAAAAATATTTTTGGAATTAAAGACTCTCATCAAGTAAAAAAATTAAATGATTCTAAATTAAAAAAGATAGAATATTTTGTCAAAGAAGATAAAATTGATGATTTTGTTTTTTCAAGTATAGATGTTTTTTCAAAAGATGAAGATAAGGCCTATGAGACAAAAAAAGAATTTATTGAAAGTAAAACAAAAAAACCAGAAGAATGGGAAAATATTAAAAATTTTATTAAAAATTTAAAAATTTATTTATGGATAGATACTCAAAATAAAATTATTAAAGGAATTGATTTTAATTTAAATAATTTTGAAATTGATACTAAAAATTTTGCACTTAGTCTTGATTTAGAATTTAGTAATTTTATTGGTGATATTGAAAAAACAGAAATTTTAACTCCAAATAATTATATTTCTATGGAAGAATTTGCGCAGAAAATGGAAGAAGAGATGTATCCTGAACAATTCAAAAAACAAGATGATATGATGCAAGATACAGATGGAGATGGACTTTTAGATTATGTAGAACAAGCAATAGGCACAGACATAAGTAATCAAGATACAGATGGTGATGGCTATTTAGATGGAGAAGAAATAGAGGCTGGATATGATCCTTTAGGCCCAGATAAGCTGGACGAATCAGAATGGGAATTTTATTTAAATGTAATAGAAAGTTATCAAGATTATTAATGAGCAAAATAATATTTTATATAACAAACTAGTAAAAAACTAGTTTGTTTTCAACTTATGCCAGAATTGCCAGAAGTACAAACAATTATTAATGGTTTAAAAAGACATGTTTTAAAGAAAAAAATAAAACAGGTTAAGGTTTTATTACCTAAAATTATTAGAGGTTCTAAAAATAAATTTATTCAAGTTTTAAAAAATAATTATTTTATTGATATTAGTCGCCGGGGAAAATTTATCATTTTTCATTTAAGAGCAGAAAAATTTTTAGTGGTTCATTTAAAAATGACCGGACAATTAATTTATCAAGGAAAAAAGGTCTTAGTTGCTGGCGGACATGCTAATAAAAAAGAAGATTTTGATTTGCCGCATAAGCATAGTCATCTGATGATTGTTTTTAATGATAATTCAAAATTATTTTATAATGATTTGCGTCGTTTTGGCTATTTAGAAATATTTAATCAAAAAAAATTAAAAGAATTAGATTTTAATTGGGGAATAGAACCCTTGTCTAGTAAATTTACTCTAAGTTGTTTAAAAAAATTATTAAACGGCAAAAAGACGAGCATTAAGGCCTTTTTATTAAATCAAAAATATATTGCTGGTTTGGGAAATATTTATACTGATGAAGCGCTTTTTAAAGCTCATATTTTACCTAGTCGAAAAACAGATTCTTTAAATTCTAAAGAAATTAAGAATTTACATCAGGCAATTAAAGAAATTTTAAAATTAGCTCTTAAATATCAAGGGACTACTTTTAGTAATTATACTGATGCCCATGGTAGAAAAGGCAATTTTGTTCCTTTATTAAAAGTTTATGGACGAAAAAATAAAAAATGTCGGCGTTGTCAGACAGGAATTATTAAAAAAATTAAATTAGCAGGCCGAGGAACACATTATTGCCCTAAGTGTCAGAAATAAGAGATTAACTAGAAGCTGTAAGCTATCTTAATTTATGATATAATTAGGGGTATGATAATCATACTTTTTTTTATTTTAGGCCTGATTTTTGGCAGTTTTATAAACTGTTTAGTTTATCGTCTTAAAAGTAAAAAAACGATTTTAGGTCGTTCTTTTTGTCCGCAATGCAAACATCAATTAGGATTTTGGGACTTAATTCCTTTATTTTCTTTTATATTTTTAAAAAGAAAATGCAGATATTGCCAAAAAAAAATAGCCGGGCAATATTTTTTAGCAGAGTTATTCACGGGATTTATTTTCGCTTTGGGCTATTGGTTTTATTTTTTAGCCCCCCAAGCTAATTTTAATTTTTTAGCTTTAGGTTTCTATTTAGTCATTTCTGTTTTTTTATTAATTATTTTTATATATGATTTTAAATATTATCTAATACCAGATATTATTGTTTGGCCAGCTATTATTATTGCTTTAGGATTTAATTTATTATTAGGTTTAGGAATCGGCAATTTGTTATTAGCGGGGTTAATTGGTTTAGTTTTTTTCGGTTTTCAATATTTTATTTCCAAAGGCAAGTGGATAGGCGAAGGAGATATTTTATTGGGCATATTGGTGGGTTTTATAGTGGGTTGGCCTCAAATTTTACTGACTTTATTTATTTCATATATTTTAGGTAGTATTATTGGAATTATTTTAATATTTTTTAAGAAAAAAAATTGGTCTAGTCAAATTCCTTTTGGACCTTTTTTAGTTTTAGGAATTTGGATGAGTATTTTTTTAGGAGATTATATTATTAAATGGTGTTTTTCTTTATACTAATGCACGATGCTAATATACTAATGATAATGGTAGAGTAGTGAATTGTTCTCCCCTTACCAAGGGGAGATTAAGAGGGGTTAAAAATTAACAAAAACAATTCCTATAAAAGCCATAATATAACCTCCCCATGCCCCTCCTTAGTAAGGAGGGGTCCCGACTATTCTCCCTTTTACCCCTTCGACCCCTTCGACAAGATCAGGACGGGCAGGATCAGGGCAGACAAGCTCCTCTCCATCACAGTCGAGGTCCAAGACAGGGCAGGCAAGGCGGGTACAAATGATATGAATAATGTAGGCATTAGTACAATAATTTAATAAATTAAATTTATGTCAAAAGTCAAAAGTCAAAAATTAAAAGTTTTAACTGCCTTTACTTTAATAGAAATTTTGATTTCTATGGCTATTTTTATACTTTTACTGACTTTTGTTTTAGTTAATTATAATCATGGAGAAAATTCCAATACCTTTCGTTTGCAGGCTTTTAATATTGAAGATTTAATATACAGTGTCCAAAATATGGCCTTAACCGGTCAAAAAATAGATGGTAATATCCCTGATAATTATGGTATAAATTTTGATTTAGAAAATAATACTTATGTCATTTTTGGGGATTTAAATGATGACAAAATTTATAATCTAGGCGATTCTGTTTATAGTAGCGGAAGTTTGTATGATAATATTGAATTTGATCAAGGTGAAATTACCTGTGTGTCTGAAGCTGATCCAAGTTTTTATGATATTGTTTTTATGCCGCCTCAGCCGGAGATGATTATAAATAGCAATGAAACTTATTACGAATGTAAGTTATCCATAATAAGTAATAGAGTGGATGGCAGATGGGATATATTTTTTGATTCCATTACCCAAAGAGTTTGGACTAATTTTATAAATTAGACCCACTGCATAATAAATTTACTACTGCAATTATACATTTTGGCTAAATTTCTAAAAAATCTTTTCGGCTTAGCTAAGGCTAAACCTCAAAAATTATTTTAAAAATTTATCTCAAAATCTGAAAATTTCGTTACGTAATTTATTATGCAGTAGGTCTAATAATTATGTTTTCATTTTTTAAAATTAAAAATTATAAATCTCAGGGCATAATAGAGTCCTTGGTAGCTATTACAGTGGTAGTAGTTGGTTTAGTTTCAGTTTTGACTTTAGTAGTTTTTAATTTAAGGGTGCAGGTCTATAGTCATGATATGTTAATTGCTACTAATTTAGCTAAAGAAGGAATTGAAGTCGTGCGCAGTGTGCGGGATACTAATTGGATGAATGGTGATGATTGGGACCAGGGATTAATAATTACAACAGGTTTTATTGGTCAGGAAAAGGGTTTTTTGTTTTTAAATACTGGAGCTTGGAATGGTTATAATAGCGTTTATTATCAGGTATTAGACAATTTGGCTTGTTCTTGGGAAGATTGTGTTTTTGGCGGGGATTCGGTTTTGGGGCCTACTCCGGCCAGAATGTATATAGTTACTAAGGATAATAGAACTATTTATGATCAATTGGGTTTTTTAAATCCTTTAGAATCTGTAGCTACTAAATTTTATAGAGTAGTTTTTATAAATGAAATATGTTTAAATGGTAGTAATCAAGAACATATTTTAACAGTTTATGACCAACATTGTGAGGGTTCTTCCGAGGAAAGGATTGGTTTGCAAATAATATCAAAAGTCGGTTGGAATGACAAAGACACTATGAGAACCGTAGAAGCAGAAGAATGGATTTATAACTGGCGTTAATACGCGATACTAATACCTGCCTGCCGGTAGGCAGGGCAGGCAGGTACGAATGACATACGAATTATACTAATATACGAATTACGGATCAGATACTAATTATACCTGCCTACCGGCAGGCAGGCGAATAAATTATACTAATGATACAAATATCTAAAATTCAAAAATCAAATTTTTCAAGTGGCTTTACGCTTTTAGAAATGATAGTTGCTACGGCATTATTTTTGATGGCCATGACTATGGCTATTGGAATTTTTATTGCTACTATGAATGCCAATAATAAAATCACTAGAATTCAAGATGTAGAAAATGAAGTTAGATATATTTTAGAAAAAATATCTAAAGAGGTGAGATTGGGTACAATAGATTATGATTATTATCAGATTATTTATGGAAATGATTTTGAAAATCCAGCATCTATATTATCAATTGTAGACAGCGCTGACAATGTCAGCCAATTTGCCTTAAATGGTGATGAAAATAGTTTAGGAATAATTCAGCTTAGTTTAGATCAGGGAGATAATTGGAGCGATTTAAGTACTGACAGTATTCAGGTTCAGGTCTTAGATTTTTATTTAATACCAGAAACCGATCCTTATGCCGGAGAACCAGATGATATTAAACAACCATTGGTGTTGATATATTTAAATGCTAGATATAATAAAGATGGAGAAATGGATGGGAATATTGATATTCAAACCGCTATTAGTTCTAGAATATATAAAAAATAATTTATGAAAATTTTTAATAAAAATCGTCAGGCCTCTACAATTTTAGTAGCGCTTTTAATTATGTCGGTAGTTCTTTCTAGTGCTTTATATATTAATGTCATGTCTTTACGACAAATGAGGCAGTCCAATAATACAGATAATTCCATTATAGCTTTTTATGTAGCTGAAAGCGGAAATGAGCAAGCAGTTTATTATATTAGAAATATGGAAGATTTAGATATAGCCGAATTGCAAACGGGGGGTGTTATTAGTGGACCAGAAAATTTAGTAATAAGAACGGTTAGCGATGAATTAGCAAATATTAATATTGGTTTAAAAAAGGATGAATTTTATCAAATAGATGTTTTTGATCAAGAAGATGTTAGTCTGGGAAGCGATTTGGACACCCTGTCAATAGAATGGGATTCTAATTGCGGCGATGATTCGTGGATAGAATTAACTATTAATGAGTGGGAAATATTAGGAGGAGAAATAGATTGGAGTTCTCAAGATGCTCACATTAAAAAATGCCTTTTTAATTTATCAGATAGTCCTGTTACCATAGGAGATGGAACTATATGTATTGATTTTGACCCTGAAAATGCTTATCAATTTAGATTTAAAGCCCTTTATTGTGATGTTAGTAATTTAATTTTAAGCGCTAAAAATCAAAGTGGAAATACTTTATATTTTAAAAATATTTATAATTCTACCAGCGTGGGAGAATATCCTTTAGATGCTGAAGAAGCCAGCAGACAGGCCTTAACTGTTAGTTTAAGAAAAACTAGCCCCTTATCTGGTTTATTTGATTATGTGATTTTTTCTGAAAAATCTTTGATTAAAGATATTGGTGCCTATACTGGTGGATGGTTTACAGAAGATTTATTTATTGCTACTAGTAATTTGCCGTCTGCTCAGATGGGAACCAATTATAATTATACAGTAACGGCAGTTAATGGAGCCCTACCTTATGTTTGGAATTTATTTGGTTCTGTGCCAGGCCTACTTAGCATTAATGAAATCACAGGAGTTTTAAGTGGAAACGTTGGTAATACTCCAGGAATTTATCCTTTAAATATAAAAGTAACAGATTTTGAAACTGATAGCGATGAAAAGATTTTATTTTTAGAAGTAGAATAAT
The DNA here is from genome assembly GCA_964486685.1 of uncultured Gammaproteobacteria bacterium. Taxonomy (GTDB): domain Bacteria; phylum Patescibacteriota; class Patescibacteriia; order UBA1558; family S5-K13; genus JAIOTH01. The sequence continues at coordinate 88,485 of CAZAOE010000001.1, forward strand.
AATTATTAGTTTAAATGAACAAACAAGAAGTTAAAACAAGAATAAATAAATTAAAGCAAGAAATAGAACATCATCGTTATCTTTATCATGTTTTAGATCAGCAGGAAATAAGTGATCCGGCTTTAGATTCTTTAAAAAAAGAACTAAGAGATTTAGAGCAAGAATTTCCAGATTTACAGAGTTCAGATTCTCCAACTTTACGGGTTAGCGGAAGTGCCTTAGATAAGTTTGAAAAAATAGAACATAAGTTTCCGGTTTTATCTTTACAAGATGTTTTTTCTACTGAAGAATTGGGAGATTGGCAAGAGCGGAATGAAAAAATTGCTTCAGGAGATTGTGATTATTTTTGTGAATTAAAATTAGACGGTTTAACTATTGTTTTAAATTATGAAAAAGGAATTTTAAAAACAGCAGCCACCAGAGGAGATGGAAAAATCGGAGAAGATGTGACTAATAATATCCGCACCATAGAAAGCATTCCTTTAAAATTAAGACATCACAAATATCAAATTCCAGATTTTTTGAGTATTAGGGGCGAGGTTTTATTAACAAAAAAATACTTTGATAAAATAAATAAGCAAAAAATAAAAGCCGGGCTAGAGCCCTTTGCTAATCCGCGTAATGTTGCAGCTGGTAGCATTAGACAATTAAATCCGCGTATTACTGCTCAAAGAGAATTAATATATTTTGCTTATGATATTAAAGAAGATATTGGACAAAAGACACATCAAGAAGTGCATGAAATTTTAAAAGATTTTGGTTTTAAAGTTAATTTGCATAATGAATATTGTCAAAATATTGGGAGCGTGTCCAATTATTTACAAAAATGGGACAAGAAAAGAAAGAGCTTGAATTATTTAACAGATGGAGTAGTAATAGTAATAAATGATATTGGATTAGAAAAAAAATTAGGCAGTATTGGCAAATCAGAAAGATGGATGATTGCTTATAAATTTCCTCCTGAACAAGTTACTTCCCAAGTTAAAAATATTATTATTCAAGTTGGCCGAACAGGGGCTTTAACACCAGTAGCTATTTTAGAACCTCGGAAATTAGCTGGTAGCTTGGTTTCTCGTGCCACTTTACATAATTTTGATGAAATAGATAGACTAGGGGTCAAAATAGGAGATACTGTAATTATTCAAAAGGCCGGAGATATTATTCCAGAGGTGGTAGAAGTTTTAAAACGCCTAAGAACTGGTCGGGAAAAAAAACTTTCTGTTCCGAAAAAATGTCCAGCTTGTAATTCTTTTATTACTAAAAAAGAAGGAGAGGTTAATTATTATTGTTCTAATAAAAATTGTTACGCTGTGCAAAAGCAAAATATAATTCATTTTGTTTCTAAGCGGGCTTTCAATATTGAGGGTTTTGGAAAAAAAATAGTTGAACAATTAATAGTGGCTAATTTAATAGAAAATGTGGCTGATATATTTGAATTAAAAGAAGATGATCTTTTGCCCTTGGAAAGATTTGCCGATAAATCAGCTGAAAATTTAATTCAAGCTATAGCAGATAGTAAAAAAATAGAATTGGATAGGTTTATATATGCTTTAGGAATTCGTCATGTAGGAGATGAAACTAGTATTATTTTGGCTCGTAAATTTGGTTCTTTAGAAAAATTAATGAAAGCTGGGGTAGAAGATTTTGAAAATATTCATGACATAGGTTTAAAAGTAGCTCAAAGTTTAGTAGATTTTTTTCAGCAGAATAGAAATATAAAGATAATCCAAAAATTATTGGACTTAGGAGTTCAACCTAGTAAATTAAAAATTACTAGCCAAAAATTAAAAAATAAAACCTTTGTTTTAACTGGTAGTTTAAAAAACCTTACTCGCGAGCAGGCCAAAAATATTATTAGAGAATTAGGTGGTAAGGTCTCTTCTTCGGTTAGTAAGCAAGTTGATTATTTATTGTTGGGCACTGAACCGGGTGTTAAATATAATCAAGCTCAAAAATTGGGTTTGAAAATTATTTCTGAAGAGGAGTTTAGTAAAATGATTTGAATTAAATAAATTTCGTGATAAAGTTAAAATATGTTAAAAAAAGATTCATCTTCCAAAATTTTAGTGCAGGGAGAAGATATTCAAAAATTAGCTAAATTGTCTAGAATTAATTTAGAAAAAAAGGGCATTAAAGAATTCAGTAAACAATTGAGTAGTATTTTAGATTATGTTAATAAAATTCAAAATTATAAATTTACTACAGATAAATTAATAGAGGATAACAAAATTTTGCAATTAAGAGCAGATAAAGTAGTGGATTTTGATGCGCAGAGAATAGTTAAACAATTTAGCGATAAAGAAAAGGGATTATTGAAAGTTAAAAAGATACTGTAATAATGCTAATACCTGCCCGCCATTGGCTTCGCCTTCAGGCGATGGCAGGCGGGTACAAATTAATACTAATTATACTAATACAATACGAATAGATATTTTAACTAACACAAATAATTTTAATCATTAGTATAATATTTGTAGTATTGGTATAAAATTAGTATATTGGCATTATCATAATTCGTATATGAATCCCGTTAGATAATCAAAGAGTTTAATCTAATAGGGAGTAGAAATTAAAAATTGTCATATTGATAAATAATTATCTAACGGGATGAAAGAGTTTACTATAAAAAAAATTCAGTCAGATTTAAAAAATAAGAAATTTTCTTGTCAAGATTTGGTTAAGGAGTGTTTTTTAAATATCAAGAAAGACAAATTAAATGATTTTATAAGTTTATTTGTCGAAGAAGCAATAGTCCAAGCTAAAAAAATTGATTTAAAAATTAAAGCTGGAAAGAAATTAGAAAAATTGGAAGGTATTCCAATTGCTGTTAAAGATAATATTTTAATTAAAGACAAAAAAGCCACGGGCGCATCCCATATTTTAGAAAACTATATAGCTACTTATGATGCCAAAGTAATAGAAAAATTAAAGCAAGCAGGGGTTATTTTTTTAGGCAAGACCAATTTAGATGAATTTGGCATGGGAGCATCTAACGAGACCTCTTACTTTGGACCAGTTTTAAATCCTTACGACAAAACTAGAGTACCGGGTGGTTCTTCGGGCGGAAGCGCTGCTGCGGTAGCTAGTGAGCATTGTGTTTTTGCTTTAGGAAGTGATACGGGTGGCTCAATCCGCCAACCAGCAGCATTTTGTGGAATAACTGGATTTAAACCCAGTTATGGTCGTATATCTAGAAGTGGACTAATGTCTTTAGCTTCTTCTTTAGATCAGATTGGCCCTTTAGCTAATTCTGTAGAGGATGCCCTAATAGTTTTTAATGTTATTCGTGGTCAAGATGATTATGATATGACTAGTCAGCAATCAAGCTTAATTGATATAAAAAATATAAAAAAAGACATTAAACAAAAAATTATTGGAATTCCTAAGGATTATTATAATTTAAGCATTGACCAAGAAATAAAAAACAATTTTCAAGAAACTATAGAAAAATTAAAAAAGTTAAAGATAAAAACAAAAGAAATTGATTTATCTTTTTTGGACGCTGCTTTAGCAGTTTATTATATTATTCAGCCAGCTGAGGCCTCAACTAATTTAGCTAGATATGATGGACTGCGTTATGGTTTAAATCAAAATCAGGGCAAGGATTTACTAGAAACTTATTTTAAAAATAGAGGACAGGGATTTGGTCCAGAAGTAAAAAGAAGAATTATGATTGGCACTTATGTTTTATCTGAGGGTTATCGAGAGGCCTATTATAATCAGGCCAAAAAAGTGCAACAAGATATTAAATACAGATTTAAAAAAATTTTTCAAGAAGTTGATGCCTTTCTTTTACCTACCAGCCCGAGCTTAGCTTTTAAATTGAAGGAGAAATTTAATGATCCATTGACCATGTATTTGGCTGATATCTTTACGGTCGCTGTCAATATAGCTGGTTTGCCAGCCATATCTATTCCTACTGGTCAAAGTAATAATTTACCAATTGGTACTCAAATTATCGGCGACTTTATGCAGGATGAGAAAGTTTTAAATGTGGCGTATAAGTTAGAGGAGTTAGTAGTAAGGAATACGAATAACGAATAACGAATTAAGGATTATGAATTACGGAACAATTTAACAATTTAATTATTTAACAATTTAATATCTATGGATAAAGAACAAAAAATATTTCCAGAAAAAAAAATCAAATGGTATTTTAAATGGTGGGGAGTAGGAATAATACTTTTAGCTTTATTAATTATTTCTATAAGTTTTTATTTTTATAGCCGGGTAATGTTTTATAAACAGGCCATTGAGGCCGGAGGCATTTTATTGGGTGGTTATTCTGCTTATGAGGGAGGAGTCATTCAGAATTCAGAAAAAGAGATTAGTAGAGAAGATTTAGAATCAGGCCATAATCCTAGTATAGGAGCTGAAAATCCAATCATGACTATGGTATTATTTTGTGATTTTAATTGTCCTTATTGTTATGGTTATTATCCGGTTTTACGGCAATTTGTTTTAGAAAATAGTGAGAAAGCCAAGTTAATTTATAGAGATTTTCCTTTAGACGAAGATAAGGCCTCTTTAGCGGCTAATTGTGCTTTTGCACAAGGAAAATTTTGGCCTATGCATGATAAATTATTTGCTAGCCAATCAGAATTAGATGATGCCTCTATTTTGGCCATAGCTGAAGAAATTGATTTGGACTTAGATAAATTTAATAATTGTTATCTGCAAGAAGAATTTAAAAAGGATATTGGTGAAGATTTTTTATTAGGTGTTCAGGCGGGAGTTAGCGGTACGCCTACTCTTTTTATTAATGGTAGTAAATTTCCAGGAGTGATGAGCAAAAATCTTTTAGAACAAATTTTAACGGTTTTAGAGGAGGAAACTGAAAATTAATATATAAAAAAGTGGGCATAAATATTATTCCTAATTCAATTCTTGTTGATTTTGGTTTTGTAAAAATATATTGGTATGGTTTTATAATATCTTTAGGTATTTTGATTTCTTTATTTTTTGTTCATAAAGTAGCCAAACAAAAAAAATACAATTTAAAAAAATTAGAGGACTTATATTTTTATGTAATAGTTTTTGGTTTAATAGGAGCACGTTTATATGAAGTGTTCTTTTTTAATTGGTCTTATTATCAGCATAATCTAATTAATATTTTTAAGGTTTGGGAAGGAGGTTTGGCAATTCAGGGTACAATACTATTTGGAATATTAACAGTTTATATTTTTTGTCGGAAGAATAATTTAAAATTTTTCCAATACACTGATTTATTGGTTTTGGGCTTAATTTTGGGCCAAGCCATAGGAAGGTGGGGTAATTTTTTTAATCAAGAACTTTATGGCCGAATTTCTAGTTTACCTTGGGCTATATATATAGAGAGGACAGGTTTATTTCATCAGCCGGTTTTTTTATATGAGTCAATATTAAATATAATCTTGTTTTTTATTTTATATCGGGTTTTTAAAAAACAGCAGAAATTTGGTTTGACCACCCTATTATATATAGGTGGCTATAGTTTAATCAGGTTTTTGATGGAATTTATTAGGATTGATCCTTGTCCAATAGTTTTGGGTATTAGATTACCACAATTAGTGAGTTTTGTTGTAATTATAGGGGTTGTTTTAATGTATAAATTTAGTCCATTTTTTAAGAAAAAATTAAATTGACAAAAAGTTTTTGTATTTAAAAAACCGCCAAGTTTGTATCAGCGGTTTTTGTTTTTTAAAATTATTTTTTAAATTTAAACAATGTAAATTAAAGCCGTCTATAGACAGCTAATTTTTTGTGGATAACTAACTTTACAATTTTAAGCAATGGTATTATATTAAAAGTGATGAAAAGCGTAATAAAAAATTTAGGTTTTTATAGACAGCAAAATCATGTGAGTGGTTTTGTTTTAATTTAAAAAGTAATCTCAAAATTATGAACAAAAAATTTACAGCATTAATCGTGGTCATTTTATTAGTAGTGGCAGTTTATTTAGTAGTTAGTGCTACCAATAATAAAGCCGAACCTAATTTAACAGAATTAGAAACAAAAAATAATCAATGTACTGGGTATATTGAGGGTTCTTTTTACGGCTGGAGTGAAGTTTTGCCAGAGGGTTTGCATGTTTGTGCTCAAGATATGAATACTCAATATTATTACTGTACAGATAAAAGCATTATAGATGATGAAAGATTTAAGTTTGGCAAGGGCTATGAATTAGAGTTGCCAGAAGGTCTTTATCGAGTTGCTGGTTTACACCCTAGTGAATTAATTAATCCAGAACAAGCTAAGGAATTTAAAAGTATTTCAGATGCTTGTAATGCTAATGATGAAAAATGTTTAATTAGTTTGCAGACAATCAAAGTTTCTTGTAATGAGGTCTCAGTGGCAGACCTAAATAGCCGAGGTGAATTGGATTTATTTGAAAGGTTTGATTTAAGACAGTATCCGAATTATTTAATAGCTAATTAGCTTGTAGGTTGTAGGTGATTAGGATTACATTTTTCAATTTGAAATTTTTAGTTTTGCGTTTTGCTCGCCTTGGCGTAGCCTTTGGCGAAGCCAGACGTTTTGCATTTTAACAATTTAAAATAAGAGGAAAAGCGATTTACCCCCCTCACCTTTTCAAATTAAAAGGAATAGGATATTGTCACTTTTTAGAGGATTAAGATAGATTTATTTAAATTTATTTTGAACAAAAGGTGTAGGGGTTTATTCACCAGCCAAGGATTTTTTAGTCCTTTGGCATTGTTTAGCTAACTTTAGGGCCGTATTTTTACGGTCCTTTTTAATTAAAATCAAAAAAACCAATGGAGGTTTAAGATGAAAAAGATAGTAAAATTAGTAGTTATTATAATGATAACTATGTTCGTGAGCTTAGGGGCAGATGATCATTTTTTGACTCTGCCAGTAATTGGAAGTGATATTGAAGTTGAGCATGCCTGGTATTATCATCCTAATGTTGGTGGAGGGCTACATCAAGCCATTGATTATACGCGAGTAGTTCCAGGAGCTATTGCTGGTCAGAATATTTTAGCGGCTTACGGCGGCATAGTGGTACACGTTACCAATGATGTTCCAGACAACACTAATCCACCGGGACAGAGTTATGGTAATTATCTTAAAATTGACCATCAAAATGGTTATGAAACTCTATATGCCCATTGTATGTATAGCAGTATTCCAGTTAATGTTGGTGATTATGTATTTCAAGGGCAAGTTATTGGTCAAGTAGGACTGACTGGGTCTACTAATGGATATCATTTACATTTTGAATTAATGTATAATGAAGAAAAAATTGATCCTTATGGTTGGTATACTTATCCCAATACTCCCAATACCTACCCCAATTGTAACCCAGATGAGTATTATTGGTTGCAAAATCCTCCAGCCGGACCACCCAATACGAACGCAGACAGAACATTACCAAATGATTTATTGGTTCATGTTTTAGGAACTCCAGATTATTATTATTTAGAGAATGGTTTGATGTGTAAATTTCCTTGTGAATACCCCTTTTATACTTGGGGTTTTGATTGGGATGAAGCAGTTGATATCAGCCAAGATGAATTTTCCGATTTCTTAATAGGTTCTGATGTTGAAGTAATGTCTGGAGCTGGTGTCTATGACCAAAATTATCAGCGTTGGGTTTTTGACTATAGTTCAGAAACTTCCCCAGTAATTGTGAAGAGAAAGGCCACTAATTGGTCACAACTAGGCTATGCAGTGGATATTTGGATTCCGGTTTCCAATGATTTTATGGCCCAATTTAATCAGGGTTCAGAATTGTTAAGTGTTAGTGATTATCCTTATGGAGCAGTTTTGCAGAATCAAAGCAATCCAGCCCAAAGATATGTTTTGGTTCAGGGCAGTAATTATGGAATGCCTGGTCAGAAGATGAAAATCCCTTTGTTTTCCGATGACGCTTATTACATTAATTATTATCATCACAATTTCAATATTCCAGTATCTAATTCGGTGTTAGCCAGCTTCCCAACTGTTAATGGTATTTGTAGTGTAATTAGAGATGGTAAATTGATTAGTGGTTCAGGAGCAGAAATTTATTATTTGGAAAATGGTCAGAAAAGAAAGATTGTGGATGCTAATTCTTTTATCTATTATGGTTTTGATTATGCCAATGTACATGAAGTTAGTGATGCTGATATTAATATTTTTCCAAATGGAACAGAAATTTTCTTTAGTCCGAGTGGTGGTTCGTCTTATGCTGGCGGAGAATTAGAAGATGGTGGATTTGATTCTGGACTAACTGCTTATTGGAATTTTCACGATTGGTTAGAAGTGGCTGATTTTAATGTTAGTAGTGGCAACGCCATTAAGGGAAGTTTTAAGGCCGAAGCTAATGTTTCCATGGCAGTAAATTCCTATGATGTAGAAATTAAACAATTACTTGCTATTGAAAATCAAGAGTTATATCATCTTTCCTTTTGGCTTAAATCTGATAATGCTATGCCTATTATTGTTGGTTTGCAAAATGATAATTCACCCTGGAATAATTATGGCTTGTGGCAGGAAATAAACACTAATAATGTTTGGCAGAAGTATCAGTATATCTTCTCTGCTACGGCTAGCGATGATTTAGCTCGTTTGAGTTTTCAGATTGGTCAGTCAACTGGACATCTTTATCTAGATCAGGTTATTTTTGAAAAAATAGAAGAAACCTTGCCTCCGGCTGGAAACTTATTGGTTAATGGAGATTTTGAATTAGGTCATTATGCTCCATATCAAGTAGAGGACCATAATTTTACGGCCTCTTATTATACTGATGAGTTAGAGCCTTATCACGGCCAGTATTCTTTCTTTATTGATCCAAATCAGAATGGAGAATTCTATCAAGTGCAGTTAAAACAAGTTGTAGGTGTTCAGGAAAATGAGGATTACCAGCTTTGTTTTTGGGCCAAAGCAGAAACCGAGAGAACGATTCTTTTAGAACTTGGTCAAAACATTTCTCCTTGGACTAATTATGGTTTATGGCAAGAAGTAGAGCTTAATTCAGAATGGACTGAATATCAAATACAGTTTACTGCTACGCAAACTGATTTAGCTCGCTTGTCATTTTATTTTGGAGACCAAGATATTGCAGTTTGGCTGGATGACATTTCTTTATTAGATTTTTTTTCTATTACTAATAATCAAATTGAAGCAGAGAGTATTTCTTTATGGCAAAATTATCCTAATCCATTTAAAATTGATACTTCTATTGCTTATTCTTTATCAGAGTCAAATTGTCATTTGTTGATTTATAATATCAGAGGTCAAATTGTTCAGGATTTTATTTTAGATGCTGGTCAGAATAGTATTATTTGGTCGGGTCTAAATCAAGTTGGGAATTTAATTCCTAGTGGAACCTATTTCTATCAAATTAAAGGTTCTACTATACAAAGTTCGGTGAAAAAAATGCTTTTCCTTAAATAAAAAATCACCTGAAAGGTGATCAATCCCTGTCTTTTAATTGACGGGGATTTTTTTATTGTTTTAACGACCCTGGGGGTGCCCGACCCCGGGGGTCGGTATAAACCCAATGTAAATCAATTTAAAGGTTCAGCTGTATCCAAATTTATGGGACTTCTAGCAAATTCATATACAAAATATTTTAATTGTAAATATGGTCATTCCGGGCGTATTTTTCAGGGTCCATTTCAATTTAAATTAGTTGATAATGATGCTTACCTTAAAAAATTGATTCCATATATTAATTTAAATCCTTTAAAGCATAACATAGTAAAAAATATTAATAATTGGCCATATACTTCGCATCATGAATATGTAGATAAAGCAAAACTTACCCCTCACCTTTTCCCAAAAAAATGTGTGGGGTTTAAATTAGTTGATGAGGACTATTTAATAGATTTTGGCGAATACAATGAAGATGTTGGATTTTATATTAAGGAATTAGAAGATATGGAATGTGAATTTTAACACCCCGGGGGTGGTCGACCCCGGGGGTTGATTTTATATATCTTTTCTTAAAGCTATAATTGGGTCCATTTGAGCGGCTTTGCGGGCCGGAAAAACTCCAAAAACCAATCCACATAAAATAGAAAAACTAAAAGCGACTATTAAACCAATAGGAGGTATGCTAAGTCGCCAATCCATACCATAATAATTTGCCACTATAGATATTAAAAAAGAAATTAAAATTCCTAAAAGCATTCCTATTATTGCTCCGATTAAAGCTATGATTATGGACTCTATTAAAAATTGCCACAAAATGTCTTTTTGTTTGGCACCAACAGATTTACGTAGACCAATTTCAAAGGTTCTTTCAGTAACAATAACATACATAATATTCATAATTCCTACCCCACCGACTATTAAAGATACAATTACTATTGCTAAAAGCAACAGAGTAATATAATTAGTGATTTCATCAACCATAGACATCATTTCTTCCATAGTATAAACAGCAAAGTCGTCTTTAGAAACATCGGCCTCAGGATTATTAATATCATGATTTTCTCTTAATAAAATTCTAATATCTTCAGCTGTTTGGTCGGCCATAGAAAGGTCTTCTATTTGATGGACTATATACATTAAATAATCAATCCCCATGATTCTTTTTTGTAAAGTACGAACTGGAATATAAATATATTCATCAAAATCAACGGTCATGACTGCACCCCTTTCTTCTATAATACCGATGACCTTATATTTTGATTTTCCGAGCTTAATAAATTTTCCTAAAGCATCAGAATCAGCAAAGAGTTTTTCTTTAACCTTAGAGCCCAATACTACCACGCGGGCTAAAGATTTGTCTTCGGCTGCAGTAAAAAATCTTCCTTGAGCAACTTTACTTTTATCTATATTTATATAAGAAGCACTAACTCCTAATAAAAAAACTTTTTTTCTTTTATTTTGATAAGTGGCTAATTCTTGGCCCATTATTCCTCCATAACCATTAGTAACATTGGGTAGTTTTATAATATCTTCTACATCATCTAAGGTCATGGTAGTTATTTGTACTCCCTGAGCCATGGCTACGGCGCTTTCCATGTCACTAGTTTCTCCTTTTTTGCCTTTTTGTGGTACACGCACTTCGCTTTCTATAATATCTGTTCCAAAGGATTCTACTTGCTGAACAATTAAACCCTTAAAACCTTCACCAGCAGAAAAGACAATTATAATACTGGTGACACCAATTAACATACCTAAAATAGTCAAAAAAGTTCTGGTTTTATTGTTTTTTATGGACTGCCAAACTATTTTTAAAGGAGTAGTCAGATTCATTTTTATATTATTTAGTATGTATTTTTTGGATTAATAAGATATATATTCAATTACCAATTACCAATAACCAATTTACATTTAATAACCAATATATCAATTTGAAAGTTGTTAAGTCGAAATTGGAAAATAAAGGTTAGAAATTTAATATTGCTGTTTTTGATCTTTGAACTTTTATTACAAATTTTTAGTATCTAATAATTAATTTTCAATTAGTTATTGTAAATTGAATAATTGAAAATTAAATGAAAATTTTAAATTGGTGATTGTAAATTTATTCATAACGGAGGGCTTCAATTGGGTTTAATTTGCTGGCTTTTTTAGCTGGATAAATTCCAAATCCAATTCCCACTAAAGTAGAAACGCTTAAGCCCAAAAAAATGGAAGGAATTGATATAATAAAAGGCCAAGCATAACCGAATAAATGAGTAATAACAAAACTAATTAAAAAAGAAACTGAAAATCCCAATATTATTCCTAAAATTCCTCCGATAATAGTCATAGTTATGGTTTCTATTAAAAATTGAGTTAAAATATTATTATTTTTAGCTCCAAGGGCCTTTCTTAAACCAATTTCATTGGTTCTTTCGGTTACATTAACTAACATAATATTCATAATTCCAATTCCGCCTACTATTAAAGATATTCCGGCCATGGCAGCTAAAAATAATTTTAGAGAATCAGTAATGGTTTTAATCATCTCCATGGCTTGGGCGGCACTACGAATAGTAAAATCATCACTAGCTCCTGTTTGATCTTTAATGTCATGTCTTTCTCTGAGGGTCATCTCAGCATCTTTAATACTTGTATTAATATTATATTCAGTATCAATTTTAGCTCTAATAACATTAACATAATTAACTCCGGAAATTAATTTTTGCATGCTTTTAATTGGTAACAAAACAGTTTTATCAAAATTTTGAAAACCAACCTGACCCTTTTCTTTCATAATACCAATTATTTCAAAGATTTGTTTCTTAATTTTAATTCTTTGTCCTAAGGCCTCAGAGTCACCAAAAAGCTCTTCTTTGGCATTACTACCCAAGACAGCTATTTTGGCTAAATTTGTTTCTTCATCTTCAGTAAAAAATCTTCCGGTTTCTATTTCGGCCTTAGTTATTGTTAAATGCCCGATATTTGTTCCACTAATATCGGTATTATAATTATTTGATTTCCAACTAATATTTTCTACACCATTAATATAAGCAGCCACAGCGGTAATATGGGGAGCATTTTTATTTTTTAATAAGGCCTGAGCATCTTCATAAGTCAAAGAAGTAATAGCTATACCCATAGCAGAGGCTGGGGGCTCATTTTCTTCAGATTTTCCAGGCATAATACCGATAGTATTTGAACCCAAACTTTCTACTTGAGATAAAATTAATTTTTGGGCTCCAGCCCCAACAGCCATAATAATAATTACAGCGGCTACGCCAATAATAATTCCGAGCATAGTTAAGAAACTCCTAGCTTTATTGGCTAGAAGAGCAGTGGTAGCGATTTTAATACATTGTTTGTAGAGCTCAAACATAAAATTATTTTATACCCTCTTCTTGGACGGCTAATCTTCTTTTATTAACCAAAATATCACTAACTATTAAGCCGTCTTTAATACTAATAATTCTATCAGCATGTTCGGCTGTATATGTTTCGTGGGTTACTAAAATTACTGTTTTTCCTTGATTATTTAAGCCCTGAAGAATTTCCATAACTTGCTTACCAGATTTAGAATCCAAATTTCCAGTTGGTTCATCGGCAAAAACTACATCTGGATTATTAACTAAGGCGCGAGCAATAGCCACTCTTTGTTTTTCGCCTCCAGATATTTGATTAGAATGATAATACAAGCGGTGTTTCAAACCCACGCTTTCTAAAACTTTTTGGGCTTGTTCTTTGTGATTTTTTTTATTTTGAGAATAGGTTAGGGGCAGAATGACATTTTCTAAAACAGTGGTCTTAGGTAATAAATGAAAGGCCTGAAAGACAAAGCCAATTTTTTGATTTCTCAATTGAGCTAATTCATCATCATTTAATTCAGAAACATTTTTATCTTCAAAATGATAGGCACCACTAGATGGCCGGTCTAAAAGTCCTAAAATATGCATTAAGGTTGATTTACCTGAACCAGAGGGTCCCATAATAGAAACAAATTCACCGGTCTTTATTTCAAAAGACAAGCCATGCAGTATTTTGGTAACAACTTCGCCAGTTTCATATTGTTTTTTTAAATTTTCTACTTTAATTAACATAAGCTTAGTTAAAAATTAAAAATGAAAAGCTAAAAGCTTATTAGTTAAATTGCTAAATTGTTAGAATTATAAAATAAAACCATTTAGCCATTTAACAATTTTCATCCAAAGGGTGATCGGCCTTCTCCGCAGAGCAGGGCAAGTTGGCCGAAACAGTTCAGTAATTTACCTACTTTTTAATATAAGTTATAATTTCTTGTCCGGCACTCAGACCAGATAATATTTCTACTAAACCTTCATCGCCATATATACCAGTAGTGATATTTATTTCTTTTATTTTTTCGTTTTCCAGAATGCGAACGATTTTACCCTGACCATTTTTTTCTACTATGGCTCGAGCTGGAATTACTAAAATATCTTGTTTTTCGGCAGTTATAATTATAGCATTAGCAGTCATTCCGGGTTTTATCTTTTGGTTTAAATCTTCCGGGGGGTTAAATTGAATTTTAGTTTTATAATAAGTAACATCTTGAATAATAGTTTCGGCTGGCTCAATATCATAAACCTGGCCATAAAATTTTAAATCATCGCCGAAAGCATCCAAAGTTATTTCTACTCGGTCACTTTTTGAGATTTTATTAATATCGGTTTCAGAAATATCTATTTCTAATTCTAATTCATTGTTAGTTAATAAATAAATAACCGGGGAGTTGGTATTAACCTGTTCACCAACGTCAAATTTTATTTTAGTAACTACTCCGTTGATTGGGGCTTTAATAATACTATTTTGAATTTGATTAGTTATTGATGCTAAAGATGCCCGGGCTTGTTTAACTTGGGCTTGATAGAGGACAATGTCTTGATAAGCAGCCGGAGCTTTTAATTTAGCTAATTCGGCCTCAGTTAATTTTAATAATTCTAAATTAGTATCTACTTTGGCTTCATAAGTGACTATTTGTTGTTCACCAGAGATTATAGCTGAATTCAGGGCATTATTAGTAGAGAGGATAGTATTATTTAAATCTTGTTTATCTATTTGCACATAAGATATGGCCGTGCTAATGGTAGTAATTTGAGTACTAATGGTTGATTTATAGGCATCTAATTCTGTCTGAGTAAAAGAAGAAGAGGTAATTGTATTTTCTAACATGTCATAAGAATAATTAAGAGTAGCAAAAACTTTGTTTAAGAAATTTAAACAAGCGTCTGAAGCAGTGTTGACATTGTTTTCATTATTAGTCAATTTAGCAGTATCTAAACTGGAATCAACATTATTTTCTAGATTTAAGGCCAGAGCTAAATAGGTTTTAGTATTGCTGAGGGTAGAGGTGTCTCTGGCTCCCAATAAATTTTGAGTATCCTGGTCATCTAAAATAGTATTGATATTATCTAAAGCAGTTTCCCCTTTACTAGCATTAGTTTCAATACTAAGCAAAGCATCTGTTTTTTTATTATTTATTTCAGCTGTTTTATTATTTTCGGCTTGAGATATATTTTCTTGAACAGTGTTATGAATACTTTCCAATTCTTCAATAGAAGTTAAATAAGCGGTGCGGGCTTTATTAACATTGGCCTCGCTAACAGCTATTTCATAACTGGTTGCCCCAGCTACTAATTTATCTAATTTGGCTTGGGCTATTTCTAAATTAGCTTGGTATTCTCTTTGTTTGATTGATAAATCTTCATAATCTAATTTAGCTAAAATGTCGGTACTACTGACTTGCTGACCAATTTTAATTGGTATTTCAGATATTTTTCCAGAATTAGAAAAACTGAGCTCAACTTCATTTACAGATTTAATGGTCCCAGTTTCACTGACTGTTTGAATCAGACCCCTTTTTTCTACTTGAGCAAAAGTATATTCAGTTTTATTTTTTTTGCCCAAAGTAAAGAAAATTATTATTAAGACGAGAATAATAATACCAATTATAAGAATAATTTTCTTTTTCTTTTTTTTCTTTTTTGGTTTTTCCTCAGATAGAGGAGTATTATTTTCCATATATTTATTATTTAGTTTAATTAGTCATTTATTAGGTAATTATAACAGATTATTATATGTTTAGAAAATTACCACCCTGAGGGTGGTAAAAAAGCGACGGCTTTTAATTCCGACCCTGAGGGTCGAATTTGACAATTTTTTATTTTAGAACTAATATTTAAGTAAATCCTGCACCTTTTTTTCTAAAAAAGGTGAGGGATAAATGGGTCGCATGATTTTATCATTGACCTATTTTTTTATGGCAAATAAAAATAATACTATTTATCCAGGTAAAATTTATCATGTTTATAACCGAGCAGTTGAGAAGAGGAGAATATTTTATACCGAGCAAGATTATAATTATTTTTTGCAAAAAATTTTATTTTATAAGATTATAACAGGTGTTAAATTATTATGTTATTCTTTAATTCCCAATCATCACCATTTTAGTTTGAAAGAACCGACCCTCAGGGTCGGCGACCCTGAGGGTCGGTATAAACGAAATGTTAATTGTTTTAAGGGTTCTGCTATTGGTAAATTCATGGGGCTTCTGGCAAATTCATATACAAAATATTTTAATTGTAAATACGATCATTCTGGGCGTATTTTTCAAGGTCCCTTTCAATATAAATTAGTTGATAATGACGCTTATTTAAAAAAAATAATTCCATATATTAATTTAAACCCCTTAAAACATAATATAGTAAAAAATATTAATGATTGGCCATATACTTCGCATCATGAATATGTAGATCAAAAGAAGCTTAGGTTAATAGACGAGGAATCTTTAATAGATTTTGATGAGTATAAAGAAGACCTTGGATTTTATATTAAAGAATTAGAAGATATGGAATATGAGTTTTAACGACCCTCAGGGTCGTTTACATTGATAAAAAATAATATATGTTATAATATATATATATATTAATAAATATTAATAATATTATGTTTACCCCGTTAGAAATTTAGGTTTTAGCGGGAATACAAAATTAAACTAAATATAAATATGGACAAGAAAAATAACACAATCAGCAAGGGCTTTCTAACGGGGTTTAAAAATAAAAAATTAATTGTATTTTTCGCTGTAGGCATAGTTTTAATTATTGGTTTTGCAATTGTAACCGCAACTGGTGGTTTTTTTGGCATTTCAGCTCCAAGCAGTTCCTCGGGCTCTACTGGTAATACTTTAGTCGGTTTTTGGACTTTAGCTGAAAGTGATTTGTATGACACAGATATATTTCAAGATATGAGCGGTAATGGAAATAATGGAACTTCTGCTAATACTCCAGTTTATGCTTCTGACCAAGCAGGAACTCCTAATCAAGCAATGACATTTAATGGAAGTAGTGATTATGTAACTATTGGTAATGTAGGAAGTATCAAATCATTTTCTACTTGGATATATCCAACTGCTGATACTAAAAGTATTGCTGATTTTGATGGTGGAACTACATCTATTGAAATTGATGGTTCAAATAATATCACAGCTACAGGTTGGACTTCTCCTACTATTTATGTAAATGGTATTGCTTCTGATGATATTACTCTTAATACTTGGAATTTTATAACCATTACAAGCGATACTAATGTTAACGCTTCTGCTTTAGTTTTAGGTAAAGAAACAAGTTATTACACAGGAAATTATTCAGACATAGCAATCTACTCCTCAGCTCTAACAGATGAACAAGTATCACAACTTTATAAAGCAGGTAGAACAACTGCTAAGATTAAGATAGATGCGAGTAGTCTATGGGATTTACCAGCTTCTACTTTTGAAAGTGGAACTTATCATTGGGCAGTAAGAGGAAATAATATAATAGCCAATGTTGGGAATACACTTGAAATAACTTATGATGATAACCAAGAAGGAGCTTATGACTTTTTAAGCGATGTTTCTGATTTAAGTTCTGATTTAGTTATTGGTAATAAATATAAATTGACCTTTGATGCCAAATATACTGGTGGAGCTTCTGGAACATTATTAGAAGCATATTGTTCAGGCATTCTTGCACAAACTGGGGAAATAACTACTACTTTAACAAAATATGCTTTAGATTTTACAGCAAATAGTATGGCGAGTGTTTGGTTCGGTATGAGAGGAATGAGTGCTGGAAATGTTGTAACAATTGACAATATTGAACTCGTAGACATAACAAACGCTGTAACTCCTAAACTTCAAAAAGGTTTAATACTTGATATGCCTTTGAATGATAGATATACGGAAGCAGGGAGTGATTTGGTAATAAGTAATTGTGTTAATGTTAATTATGATACTTTTGATGGAGTAAGTGCTGATGGTTTTCACGCAATTAGTGATGGTTCAGGTGTCCATTATGGTGGAACAGCAGATGAGATAGTTTTTGTTGCTGGACATAATTATTATATTAGTTTTGATATAATATTAACAAGTGGAAGTTCTCCAATAATACAAAGCAAAATAGGGTTAGGCCAGAGTTCATTATTTACAATGTTTACTGAAGGAGAAATAACTTCTTCAGGTAGTTATAATTATAAATGGACAGAAAGTAGTTCTTATACTGGTGTAATTCAGTTTTGGAATGATAATAATGCTGCCGAATATACTATTTCTAATTTAGTAGTCAAAGAACTTGACGGCACTACTAAAGACCGAACACCACTATCGAATGATGGCACTGTCGAAGGAGCAACTCTTGTTTACGATGGACTTGTTAATGCTGGTGATGGTATTGCTTATATAAATCAGGATAAGGCGTATGGGACTTTTGAATGGGATTTT
>CAZAOE010000002.1:0-31381 GCA_964486685.1 uncultured Gammaproteobacteria bacterium
AATTAGCAATTTACAGACATGCTAAAGTTTTTACAAAAATTAATAATGAAGTGGAATAATCTTTCTAAAAAAAGAAGGGTTTTTTGTATCGTGATTTTTTCTTGTTTGCTTATTTTAGTTTTATTACCCTTGCTTGTTCAAGCTGATGTTGTTTTTAATGTTGTTTCCGGTATAATTAGTTCTATTTTTGGATTATTGATAAGTGTAGTCGGCTGGTTTGCTACTAAATTATTGGAGATATTATTGTATATTGCTCAATGGAATAGTTTTGTAAATATTGAGGCAGTCAAAATTGGTTGGAAATTGGTTAGAGATTTATGTAATATGTTTTTTATTATTATTTTATTGGTGATAGCTATTGGAACTATTTTAAAAATAGAATCATATTCTTATAAAAAATGGCTGGCTAAATTAGTTGTAGTAGCCATTGTGATTAATTTTTCTAAATATATTACTGGTGTTTTAATAACCTTATCTCAAGTAGCAATGCTTGCTTTTGTGGGCTCTTTTAAAGAGGCCGCAGTGGGTAATATAGTTAAGGGTTTGCATTTAGATGAATTTTTAAGTGCAGTACGTAGTGGTGATGGAAGTGTTGAGGTAAAAAAGGCGGGTAAAATGACAATTTGGAATGTAATAGCCGTTTATTCTTTAGCCACTTTGTTTTTGATAATTTTATGCATGGTTTTATTAATCATGATTGTAATTTTAGTTGGTAGAATGGTGTCTCTTTGGGTTTTAACTATTTTATCGCCTTTTGCTTATTTTTTTCAGGCCTCGCCCATAGGCACAGAATATTCTAAAAAATGGTGGCAATTATTTGGTAAAAATTTAGTTGCCGGTCCAGTTTTGGCTTTCTTTTTATGGCTGACTTTTTATACTATTCAAATGAGTGGACAGTCAATTTCTGTTTCAATGAAGGGACCAGTCATTGGAACAGGAGAGACCATTCCTACTGCAGAATCTAGTTTAGCTGGTATATCCAATACTAATTACATGATTGATTTTATAGTAGTTATTGGACTTTTAATAGCCGCTATCAAGATAACTCAAGAAATGGGCGTGATTGGCTCTAAGTTTGCGGGTCAGATGCAACAAGGACTGGGGAAATTTGCAAGGTCTGTCGCAAAAGGAGCAGGTAAGGTTGCGGCACTGCCTGCCGTTGGAGCATGGGAAGGAGTTAAAGGTTTGGGTAAATATGGAGTTAGAAAATTAAATGAAGGGATAGCAGATGGTAAAGTAAATCCTATATTAAATCCAAAAGCTTTGTGGAGAGGATATCAAGCAAGAAGGAAAAAATTACATGAAGATGCTAAAGAAGGGGCTGATGCAGCGGCAGAAGATACTGTTCAAAAATTTTTTACAGGAAGTCACCAAGGAAGAAGAGTAGCGTTTCAGCACTCTAAAGAGGATGAATATGTTAAACAATTTAGTAATAAACCCAAAGAAGTAATAGCAAGAGAAGTAGCTAAATTAGATGCTAATTCACATAAAAGCTCTGAAGATAAAGCTAGATTAAGAGGATTAATAAAATTGGCTTTTACTAAGGGTTATGATGATGATATTTTAGGTCATTCGCATTTTGATAAATATCGAAAAAATAAGAATGGAGAATATGATTCTGACATAAGAGGAAATAAGCAATCCTTAAGAGCTTTTCAGCATATGCTTGGAAATGATGCAGCTGGATTAGAAATATTAGCCCTTGGTGATGAAATTTCTCATAAAACCGGGCATTCTAATATCGCTGGTTTAACTAATTATGATTTAGAAAAAGATGAATTGCGTGTATCTGATTGGGATGAAGAGAAAGAAGAATTTACTTTTGATAGAAATATTTTTTTAAGAGCTGAAGAGAAAGAAAAAAATGAAGCAATAGAAGTTGGAAAAAATACAGCAGAACAACTTGCCAGATTTCAAGCTCAAACATTTGTAGGTTTAAAACAAATAGTTGTTAACGGTGAGGTAGAAACCGTTGGAACTACTATGGGTAAAACTGAAAGGAATAATGTAGCTGGAGTTTCAGTTGGTACAGACCAGCCTAGACAATGGGGGAGGAGCATGATGGCTAGGACCATAAATGCTTTATTGGGGGGTCATTATAGTAGTGAGCTTCCAGAGACAAAAGACAATGGAAAAACAATGACCGTGCTTGGGGGAGCACAAAATATAAGAGCATTACAAAATATAGGGTTTATTAGTACCGTAGAGAAGGGTACTTTAAGAGCTGCGCTCTCAAGGGCGGGCAGTAAAGATTTTGAAAAAGATGAAGAAATGGAAAAGGAGATGAAATTTGAAGTTGATGGTACTTCTATAGGGTTAGATGAGATTAAAAAACACTCAGAGGGTTGCGAATGGGATAATTGGACAGAGCCAGAGATAGATGAGTATTGGAATAAATTTTTTAGAGATAAAGGATTTGGTGATGCACCTGCGCGTTATGAGGCACCACCTTCATCTAGACCCGAAGGCGTAGAATTAGATGAAGACGCAGAATCAGAATCTGAAGAGGAATTAAGACCATCGGCACCAAGGATGGCCGAAGATTTTGATGAAGAAAAGCATGAGAGAACCCCCGAGATGATTAAGAGATATAAAGATGCTGGAGAAGATTTTTATGAGAGTGCAGAATACTTAGATAATCAAGATGAATATGAAAGTGGAGTAGATTATCGACGTCATGAAAATGCCTTAAATCAAAAAGAGTTAGATAAGATTAGAGGTGTTGCAACAGCTTCAACTAGAAAACAGGGAGCAGAGCAAGCTGGTGTGGGACTTAATTTTAATGATTCCGATATACAAAAAGCATTAGGAGTTACTACTAATCAGGATGCGGTTTATTTTGGTGGTGAAAATAAACAAAAAGCGATTAATGTAATTATTAAAATATACAAAAAACAATTACAAGATAGCGGAGATGATGAATATAAAGCAAAAGCTGAGCGTTTAAGAGGGGGATTACAGAATTCCGAGACATTAAGAGTACACAATAATACTAGTATGAGCAGCAGAACTGATCAGGCAAGACATGAGAGAGCCCATGCTAGAACTCAAAATTTATCTGATGATGATTTTAATGAAATTTGGAATTCAATGGAGAAGCCACAGCAAAAAGTAATTGGTTATGATTTGAAGGCTCGTTATCCTAATTTGACAGATCAACAGATGAAACAAGAAGCAGTTGCTGAAATGGTAGGAGTTGGTAAAGGTATTTATGAGCCTCAGTATAAAACTAGAAAAGTTTTAGCAGATAAAAATATCAAGACTAGGCGAGATGAGGAGGAAGATGAAATAGTTAAAAAAGTGGGCGAGGCTAGTGCTATGATTAGAGCCGGTGGTAGTAAAGCCAAAACAGGTCTTAAAAATTTTGCTAAACTTTTAGGGAAAATGGGAAGTAGCCTTTGGGGTGGAGTAGAAAAAATTGCAGACCTGCCAATTTCTAAAATAGAATCTAAAATAGAAAAAGTAAAAAGAGACATAAACTCTGCTATAAAGGGGCTTAATGATAAAAAAATAGGGGATGCTGGTTCTAAATTAGATGAAAGTTATACTAAGAAAAAAACATTAAAGGAAAATTATAATAAGGTTAAACAAACAAACGAAAGCGCGATTGAAGAAGTTGAAAATAAGAAGAGAAAAAATGTAGATGATGCTAAGGAACATTTTGAACTAGCCAAAAAAGCTCAAAAAGATGGACATATTGCCGAAGCTCGAAACGAAACCAGGAAAGGCAATGAATTTTTAGATAATAATAATATTATCGATAGAGATACTATCAATCCCCTTAAAGATGAGATTAAAAAAGCCAAGGAGGATTATGCTAAAGCGGTTTCTCAAGTTGTTAAAGATTATGAAAATTTTAATAAACTTGTCGGCAATGCTAGTCCTGAAGCGAAAAGAGCATTAGAGAAAGTTGTCAAAATAGTAAGTCCAGTAGAAAAAATTCCTGGGGAAGGAACAGAAGATAAAGAAACTAAGAAAACAAAAATTAAAAAAGCAACTCAAGGAGTAAAGCCAGAAGAGATAGTTAAAGCTGGACAAGAGGAAGTTGAAGAAAAAACAAAAGAAATTAATTCTGATAAGTTGGGTAGCAAAGCTATTGTTGGTGCATTGGCAAGCATTGAAAATGTATTAATAGCAGTACAATCTTCTTTGGAAAAAATGCCATCTGCTAAAGTTGATCAAGGAGAGAGCTTAAAATTGAATAATTTTATTAAAGATATTAAAAAAGCCCAATCTGCGACTAAAGGGACAGAGGATACGGATGGGGGGGCATTAGATCCAATGTCAATCAAAGGTTTGCTTACAAAAATAAATTCTAATTTACAAAAACTTAATAAAGATTCGGGAAAATCTCTTGGTAGAATGCCAAAAGAAGTTTCTTCTACTAATACTAATAATATTAAAAAATAATTTGTTCTATTTATATGATTGATTATGAATTAGAAAAAATAAAAAAAATTTCTATATCAGATTTAGAAAATAATGATACTTTTAAAAAAATTGATGAATTAGCTGATGAATATCATAGATACTTTTATATTGGAGAAGCCGGAGAGCTTTGGTTATTTTTGAATAAATTAATATCAGACGCTGACATAGAGGATTCAAATTCATATATATTTAAGACATATCAACCAATTTTGGATAAATTGGCCTGGGTATATTTTGGATTTTTAGGCAAGTCGGACCTAAAGAAATTATTTGAAAATAAATTATTACTTGGCGTTGATTTAGAGATTAATTTTATAAATGAAATCAAAATTTTATTTATGTTAAATGTTGCTAGTTGGATAAATTTAAAAAATATTTTAATAGACTCTCTTAAAAATAATTTAGAACATTTGGGCGAAAATATATTGACAATAGGAGACAAAGAAGAAACTTCAATTATAAAGAATTGGCTTATAGATTATGATGAATTTATTGATATTAAGAAGAGTGGAGAAAATATTGATTTAGTGAATTATTTAAACACCAATGATAATGTAAAAAAATTAAATAAGCAAGATAGAAATATATTAGTCAAAATTTTGGAAGTATATAATTATTTAAGGTTTGGACTATCTGCACAATCGGAGGTTAAAGAAAATAATTTATCACGCGAACCAGTTAAATTGCCTGGAAAAGAACCAACTAAAAAAGTTTTTCAAGCTTCAGAAATAGCAGAAGATATTAAACCCAAAGAAAAACAAGCTTCAGCTATTGAGAAACTTTTAAAGGATTATCAAAAATTTGAAGCGGATTTAAGCAAAATAGGTTTTTTAAGAAAAGAGTTTGAAAAATATAATAAGGAGATAGACAAATTATCGCAAAGATTTAAAACTAGCAAAAAAGGAGAGGCCTTAGCAGTATTAATTTTTATTTGTCAGAATAAACTTTTGAATTTGTTTTTTTTAGATAATCAGGATTTACTTTCTGAATTTAAAAAATATTTAAGCCAGAAATTTTCTTCAGATTTAATTAATAATATTATTGAAAATTCAACCAAAGCAGAAACAGTTAGTTTATATTTACAGTTTTTATTAAATGAAAAATTAAAATTGTCTGCAAAGGATTCGGGTTTAATGGGAATGCATTTGGCTAATATATTTAAGAAAAATGCTCAAAAAAGCTATTTTCCTATTGTATATGGAGACACTAATTTAGAACAATTTGTGTGGAGAGAAATAGTTGAAGAAGCTGGGGAAATTAGATTTAAGTAATTAGAAAATAGTTTTTAGAAAATCGAAAATAGTAATCGAAAATAGATAAAAAAATATAACCTAAACATATTGG
Source organism: uncultured Gammaproteobacteria bacterium (assembly GCA_964486685.1). Taxonomy (GTDB): domain Bacteria; phylum Patescibacteriota; class Patescibacteriia; order UBA1558; family S5-K13; genus JAIOTH01. The sequence goes on from CAZAOE010000002.1 coordinate 5,776, forward strand.
TTGGATTATTTTCCAAAAGTACTTTTGCTATTTTAAATACTAAAACAGAAAAATTAGAATTGATTATTCTTTAAATATTTTTTAGATTTAAGCAAAATAAATTTTATCTTATCTTCTATCCTCATCCAAACTCCTTGAATATTTTTTAAAACATCATTATTAAAAAATCTAATAACTTTAATATTTAAAGAACTAAAGTACTTAGTTCTTTTTTGATCATAAATAATATTGTTTGATTCTAAATGTTGGCTACCGTCTAGTTCTATAACTAATCTTAATTGTGGACAATAAAAATCAACAATATATGGTCCAATGCCATGTTGCCTTCTGAATTTGTACTTATAAAAATTTTCAGATTTTAAAACACACCATAATTTAACCTCGGCTTCCGTCATATTATTACGTAATTTTCTACGAATGGTTTTATATTTTTTTAAGTTATGTACTGTTCTCATACTTTTTCAGCACCTCCCCTGTTTCCCCTCCTCAGTCTCGCCCCGTATAAAGCGAAGCTTTTGTACGGGGTGAAGGAGGGGAAGTGAAGGGGTGGTGATGTTTATACTTAATTAAAATAAAAAAATCGTCTATGCGACCCTTGTATATTCAATTTAACATCAGACTAAATTGATGTCAACCTATTTTCGACTTTCGATTTTCTATTACGACTTTCGAGTTTCCCGCTCGCATACCTTCATTACATTTCAGTATGTAAGCCCCGGCATCTTTTAAAAAGTGATGGGGTAAATCGACAGGCAGGCGACTTTACCCTGAACCGATAACTGGTTCAGGGTGAACTATTTTCTAATTTCGACTTTACCCCGAACCGATAACTGGTTCAGGGTGAACGATTTTCTAATTTTTTATACTCTTTCTACATATTCCTTGGTTTCGGTGTTGATTTTAATAATGTCGCCTTGTTTGACAAATAAAGGGCATTTTATTTTAGCGCCGGTTTCAATAGTAACTTGTTTATTAGCAGTACCAGCAGTGTCTCCTTTAATTGCTGGAGGAGAGGAGATGACTTTAAAATCCATTTTAGTGGGTAGATTAATAGACACGGGCTCATTATTAAATTTTAAAACATCAACACTTATGCCCTCGTTTAAAAAAATAGCTTGGTCGGTTAGAGATTCTTTAGAAAGTGAGAATTGCTCAAAACTTTCTTGAGTCATAAAATAATAATTATTTTCATCATTATAAAGAAAATTAGCTTTAATTCTTTCTAAATTTGCTTCTACGGCCTTATCGCCACTATTAAAAGTTTTTTCTAGAACCTCACCACTGATTAGATTTTTTAATTTAGTTCTTAAAACAGCCCCGCTTCTAGCCTGCTTAGAATGTTGAGCAAAGGTTATTTTATAGGGCTGGTTATTTAAAGAGATTATTTTATTCAATTTTAGTTCGTTAAACTCCAACATACGTATAAATTAGAAATTAGTTTCTCGAAATTACCTGCCCGCCAGAGCCTACGGCATTAGGCGTTGGCAGGCGGGGAAAGTCGTAATATAAATTATCACCGCGGAGCGGGATCCCGCCTGCCTTCGCCGAAGCATAGGTTCAGCTACGCGCAGGCAGGTAACAATTAAAATATATATAGAGGCGGGAGATATTCGAAACTTGGTAACTAATTTTGACTTTCGATTTTCTATTATCTAATTTCAAATTTCAATTGACGATTTTCAAATTACTTAGTGTAAGGTAAAAGCCCCATAAATCTGGCTCTTTTAATGGCCTGACTTAATTTTCTTTGATGTTTAGAACAAACACCACTTCTTTTGCGAGGGACTATTTTTGAATATGAACTGATAAATCTTTGTAAAATTTGAGTATCTTTAAAATCAATATATTTAATATTTTTATTGCAAAAATAACAAAACTTTTTTTTATGAATAGTGTTTTTACTTTTAACCATAGTGATTATTAAAATTTTAATTTATTTTTTTAAATAATTTAAAATTTAATTAACCCCCCATCATCTCCCCCTTAGCTAAGAGGGAGGGAGAGGGGGTAAAATTGATAATTGAAAATTTTAAAATGGTATATCTTCAATATTTATTTCTTCCTCATCATCTTCTTTTTTGTCTTCATCTTTTTTTTCTTTTGTCTCCGGAGTAGATTTTTCAGAAGAAGTGGATGCTATTCCACTGGGCTTATTGTCCAACATTATCATATTGTCGGCTATAATTTCAGTTCGATACCTTTTGACTCCATTTTGATCTTCCCATGATCTGGTTTGTAATCGACCCTCTAAGTATAGCTTACTGCCCTTTCTTAAATATTGAGTGATGATTTCAGCTAATCTTCTCCAAGCGACTACATTATGAAATTCAGTTTTTTCTTTTTTTTCACCATTAGCATCTTTCCAGCTAAAGCTAGTGGCCACTGAAAAAGATACAACCGTTTGACCAGCAGGAGTTGTTCTAGATTCAGGATTGGCAGTCATTCTGCCTATAATTGTGGCTTTGTTTAAATCCATAAACTTAGTTGAAAGTTAAAAGTTTAAAGTTAAAAGTTGTAAGTTATTTTCAAGTTTGAATTTTTACATCTTTTTAACTTTTTACTTTTCAACTTTTTACTTAATAATTATTTAATCTAATAATTCGTTGTTTAATATTTCGTCTAATTTTTTATCTAATTCATTAATATCTGTTTTTTCTTTTATTTCTTTTGGGGCCTCTTCTGTTGGACTTTTTTTAATTTTTTTTGCTGATTCTTTTATAGGAGAATTTTTTGGAGGAGCTGTCTCTTCCTTAATTTTAGTTTCTCGAGGTTTTTCAATATTATTGGGCTTATTGGTAATAAGAAATCTTAATATATTTTTATTTAATTTTAATTCTTTATCAATATTTTTTATTTCCGAGGCATCAATGTTAAATTCTAAAGAAATAAATACGCCTTTGTTTACTTTTTTAATGGGATAGCTTAATTTTTTTCGTCCAACAATATCTTCAGATATTATTTTGCCTTGTTTTTTTTCAATAAGACCTTTAAGATTATCAGAAATTGATTGATGTTCTGTCTCAAGGATATTGCCATCTATAATAAAGGTTAATTCGTAATGCGTGTTTTTGTTCATTGTTTTTAAATTAAAGAATAAAAAAGTTGAAACTCACCAATAGGAGTCATTAGCTCATCCTCATTGTTTGTTTGGTCTAACCCGTTGAAGCATATCCGTTTTTGCCTTAGAATGGTTGAAACGGATTATTCACAACACATTCATTCCCAAATAGGGGTGTGGAGTTTTTTGCCTAAGTGAGTAAAACCTAAGTTTACTTATTAATAGGACTTTATCATTTATCAGCCCTTTAGTCAATAGTTTTCTGATTTGAATGTGTTATAATTATTAATATAAATATTTATAAAATTATGGTAGAAAAATTAGTTCAAAAATCAGTGGAGAGTTATTTTTCTGAATTAAATGTTCCAGAAGCTAAAAAGGAAAAAGTATTAATGGGTATTACGGATATGGTTTATAGTTTAAACCAAAGAATTATTGAGCATGAAAAAGAAGCAGAAGCAGAACAAAAGAAATATATTCTAAAGATTATTAAAGAGAAAGACAATTTAATCAAAGAAAAAGTTAGCCAGATTTTGGAAGGCCAAGATGAAGAAATAAATTATGACTACTAATCCAGTAGCTTTAATTATTTTGGATGGCTGGGGCGTTTCTGAATCGTCTATTGGTAATGCCGTAACCCTAGCCAAAATTGATTATTGGGATTATTTATTGAAGAATTATCCTAGTTTTTTATTACAGGCCTCTGGAGAGGCAGTGGGTTTGCCCTATGGCGAGGTAGGAAATTCAGAGGTCGGGCATTTAACTATTGGCTCAGGACAAATTATTTTACAGAGTTTAAATAGAATTAATAAGTCCATTTTAGATAATAGTTTTTTTAGTAATCAGGTTTTAATTAAGGCCATTAAGCATGTTCAAAATAATAATTCGGCCTTACATCTAATGGGTCTTTTGGGAACAGGAGGAGTTCATTCTTACCAGGCTCATTTAGAGGGTTTGGTAAAATTGGCCTCAGAATATAAATTAAAAAAGGTTTATTTACATTTATTTTTAGATGGCCGAGATACTTCTAAAAATAGGGGTTTAGAATTTATAAAAGAAATTCAAAAGACCCTACAAGAATTTAATTGTGGTCAAATAGCTTCCTTGTCCGGGCGTTTTTATGCTATGGATAGAAATAATAATTGGGATAGAATTAAATTAGTTTATGACGCCATGGTGCATGGCCAAACTAAGGAGAAATTTTCTGATCCAATTTTGGCCATTCAAGATTCCTATGCCCATAATATTTTTGATGAAGAATTTAGGCCTATTATTATAGAAAAAGACGAAAAGCCAATAGCTACTATTTCTGATAACGATGCAATTATATTTTTTAATTTTAGAGCCGATCGGGCCCGACAAATGACTAAGGCCTTAACTTTAGATGATTTTGAGGGTTTTGACAGAGGGGGTAAAATTAAAAATTTATTTGTGGTTACTTTTACAGAATATGAAAAAAATTTACCCGTAGAAATGGCTTTTAAAAGACCGGATGCTAAGCAAACCTTATCGGAAGTAGTCAGTCGGTCCGGTTTAAAACAGCTTCATATTGCCGAGACCGAAAAATATGCTCATGTAACTTTCTTTTTTAATGGTTTAAAAGAAGAAAAATTAGTTGGCGAAGAAAGAATATTAATTCCTTCTCCTAATGTGGAGACCTATGACCAGCAACCAGAAATGTCGGCTCCTTTGGTAACTCAAAAATTAATGCAAGCGATTCAAAGTAAAGAATTTGATTTTTATGTTTTAAATTTTGCTAATCCAGATATGATTGGCCATACTGGTAATTTACCAGCCAGCATTAAGGCCCTAGAAGAAGTTGATAGAGATTTGGCAAAAATTATTCCTTTAATTTTAAAACAAAACGGTACGGTTTTATTAACTGCTGACCATGGTAATGTGGAAGAAATTGTTGATTTAAAAACCGGAGAAATAGACAAAGAGCATAGTAATTTTCCGGTTCCTCTGATTATTGTTAATAATAGTTTGCAAAACAAAACAAGTCCAATAAAAAATCAAAATTTATATCAAGAAAAAATATCTGGAGTTTTATCAGATATTGCTCCTACAGCTTTGTATTTTTTAAAATTACAGCCCAGCGAATATATGAAGGGTATTAATTTAGCGAGGGGATTATGAGGTTAGTTGGTGGTTCGTAGTTGGTAGTTTGTAGTAGAGCATGGAAGTTCTTTTTTTGTTTGTTTTAAAATGCTTGACTTTTTTTGTGAAGTGTGATATTGTTTAATATTAAAACTAAATTAAAAAATCTTGGAGGATGTATGTTATTTATAATAATACCACTATTCATTATTGCTTTTATAATTTTTCTGATAAAAGCTGGTCTAAGTAAAAACAAAAGTTTGAGATTTATTTCAACTTTTGTTTTTCAATTAATTGGAGGGATAATGTTGGCCGGAGTTTTGTTTCTGATTTGTCTAGCAGGGGTAGGTTTTTTTAAGCTGATGCTTGGATGGACAAATGTTTCTGAAATAGTAATTTTCCTTCCCGTTGCAATCTTCATTGGAGTTGTTGGATTCTATAGTGTGGTTTTCTTGAAATTCATATACTTGCAGATAGTTTTTATAATATCCTTTGGGATATTATCGTTGTTGATTCAACCTGTTTTTCTTTCTTTTCTTGTGATTTATATTTTGGTAGGCATTATCGTTCTCCTCATTCACGGAAGAGGGGATATTAAAGAGGCCTTCTTTGAGAGGGCATGGAAGAGGTCATAATTATTTCAAAGGAATTTATCTTAATTGGTAAATTCCTTTTTATTTTTAATTAAGGTTTATTGTATTATTATTTGTAATATGTCAGCATATTTATATGAGGATAAAATCATTATTATAAATCTATCAGGTCGTGGAGACAAGGACATTGATTATGTTGCTCAGCTATTGAAAATCTAAGAGGTGGATAACATTGCTTGACCCCGTTAAATAAGATTTAAATGTAATACCATAAAATATAAAATATAATTGATAAAAAAGAAATTATTAATAACGATTTATTATATATTTAAATCTTAATTTTATTCTCGTTTAATTTTTTTAAGAAGAATAAAGTATGCGACAAAATGGATTTTATACTTAATTAATTGGAGGGGGATAAAATTATTTAACGGGGTTGACAAAATATAGTTATGGGTATATACTTAAAACAGAATGATCAATTTTCAATTTTCAATTTTAAATTGATTATTCAAAATCTATTTAATTATTAAAAACAATTATATGCCTAGATTTGATGGAACTGGTCCAATGGGCCAGGGCGCAATGACTGGAAGAGGATTAGGTCCTTGTGGTGGCGGTATGGGATATGGCCGTGGCCAAGGAAGAGGATTTGGATTTCGCAGATTTTTTACTCGTCAGGAAGAAACAGAAGATTTAAAAGTTTATCGTGATGACCTAAAAGCAGAATTAGCTGCCGTAGAAAAAGAATTAAAGGAAGACAAATAAGGATCAGATTAGAGCGGTGGTTTTTTAATCACCGCTTCTTCTTTGTTTATGTTAAAAAAATTGAAAGTTATTATGAGTAGTAAATTTTTAAAAGTTTATCAAAAAACGAAAAAAACAATAATAATGACCCTACCCTTGGTAATAGGTGTTATTTTGTTGATTTCTTTATTAAGTCCCTTATTAAAATCGGCCTGGATAGTAAAAATATTTCAACACAATATTTTAGCAGATTCTTTTTTAGGAGCCACGATTGGTAGTTTAGCGGCCGGTAACCCAATTACCTCTTATATATTAGCTAGGGAATTGACAAAACTTGGAATTAGTTTAGCGGCTATTACAGCTTTTATATTAGCTTGGGTGACAGTAGGTATTGTTCAGTTGCCAGCGGAAAGTATGATTTTAGGTAAAAGATTTGCTGTGTTAAGAAATGTTTTAAGTTTTATTAGTGCTATTTTAATTGGTTTAATAACTCAATTAGTTTTGAGTTAATAAATTTAATGAAAACATTACGACAAAAATTTAGTAATTTAAATCCTGGTCTGAAATTTTTGAGTTTGGTAATTTTAATTTATTTATTTGTATTGGTTTTTAATTTTACGTTTTTTACGACTAGCTTAAATAGGTTTATTGTTTTAGCGGTTAAAATTTTACCCAGCATATTAGGAGCATTTATATTGATTTTTATTTTTAATTATATTTTAAGCGATCAAAAAATTAAAAAATATTTAGTAGGTAAATTAAATTGGAAAAAATATTTTTTAACTATTGGTTTAGGTATTTTATCAGCGGGTCCTATTTATGCCTGGTATCCATTTTTAGCAGATTTAAAAAAACAAGGATTTAAAAATGGATTGATTAGTATTTTTCTTTATAATCGGGCTATAAAATTGCCTCTTATTCCAATTATCATCTATTATTTTTCTTTAAAATTTGTTATATTGATTGTAATATTAATGATTATTTTTTCTATTATTAATGGAATAATAATTAATAAGTTTGTTCCCGCCAGAGGCGGATCTCCGCTCGCTAATCTTTGATTCTGAGTAATGAATTTGAATGTTTATATTTGAATGTGTGAGTGCGATGCCCCTAAGAGAAAAAATTAATTTTAAAATTATATGATTACAGCCATTGCATCTACAACTAAAAATTTAGAAGGAGAAATATCTAATCAGGGCGCTCGAGCTCCTTATTATTTATTAATTGATGAACAAAAGGAAATATTAGAAGCATTAAAAAATCCCTTTGCTAAAGGTGGGGGAGGGGCTGGTTTTAGTGTTGCTAAAATGTTAGAGCAAAAAAACGTTCAAAAATTGATTACTGGTGAAATTGGAGACAATATGCAGGGCGCTTTACAAGAAAGGAATATAGAATATAAATTAGCTTCAGGTTTAATTAAAGATTATTTAAAATAATTTTTGACTTTAAATTGATCTATTAACCAATTATCCTATTAACCCCGTCACCTTTTTTGAAAACAAATTGTTATAATAATTATCATTTTAAAATAAAAATAATCCTCTTACTTTTTCAAATAAAAAAGGTGAGGGGTTAACCTATTAACACCATGCCTCGACCAAGATTATGTAGAAAAATTAGATTTAGGGCTCGGGCCAGATATTTTAAGCCCCAAGGAATTCCAATGTGTAATTTGGAAGTTATTGTTTTAACTAAAGAAGAGGCCGAGGCCTTGCGTTTAAAAAATGTAAAAAATTTAGACCAAAATCAGGCTGCTAAAGAAATGCATACTTCTCAAAGTACTTTTCAAAGAATTTTAAGTTCAGCTTACAAAAAAATTAGCGAAGCAATTATCAAGGGCAAGGCGATTAAGATAGAATAGTAAATTATAATGCCAATATACGAATGTATACCAATTATACTAATATAATACGAATATATCCTCGTTAATATTTAATTATTAGCATAGTATTCGTATTATTAGTATTCAATTAGTATATTAGCATTATAATAATTAGTATATGAGTATATTATTAATCATTATTCTTAGTTCTGTGGCCATGAGCTTAATAGCTTTAGTTGGTCTTTTTGCTTTAGTTTTAAAAGAGAGAGTTTTACGGAAAATTATTTTGCCTTTAGTGGCTTTTTCCGCTGGAGCACTTTTAGGAGGAGCTTTTTTGCACATGATTCCAGAAGCTATAGGAATGACAAAAAATATTACGGGTATTTTTATTTGGGTATTAATTGGTTTTTCTTTATTCTTTTTATTAGAACAATTTATTCATTGGCATCATTGTCATCTAGTGCCTTCAGAACATAAAAAACCGGTTACATATTTAATATTAATAGCAGATGGAATACATAATTTTATTGGTGGCCTAGCAATTGCTGGGGCCTTTTTAGTAGACATTAAGGTAGGAATTATTACTTGGATAGTTGCGGCGGCTCATGAAATTCCTCAAGAATTAGGAGATTTTGGAATATTAATTCATGGGGGATGGGAAAAGAAAAAGGCCCTAATTTTTAATTTTCTTTCCGCCCTAACTATAGTTTTGGGTGGCTTGGTAGCTTATTTTTTATCCACTAAAATTAATATTAGCTTTCTTTTACCTTTTGCTGCTGGTAATTTTATTTATATTGCTTGTTCAGATTTAATTCCCGAAGTTAAGCATGGCTGTAGTATTAAAAACAATATCATTCATTTTATATTTTTTATAATTGGCATACTATTGATATTTTTGGTAAAATTTATTAATATTTAGTCATAATAATTAAATTTTTTAAAACTATGGAACCCGTAAGATGTTTAATAATTTTATGGGGAATATAAAATAGATTTATAAATAATATAATAATCGCATGGATAAAAAAATAAAAGAAAAAACATCAAACCCCGTTAGAGATTTATCTCTAAACGGGGCAAACGGGTTGGAAGAAAAAAAGATTTACACTAAGCCAGGATTTATAATCGCAGTAGTTGTAATACTGGTGATTTTAGGCATATCTTTGGCTTATGCAATTAACCAGTCAGCGCTTAATGAAGAAAAACAGGCCAAAATAGATGAATTACAAAAAAAGGTAAATAATTTAACAAATTATATTGAAAGTTTACAAGTTAATGGAAATCAAACCGCTAATCAACAAGAGACCCAAGTACAAAGTAAAATTGGTGCTTGGCCAGAATATACGAACGAGACCTTTGGTTTTTCATTAAGTTTTCCAGAAACCTGGGAAGGTTATTTGATTACAGAAAATGCTAATTTTATTGATTTTGGTTTTACAGAACAAAATCCCGTAGCCAGAATTAGCATTATTGGTCCCGAACAATGGGAACAAGTCAGACAACAAGAAGACAATGGCTTGCTGTATGTGGGAGAAACAGAAGAGTATGTTATTGTTTATAGTTTAGTAGCTCAAGCAGTTGATGAAAATATTCAGGCCTTAATAACGGAATTTCCTACTATAATAGAAAACCTAACTTTATTGGAGGGGGAGTTAATAGTTAAAGATTATTCTTTGGAAGACGGAGAAGCGGTTGATGAAGAAGAGGTTGACGAAGAAGAAGTTGAAAATTTTACTTATTCTAATGAAGAATATGGATTTGGTCTAGTTTTTCCAGGTACTTGGCAAGATTATGCGGTTAGTAAGAGCATTTTTGATTTAGGAGAAATAGGAGAAGCCACTGCTATTAATTTTAATTTAGCAGATACTAATTTATTTAGCATTTTCGTTTTAGATATTGCAGAATGGGAAGGAATTCAAGAAAATGAAGAGTATAATTTCAATTTTTTATGGGATACAGACGAAGAAGTTTTTGTTTATTCGCAGAATACAACAGATTTAACAGAGGATTTAGATGCGCGAGCCGCAGAAATAACAGAAATTATTTCTAGTTTTAATATTAATGAATAGAATCGAGAGAAAAAGGGCCTATAAATTATTTTTATTATTTATTCTTTTGGGCTTAATAATTTTTAGTGCGTTTTTTTTAGTTCAGAATAAAAAAGACCAAAAGTTTGAAAATAGTCGGCAAGGAATTTTAGAATTAATTCAAAAATTAAATTTAAATAGTAAATAAAAATAAAATTATGAAACCCGTTAGATATAATAAATTAATTTAAGGACAAAATATTTATTTGTTTTATTGTAATAATTAAAAAATATGACCAATAAAAAAAATATATCTTACCCCGTTAGAGATTTATCTCTAAACGGGGCTAACGGGTTGAAAGTTATAAAAATAGGTGCAGAATGGTGTCCGGGTTGCATTGTTATGAAATTTCGCTGGGCAGAAATTGAGCAAGAATTGCCAGAATTAAAAACAGAATATTTTGATGCGGATGAGCACAAAGAACTTTTAAAAAAATATGAGGTAAAAAATTTACCGGCCTTTATTTTTTTAGACCAAAATGAAAATGTGATTGTTAAAAAAGAAGAAGAGGTTAGTAAGGAAGAATTATTAAGGATTATTGCCAAAGGTCTCGACGAAGAGAATGAGAATGACGGAGGAGAGAAGGAAAATAAGGATAAATAGTTATTAGCCATAAGCCATAAGTTTAACATATATGAAAAAGATTTTTATATTCAGCATTATTTCCTTCTTATTTTTATCGGTTTTTATACCGATTTTTAATGTTTCAGCCCAAGAAGAAAATGTCCAAATAGATATTTTTTACAGCACTAGTTGTCCGCACTGTAAAGAGGCCAAATATTTTTTAAATAAGTTAGACCAAGAATATCTTGATTCGGAATTAATAATTACTGAGCATAATATAGCTGAAAAAGATAATATTGAATTATTAAAAAAACTATATTCGGAATACAATGTTTCACAGGAAAATTATGGGTCAGTGCCAATAATGTTTATTGCTGATAAATATATAGTTGGTTATAGCGATAAGATTGGAGAATTAATAAAAAATTATGTTCAAGAATTAATTCAAGAATGTCGGGAAAAAGAGCAAGAAAATTGTGAACAAAACCAAACCAGCAATAATCCAGAAAAAATTGAATCAGAGCGGGAATTTAAAATACCGATTATTGGCAATATTGATGTAAGTGGTTTTTCGCCTTTAATTTTAAGTATAGTGGTCGGGGCCTTAGATGGTTTTAATGCCTGCGCGATGGTGGCTTTAGGATTTTTATTGGCGGTTTTAGTGGCTACTGGCGTTAGGAAAAGAGTTATTTTAATCGGCGGGGTTTTTATTTTAGTTTCTGGGGTTGTTTATTTTTTATTTATTTCAGCTTGGTTGAATTTATTTATGTTTATTGGTTATCAGCAATATGTACAGATTATAATAGCTTTAGTAATAATATTTTTCTCTTTATTTTTGTTAAAAGACTATTTTACCGGAGTAGTTTGTAAAGTATGTAATGTTGAAGAAAATAAACAGAGTTTTTTTAATAAAATCCAAAGAAAGCTTTTTGTTAAAATGTCACAATTAACTAAAGCAGAAATGTCTTTGGGCTTAACTTTAATTGGAGTAGTTATTGTGGCTATTGGCGTTAATTTAGTAGAATTGGCCTGTTCTTTTGGATTTCCGCTGGCCTATACTAAAATTTTAACTTCTTATAATTTACCCACTGCTCAATATTATGGATATTTATTAGTGTATGTATTGTTTTATATGATTGATGATTTTTTAATTTTTTTAATAGCGGTGATTACTTTAAAAGTTACCAAGGCCTCAGATAAATATTTAAAAATAATTAAATTAATTAGCGGAATAGTGCTTTTAATTATGGGTTTATTAATGTTGTTTAAACCAGAATTATTAACTTTAGCTTAATGCTTAATTTTACTAAAAAATATTTTTTAGTTTTTGGAATTATTTTTTTAATACCATTTTTTAGTTTAGCTCAAGAAAATTCTCCCAGTACTTTAGAAGCTGAATTAGTAAATCCCTATCAAAATATAGAATCAAGTTCTACTGTTGATTTTATAGAAAGTCAAGAACAAAATAATGAGCAAGTTGAACAGAATGAAGTTTTCCAGGCTCAAGTAATTGAAATTTTAGAAGAAAAGGAGATAGAAAATAATGGGCAGATTATTAAACAACAAAATTTAAAATTAAAAGGCCTTTCTGGTAGTTTTAAAAATAAAGAAATTTATTTTCAGGGCATAGACGATTTTCAAGTAGGCGCATTGTCAGAATACAAAGTGGGTGATAAAGTTTTAGTTTCTCATAATTTGAATTTAGAAAATCAGAACATTTTTTATATTATTGATTATGTCAGAAATAATAATATATATTTTTTGGCTGGTATTTTTTTGTTAGGCATGATTATTATTGGTCGCTGGAAGGGATTGCGAGCTACTATAGCTTTAATAATTAGTTTTATTATTATTTTAAAATTAATTTTACCGGCCATTTTAAACGGGTATAGTCCTGTTTTAATAGGTATTGGCGGAGGATTCTTAATTTTATTTTTTATCATTTACATCACCGAAGGTATAAATAAGAAAAGCCATATTTCAGTATTAAGTATTTTAATCAGTTTATTTATTACAGGCATATTGGCAATCATTTTTAGTAATTTAATTAAATTGAGCGGCATTTCTGAAGAGAGTATTTATTTGGTTAATTTAATTGATCAGACCATAAATTTTAAGGGTTTACTTTTTGCGGGAGTAATTATTGGCAGTTTAGGAGTTTTAAATGATATGGTGGTTAGTCAGGTTTCTACTGTTTTAGAACTTAGAAAGGCCAATTTTAATTTGAGTAATAAAGAAATTTTTAAACGGGCTTATCAAGTGGGCGTATCGCATGTTAGCTCTATGGCTAATACTTTATTTTTGGCCTACGCTGGCTCGGCTTTAAGTATTCTGCTATTATTCTCTATAGGAGGAATGAATTTTGGAGATGTTTTAAATAATCATTTAATAGCTACGGAGATTTTTAGAGGTTTAATCGGGGCAATTGGAATTATTTTATCAATGCCGATTAGCACTTTTTTAGCTTCTTATTATACTGGAGTTAAAAGTTAGATCAGCTTTTAGTTATCAGCAATTAGCTTTCAGCCCATGGTTATTGATTTAATTATAAGTTTAATAATTTTTAAATATTAAGTTTCAAGTAGTATGGTTTTTAATTAATTTACTATTAACTACGAACTACTTACTACTAACTAATTTTATGCACAAACACAAAGATCAAAGAATAGGAGTTTTTGTTGATGTTCAAAACATGTATTATTCAGCAAAAAATCTTTATAATTCTTTTGTAAATTTTGGAAAGATTTTAGAAGAGGCAGTTCACGATAGAAAATTAATTAGAGCTAGTGCTTATGTGGTAGAAGCAGGATTGCCAGATGAAAATAATTTTTTTAAAGCCCTACAAGAACAGGGTTTTAGAATAGAATCTAAACAACTGCAAATTTTTGCCGGAGGACATAAAAAGGCCGATTGGGATGTTGGAATATCAGTAGATGCCATTAAAATGTCCAAACAATTAGATGTAGTAATTCTTGTTACTGGTGATGGCGATTTTTTACCTTTAGTTGAATATCTACAATATCATGGAGTTTTAGTAGAAGTAATTGCTTTTGAAAAAACGACCTCTTCTAAGTTGATAGAACAGGCCGATGATTTTTTTGATTTATCTTCTAATATGAAAAAGTTTTTAATTAAGGGTAGGCCAGCAGGAAAATTTGTTAAAAAAACGCCTATAAGAGAAAGTATGTTTAGATAATTTTAAATTTTTAGAAAAAAAGGCCGCTGATTTCAGTGGCTTTTTTTATATATATATAGTTCATTTTAATATGATTTTTTGATACAATTACAATTGAATAGGCATATTAATAAATATGATATTGAAAAAATACATTTTTTTGTTTTTAGTAGTAGCAATAATTATGGTTTTTTTACCAGGCCTTGTTTTTGCCTGGAATGATTGTCCATTTGGTTTAATAGATGATCCTTATCCAGGTTCATGTGCCAGGTATGTTGATACTAATAGTGATGATATTTGTGATCATTCTCAATCAGAATCAGGCCAATTGGGCAATAACAATATTGAGACCATTAGACCTAATTATTATTTTTTGCCCATTACTATAATTTTAGTTTTGCTTTATATTATTTTCTTTTATTTAGAATATAGAAGCAGATATGAAAAAGGCAAATTTTTGCAGACATTTAAAAAGCATAATCTTTTATATTTTCATAATATTATTTTGCTTTTATTTTTTTTATTATCCACTATCACTGGATTTGCTTCATTATTAAAAATTACATTAGGCTGCTTCAAAAATTATAATTTTAGCAAAGCGCATATAATATTTTCTATTATTATGGCTGAAATGTGTCTTGTCCATGTTATTTTGCATTGGAGATATTTTATAAACAGGATTAAAAAATTTATCAATTTTTAATATGATATTAATTAAGGGCTTTTTAACTGGTTTGTCAGCTGGCGTTTTTTGTTTAAGTTGGTGTGTGCCAATTTATTTTTCAGTACTTTCTGCAGAAAAAAGGAATTTTAAGCAGATTTGGATAGTTTATTTAAAATTCAGTTTAGGCCGGTTGATAGCGTATATTTTATTTGGGATAATAGTCGGATATTTCAGCAAATTCGTGAGCAGTCATTATTTTCAGTTATTCGCTAATTTTGTTTTGATTTTATTGTCGTTTTTATTAATTGGCTATGCATTGGGTTTAAGTATTCCAAAGTCCAAAGTTTGTTCTATATATAAAAAAATTCAGCCACCGTTTTTATTTGGATTTTTAACAGGAATAAATATATGTCCGCCTTTTTTAATTGCTATTTTTTATGTTGCTCAAATAGGTGGAGCGATTAATGGTTTACTTTTCTTTTTAGGTTTTTTTATGGGAACAGCAATTTATTTAGCCCCAATAACTTTTCTTGGATTATTAACAAAAAAGAAAATTTTTGTTAAAATAGCGAGAATGAGTGCAATATTGGTTGGGTTGATATTTTTGTATTTTGCTATTGGACAGTTTTAAGCTATAAGTTATAAGGTTTATGAGTAAAATTTATAAAAAATTAATTGTTATCTTCGGAGCTATTGTTTTAACAGTATTATTGTTTTTACCTTTATTTTTATTAAAAAATAAAAATCCGGATTTTAATATTGAGAGTATTGGTTTGTTTAGAATAGAGGATTTAAGAGAAGCGGATTTTTATGAAACTTTAAGCAATGGCTTAGTCAAATGCAATTTATGTCCTAATAATTGTTTAATTAAACAAGGGAAAAGAGGTCTATGTGAAGTCAGAGAAAACAAAGATGGAAAATTATATGCTCTTAATTATGGTCTGCCAGTTTCAGAACATATTGATCCAATTGAAAAAAAACCCATATTTCATATGCTACCGAGTACTGATGTTTATTCTATTGCAACAGCCGGATGTAATTTTTCATGCTTGAATTGCCAGAACTGGCAAATTTCCCAAGCCACTGTTGAAGATTTTTCTTTAGACAAAAAAACTCCAGAGCAAATAATAAGAGCTGCGCTCAAAAGCAAGTCGCAGGCAATTGCTTATACATATTCTGAACCGACTATTTTTTATGAATATATGTATGATATAGCTAAATTGGCTCATGAAAATGGCTTATATAATATTATGGTAACCAATGGATATATTAATGAAGAGCCATTAAGAAAATTATGCCAATATATGGATGCTTTTAATGTTGATTTAAAAGGTTTTTCAGAGGAGTTTTATCAAAAAGTTACTGGGGGAAAATTGGCACCAGTTTTAAATACTTTAAAAATAATAAAGGAAGAAGGAAAATTATTAGAAATAACCTATTTAATAATTCCCAGTTTAAATGACTCAGAAGATGAGATAAAGCAGGCAATTCAATGGTTGATTGATAATATAGGTGAAGATACCATCGTACATTTTTCAAGATTTTATCCAGATTATAAGTTGAAAAATATACCAGCAACACCTGTTTCTACATTAAAAAAAGCCAGACAAATGGCTTTAGATTTGGGTTTGAAATATGTTTATACTGGCAATATGTATTGGCCGGAAGGTGAGACGACTTATTGTAATGATGGAAGTATTGCTATACAAAGGCAGGGATTTATTGTTACAGAAAATAATTTAGATAAAGGCAAGTGTAATGATGGAACTGAAGTGCCAGGTATTTGGGAGTAGTTCTTGTTATAATTTTTGAGTTTTATATATTTGCAAAACAAATATTATAAACAAATTCAATACAGCTAATAATATTACAGTATTTATTAATCCAATAATCGGCAAAAATATTATACTGGCCAGTAGGGCTCCTAGAGCAGAGCCGATTTGGTCAGCACTATAAATGGAACTAATTTTGTTAGTTTCTTTTTTTTGTAAATACAAATGATTAGTAATAGGAAATTCTAAGCCATTTAATGTGCCAATGATTAAAGTTATTAAAGGAAATATTATAAAAATTCCGATTGTTTGATTAACATTTGATAAAAGATTAAAAATAAATGGCAGAGATAAGCAATAAAGGGCGATTAGTAAATAAAGACATTTTAATTTATTAATAGTAATTTTGTATTTGCCTATCAGTTTTATTCCAAGATAATTCCCAATAACCATGCCGCTAAGAAGCAAGGTTATAATGATTGCTATTTGTGAATAAACATATCCGTAAAATGTTTGGAATAATAGTATTAAAATAATTTCAATAGTAAAAAGAGTAAAATCAGGAATTGTGGCAGTAAACGGCAATGGATTTATTTTTTTCTTTTTTAATGTGATAGTAATAATGACTAGTATGAAGAGTAAAATAATCAGCCAATGCCCTAAATTTAATTTAGTTAATTTTGACAATAATTTAGTTAAGTTGGGATGAAAATGATTTATCCAAAATAGGTTTTGATATAAATATGTATTTGGTTTTAGATTTTTATTGATTAAATCGGGATTATTATCAATAGTGGCTAAAGTTGTTTGGATTCTGTCATTTGTCAAACGATAATCAATATATTTCGGGACAACTAATTTATTATTAAGATTTCTGTTTTGAAAATTATTAATTAATAATTGGGGATTATAATCAATATTAGCTTGACTAGCTATGTAATAAATTTTTTCTTCAGGTAAAATCAATACTTTATTAAAAACATTTTGCAAGGTTTGATAAACGGAGGAGATTAATTTATTATTGGCTTCATTGATATAATTTGGAGACGAGTCAAGCCAAGTAGCAAAAATTCCTTGTTCTGACAAGTGGTTTTTAGCTTGTTTAAAAAATTCCTTTGTATAAAAGCGGTTTAACGCAATGGTGGATGGATTTCCCAGATTGGAAATTATTACATCAAATTTCAGATTATTATTTTTTAAAAAATAAATAGCATCTTTGCTTATTATTTTGACTTGTTTGTCTTCCCATGAATTTTGGGTCTGTTTATTGACAAATGGTTTTGTCAAATCAATTAATTTTGGATCTAATTCTAAATAATAAATTGATTCAATGGGATGTTTTAAAATTTCATTTACGGCATTTTGCAGGCCATTGCCAATCAATAGAATTTTTTTAGGGTTATTAGAAAATAATAAAGGAAAATGAATCAGTATTTCGTCTGATAAATTATTAGAACTATCAGCCATCATCAATCCATTAATATAAAAATTATATTGTTCCTTATCTTTGGTAATGGCTAAGTTATGATATAAGCTATTTTCGGACAGTATTAAGTTTTGTTTTGGCCATCGCCAACTATTTATTTTTGAATTTAATGAATATGCAAGGGGAGAGAATATCAGGATTAGAATCAATAATATTTGTATGCTAATTAGATATTTTTGCCAATTAAGTTTAAATAGCATTAAAAGGAATAGAAGAATTATAAAATTTATAAAAGCAATAAAAAGAATTATTGATATGGCGTTAGTTTTTATTAAAAAAATACTAAATAAAATTCCGCCGATAATAAAACCAATGTTTTCAAATAAATAGGCCTTATTTACCAAGTGGCTGGTTGTTTCTTTTTCGATTTTTTTGAACCAAAATTTAGCACCAATAGTAAATTGCAAGCCCAAGATTAAACACAGTGGAGCTAGAGCAAGTATTGTGTATATTAGGCCTGATAATAAGTCAGGGGATTGGCCAATACTTGATACAAATTGTCTTGCTAAACGAATAATTAAAATTTCAATAAATAAAAATATTGGCACTAACCAAATTATCCAAAGATATAAATGAGTATGTTTTTTAATCTTGTCTCCTATAATTGCACCAATTGCAACCCACAATAGCCAGCTGGCCAGAGCTAAGCCAATAAATATTTCATTACCATAAAAACTGACTATTAATTCCCTAATTATTATTAGCTGGCTGATAATAGATGTTAATCCTAGAGCAATTAAAGAGAAAAAAAATAGTTTTTTATTTTTTATATTCATCTTGTTAGCCCCGTTTAGAGATAAATCTCTAACGGGGTTAGATAATTATTTGTGATACTGTTTTTATTTAGCGACGTAGAGCGAGAGAAATATGAAAGTAATCTTTTATATTTCCGCCGTGTCCGCCTCTGGCGGAAGCCGAGCCTGCCTGTCGGCAGACAGGGAGCTAACACAGGTTCACCCTGTTAAGTAGCTTTCAGATTTAACAGGGCTTGCTGCGGGGAACCTTTATTTTTTACTTTTGTTTTAATATTTTCCCTGATTAGAAACTAAAACCAATAGTTATCTAACGGGATTCATAAATGTATTTTAGCATTTTTTGAAAAATAAAAAAAAAGCGATTTTTTATAAATTGCCTTTTTTGTTTTAAAAAATAATACTTTATATAATAAGGTGATGGGTTTAATTATTTGTTTTTTTATCATTTAGTTTTTTATGTTATAATTAATTAGAAATTCGCCCTAAAGGAGAAACTTCGTTTCCCTTCAGGGTAAATTTTAGAAAGTCGAGAATCGTTAATGAATTTCTATTTTCGAGAAACTATTTTCGAATTTAATGTGTTTGACTTATTGTATAGATTTACCATGTTTATGGTAAGAGTTGACCATAATAATTTATAATATGTTTTCATTGCGTTCAAAAATACTAGATCAATTGTAATTTTTAAAAATATATAAATTAAAAAGTAGGACGCTAAAGCAGTATTAAATTTTGAAATTATGAACAAAAATTTAATGTCAAAATCAGAATTTTTACTTTATACTTCACCCCAAGGAGATATTAGGGTTGAA
This sequence comes from uncultured Gammaproteobacteria bacterium, assembly GCA_964486685.1. GTDB lineage: Bacteria > Patescibacteriota > Patescibacteriia > UBA1558 > S5-K13 > JAIOTH01. The sequence goes on from CAZAOE010000002.1 coordinate 25,412, forward strand.
GTATTTTTTAAGGATGAAACGGTTTGGCTCACAATTAACAAAATAGCCGAGCTTTTTAATACAACAAAGCAGAATATTAGTTATCATTTGCAAAACATCTATGACAGTGGAGAATTAGCCAAAAAACCAACTGTCAAGAAAATTCTGACAGTTCAGAAAGAGGGTGAAAGAAATGTAAAAAGAGGATTGGAATATTATAATTTGGATGCCATTATTGCAGTTGGTTATCGGGTTAATAGTATCCAAGCAACACATTTTCGTATTTGGGCCACAAAGGTATTAAAAGAATTTATTATTAAGGGTTTTGTTCTAGATGACGAAGGATTAAAACAAGGTAAAAAGTTTTTTGGTCAAGATTACTTCAAAGAATTATTAGAGCGCGTTCGTTCTATTAGGGCTAGTGAAAGGAGAATTTATCAACAGATAACAGATATTTTTGCTGAGTGTAGTATTGATTATGATTCTAATTCAGAGATTACCAAAAATTTTTATGCTATGGTGCAGAATAAATTCCACTTTGCTATCACTGGAAAAACTGCTGCAGAAATTATTTATTCTAAAGCAGATAAAAATAAGCCCTTTATGGGTCTAACTACATGGAAAAATTCACCTAAAAAAAGAATTTTAAAATCAGATATACTTATCGCGAAAAATTATTTACAAGAAAATCAGATTAAAAGGTTAGAAAGAGCAGTTTCAGGATTTTTTGATTATATTGAAAATATTATTGAAAATCAGCGAATAATAAAGATGGATGGTTTGGCAAAAAGTGTGAATAAATTTTTAAGTTTTAATAAATATAAGATTCTTGATAACAAGGGGAGAATTTCACACGAAGAATCAGAACAAAAAGCTATTGCTGAATATGATGAATTTAATAAAACGCAGAAAATAGAATCAGATTTTGATAAAGAAATCAAAAAAATTATAGATAAAAATTTGGTAAAATAGATTAATTGTTAATAGGGTAATTGAATAATAGGTTAATGGGTTAATTGTTTAATTGAATAATAGTTTAATAGGTTAATTGAGTAAGAATTTAACAATACATTTGTAGTTTGACAAATTTTTGTGATATAATTAATTAGAAAGTCGCCCTAAAGGAGAAACTTCGTTTCCCTTCAGGGTAAATTTTAGAAATTCGAGAATCGTTAAATTTCGATTTTCAAGAAACGATTTTCGAATTTAGTGTGTTTGACAAATTTTTGTGGTATAATATATTCATAAAATCACTTCTTGGGTGTTTAATAATTTTTGCTTTATGTTATAATATATTTATAATAAAGTTTTGCTTATTTAATCTTTTTTATGTTATAATACATAAGTATTGAAAATGATAGTGTTTTTAAGAAAATTTTGTGCTATAATAAAAGAAAATAAAATAAAAAACAAAATAAAATAAAAAACAAAATAGAAAAAATAAATAAAAATAGAAAAAAGTTATTCACAGTTGTTTACAACAAAGCTTTAAAAAGCTTGTCGTATAGCATTTTGTTTTAAACAATAAAAATGACAAACAAAAATAAAAGTATCAAAAACAAAACTGTCACAATATTAAGGAGAGACAATACTTTCAAGTTATTTTTTAGTTACATACATATTCCTTGTTTGATGATTTTCAAACAAGGTTTTTTATATATAAAATAAACCCCCACACCTTGAAAAGGTGGTGAGGGTAAATCCCCACAACATTAGAATGTGTGGGGGTAAATAATAAAATTATTTTGCATTTAATTTTAAGTTTAAAATTAAATAAAAGATTAAAAAACTAATTAATAAAAAATATGAGCAAATTTAAAAAGTATTTTAAAAGAAAGAGTTCTGTCGTAATTACATCTATATTAGTATTAGCAGTATTAGTTTTAGTTGTGCAATATGCCAGAGCTGATGTCACTTGGACAGGTGGTGAAAACGGAGTGGCTCTTTCAGATTCCAATGCAGGTATTGCTACTAATGTTACTTTGAAATTCCAATTAGGGACTGCATTGGCAGACACTACTGATTATTTAGAGATTGATTTAACTGATTTTACAGTTGATAATACTGCGGCTCAAACGGAAAGCAATTATGTTTTTACAGGTACAAATGTGTTTATGTGGGGAAACGATTTTGTAGCTACAGAAAGTAGCGGGATAGTTACCATTACATTAACAGATGTGTCAAACAGCCTTCCAACCAGTCAAGAAATTACTTTAGTAATCAGTGGCGTGGCTACTAATTTAGGAGCCGTTGCTGATGTAGAAGTTAAGCTTAGAACAAATGAGGAAACTTCATGGATTACTGATAGCGATACAGATGCTGTTACTGTTAATGCTGTTACCCCAACTGTAGCTTTAAGTGATCTTAATGCTGGTATGACATCTTCATCTACTATTACTTGTACCACTAATGGCGCTATTCCTTCTGATGGTAAAATCGTGTTTACAATAGCTAGTGATTTTGGTATTGATGACGGCACTATTACCAGTAATGTAACTGTTAATGATGGTTCTAGTGTAGCTATAACTTCTGCCATTGTTTCTTCTAAAGTAATTACTATTATTTTAAATGAGACAGGCGGTATTGCCACGGGTTCTACTTTAACAGTTGTGATTGGTTCTTCATCTGAAATTATAACAAATAAAGTGGCTCCTGGCGGGACAAGTAATGACTTTACTTTAGCAACTCAAGACAGTTCAGCTAATGTTATTCACACTGGAACTGATACTGTGGATATTGTAAGTAATACATGGAAAGCTGATCCAAATGGTGTGGCTTTAGGTACAGCTACTGCTGGTGATGCTGATCAAATTACTTTGAAATTTTCTTCTGGTACAGCCCTGGCTGTTGGAGATACATTAATTATTGATCTTTCTACAGATTTTTCTATTAATAATGCTAATGCCATAGACGAATCAAAATACACTTTTTCTGGAACAGTCGTAACAATGGTTAATGATGGTAGTGATTTTACTGCTACTGAAGATTCTGGCGTGATTACATTTACTCTTCTTGACGATGCGGGAATAGACACTAATGAAGTTACATTAGTTATTGATAGCACAGTTATTACCAATGGCGGCGCAACCAGTAATGTTGTTTTGCAATTTAAAACATCCAAGCAGACCACTTATGTCGCAGAAGCAGAAACGGATGCTATTACCGTTAATACGGTTAACCCAACTATTGTTTTAGATGATTATAATATTTCTGCCACAGCTTCTGCAACAATTAGCTATACATCTGATGGTGCTGTTGCTTCTGGAGGAAAAATTGTATTTACCTTGCCAGCTGAATTTGCTATAAGTTCTGGAGATCAGACTAGTAATGTTACAGTTGATGACGGATCATCAGTTAATGTTACTTCTGCAACTGCTGCAGCTCAGGTTTTAACAATAGTACTTGAAGACGCTATTGCCAACGCGGCATCTGTAAATGTAATAGTTGGTTCTAGTTCGGCTATTATTACTAACTCTGCTACTTCTGGCGCTAGTAATAACTTTACCTTAGACATTAAAGATAGTTCTGATAGAGTAATTCAGACGGGCACAAAAACTGTAACCATTCTTAAGGCCTGGAAAACAGGTGGCACTGGAGTGCAGATTACTCCAACTACTGCTGGCGATGCTGTACAAATTACAACTATATTTCAATTAGGTACGGCTTTAGCGAATACTGATACTTTACAAATTGATTTATCAACTTCTTTTGATGTTTATAATACTAATGCTGTAACTGAATCAAATTATGCTTTTACCGGGGATGGCGTAACTATGGTCAATGTAGATGAAACTGATTTTGTAGCCACAGAAGCTTCTGGGATTATTACCTTTACTTTGGCCGGAGACAGCGCCTTGCCAGCTGGAACAGATATTACTTTAGTAATTAGTAATAATGTTTCTACTAATTTAGGCGCAGTTTCAGATGTGGTGGTTAAATTAAAAACCAATGAAGAAACTACTTGGATAACCGATCCTGATACTGATGCAGTAACATCTAATGATGTTACTCCAATACTATCCTTAGATAATACGGCTATTAGCGCTACGGCTACAGCCACTATCACCTATACATCTGATGGCGCATTGCCATCTAATGGCAAGATAGTAGTTACAGTTCCAAATGAATTTACTTTTGCTAACGATGCAGATATTTCAGATAATGTAACTGTTAATGACGGAGGAGCAGTAACTATTGGCTCAGCAGCTGTTGTATCAAGAGTTTTAACCATTACTTTGAATGATGTTACCGGTACCAGAGGAAATTCTATTGATAATGCTACTGCTGTAACAATTGTGATTGGTTCTACCACTGCTGTGATTACCAATCCGGGCACTTCTCAAACAAGTAATGACTGGACGGTAACGACTAGTGATAATTCTGATATGCCTATTCAAACTGGAACTGACACTGTTGATATTGGTATTATTTGGGATTCAAGCCTAGCAGCGGCTCTTTCCAGTTCTAATGCTGGCGCAGCTACAAATATTACTTTGAAATTTAGATTAGGTACGGCTTTATCTGCTGCTGAGACAATAAAAGTGGATTTAGGATATTTTACGGTTGATAATACTGCGGCAGAAACAGAAGCCAATATTGTTTTTACTGGCACTTCTGTAACTATGGTCGAATTCGTAGCCACTGAGGCAGGTGGTGTAATTACTGCTACTTTAGCAGGATCTGATTCTATACCTGCTGAAACAGATATTACTTTAGTAATTAGCAGTGTGGCTACTAATTTAGGAGCTATTGCTGATGTTGTTGTTGGATTGGAAACTGATTATCAAAGCGAAATTAATGAAGCTGAAACTGATGCCATTACCTCTAACGCAGTTACGCCAACTGTAGCATTAAGCAGTCTTAATGCTGGTGCGACATCTTCATCTACTGTTACTTGCACCACTAATGGCGCTATTCCTTCTGATGGTAAAATCGTGTTTACAATAGCTAGTGGATTTACTATCGGTGATGCAAGTATTACCGCCAATGTAAGCGTTAATGATGGTTCTAGTGTAGCCATAACTTCGGCTGATGTTGCTTCTAATGTAGTTACTATTGTTTTAAATGAATCAGGCGGTATTGCCACTGGCTCTACTTTAAATGTAATTATTGGTTCTTCAACTAAAATTATAACTAATCCTGTTGCTTCTGGCGTATCTAATGACTTTACATTAGAAACAAAAGATAGTTCAGATAGGGTTATTCAAACAGGCACTGATACAGTTACTATAACTCCAGCTGCTGCTACACAACTTACTTTTACTGTAGAGGATGATGATTTTATAGCTGGAGCCACTTCCACTGTTTTTACTGTTGAAATTCAAGACGTTGGTGGCAATCCCCAATCAGGGCATGGTGGAATCCAAATTAATTTAACTACTGATTCTGGCTCTGGCAATGCTAAGTTTTCTCTTACTGAAAGCGGAGCGGCTATAACTTATATTTTTGTTTTAGATGAAGATTCTAGCACTAATTTTTATTATTATGATGATGAAGCAGCTGGTACTCGAACTTTAACAGCTACTGATGCAGCTGCTAATTTAACTTCAGACACTTCTACGCCAATTGTTTATCCTGCTACTGTTAATTACTTGAAAGTAACAGGAACAGCCAGTATGACTGCTGGCGCTAATAATCAATTAACTGTAGGAGCATATGATCAATATGATAATTTATGTTCTTCTGGCGTTAATAATTATACAGGTAGTCAAGATTTAACCTTTTCAGGTCCGGGTATTGCCCCAGACACTACTATTCCAACTATTGAAACCGTTAATATTGGAACTCAACAGGCAGTAACCTTTAGCAATGGAACTACTGATGGCGCTAATTTAACTTTGATTGCCTATAAAGCGGAAGGCACGACTGTTGATGTTACTGATGATTCTATTGATTCTTTTGGTGCTGAATCTTATGACTTGGGTTTAACCGTAGGCGATGCTACTGCTGACCATGTTGACTTTACTGATGTTTCAGGAACAGTAACTACTA
>CAZAOE010000002.1:31481-74727 GCA_964486685.1 uncultured Gammaproteobacteria bacterium
AGATTTCAGCAGCTCATGAATCATTAACTACAAAACAAGCTACTGCTTTTAATGTTAATCCAGATACAGCTCTTGTTATAGAATTTACTACTGAACCAGCTGGTTCAGTTAGTGGTATTGCTCTGACTACTCAGCCAATAGTAACCGCTAAAGATGACTGGGGTAATACTGATACTAATTTTACTGAAACCATTACTCTTTCTGAAAACGATTTAGGCACTCTTTCTGGCACTCTAACGGAAGGTGCTGTGTCTGGAGTAGCTGACTTTATTGGCAATGGTGTAATTTATACTGCTACTGTTGATCAACAAACTTTTCAACTTGAAGCTGATGATGACGCCGAGACCGGTACTGACCTCACTGCTGTAAGTTCCGGTGATGTTACTTCTGATGTAGTAGCAACCAAACTTATCTGGACCCAAAACCCAGCAAGCTGTACATCAACCGCAGTTTGTGATACCCAAGGGATAATCCAAGCTCAAAATGCCGATAACATACTTGATTCGGGCTTTGCTGATACCATTACTATAGCTGTTAAAACAGGTGATGGTAGTTTAGTTGGCACACCTGCGCAGGGTATGACTTCAGGTAGCTTAACTACTGCTGGTATTGGTTATACAGCTACAGCTGACCAAGAAGCCTTTACCTTATCTGCTAATGATGCTGGAACTGATCTTACTGAAGGAGTTTCTGGTTCAGTAACAGCTAATGTAGTAGCAACAAAATTTTTAGTTACTTTATCCACTTATACTCCAACAGCTGGTGTAGCCGATACCTTAACTTTGACTGCAGCTGATGCCGAAGATATTACTGATACTGGTTATGACCCAACTGATTTAACTTTTTCATTCTTAGATTCTTCAGTAACTGCTTTAGTTTCTCATGTTGCGCCAGATAGTACTGCTCCAACCATTCCTGATTCAGCTACGGTTATTAATACTTTCTCAAGTGGAGTTGCTGATTTAACAACCTTTAAATTAGTCCTTGCTGAAGTTTTAGGAGCTATTACAGTAACAGATGCAAGTTTGACTGGTGATTCAGCTAGTGTAACAGTTAAACATGCGTCAGCTGACAGTTTTACAGTTACTCCTTCAACTTTAACACCTGATACTAGTACAACCTTAGATGTGACGGTAACTGCTAAAGATGAGTTTGGTAATACGGCTGATGGAGCTAATGAAGCTACTGCCTTTACTGGTTTTGTTTTCTTAACTACAAATGCTACTGCGCCTATTTGGTATAATCCAATTGGTACTGTTGTTGCTGGTGGCACTTATACATTTACTAGCGCGGTTAAATTTCAGACAGTAGAGAGTGGAAAAACAATTACTTCTCAAAATAGTGATGCTACTATCACTGGTACCTCGCTCAGTATTACAGTTTCCCAAGGCGGTGACGTAACACCTCCAACACTTGACGTAACTACTCCGCAATATCCTGCAAATGATGCTGAAAATGTAGCTATTACAGTGGATCCTTATGTTGACTTTTCAGAAGCAATGGATACGACAACATTAACCACCACCACCATTAAACTTTGTTTGGTTTCTGACGCAGATTGTTCAAGTCCAATTGATGCTAATATTATGATAGGCAATGGAAATAAAAGAGCCGTTCTAGTTCATGGTTCTACTTTAAGTAATGATACGGCTTATTGGATTTATGTCGGAACAGGAGTTACTGATGTAGCTGGCAACGCTTTGGAAGCGGAGTATGGCTCAACTACAGCCAGTAATTTTACTACAATAGCTTTAGGAGGCGGTAGTTTAGCTGTAACTGATATTTATTCTATAGAAAGTTATGCTGCTGCTGGAGAAGGATGGCCAGATGGTGTTGCTACAACTGCTGATGGTTGGTCATGGACATTTTATGTTACCGTACCAACTACCGAAACTTTATTTGAGATGAAGTTTGATAATTGGACAAGTGGAGATAACAGCATATTAGTAGCTGATAATATGAGATTTTATTCAGCTCAAGCTGAAGTCGGTGATGCTGTAGATTCAGATAGTGCGATTGAAATTGCAGCTACTGGTACTTATAGTGCCGATATGACAATAGACGCTGGGGAGGATTTATCTGCCACAACAGCAGGAATACAAATTGAAGTAACTGTAGAAATGCAGATTCCAGCCGACTCATCAGGCGGTTCTTATTCTACTTCTTATGGAGTAAAATCAACTGCTCCAGCAGAATAAGATCATTTTGCAGGTTAAAATATTATAGTAAAATAGTTGATTTATAGGAGGAGGAAGAGATTTCTTCTTCCTCCAGCTAAGTTAATTATTATTAAATTTATTAAATAAAAGTAAAAAAATATGACAAAAAAAATATTTGTAATTTCTTTTTCAATGATTTTAATTTTTGGATTATGCTCTTTAGCTCATGCATCAGAAGCTGGAGGGGAGCTCAATCCAGGTTTAGTAACTGGCATGGAAGGAGTAGTAATATCAGCACCAACTGCTTCACCAGTGGCTGGTACATATCATGCTACTCAAACAGTCACTTTAACTGCCGCTGGTTCAACAGCTATTTGTTATACCACCAATGATACTACACCAGCTTGTTCTAGTTCTGTTGCTTGTACGACAGGTAGTGTTTATAGTTCAGCCATCTCGGTAACCTTAACTGATACCATAAAAAGTATTGCTTGTTATGCTGATAGTTCTTCTGGTCCAGTTTCTACTGATACTTATACTTTAACTTGCACGACTAGTAGCGTGACTAACGGTACAGTGTCTGCTTATCCTACCTGTGCGATTACTTGTAATTCTGGCTATACTTTAAGTGGTAGTGAGTGTAATGCTTCTGGCGGAGGCGGAGGCGGAGGAGGCGGTACTCCAGCTACTCCTACTTCAGTAAGCGGTTCTAATGTTCCTTTAAGCGTTTTAAGTACTCAAGACGGAACTTTAACTCAAACCTTTAGTGATAGTTCAGTAGCAAAAGTAGAAATACCAAAAGGAGCCCTTACTAGAACTACAACTTTTTCAGTAGCTCAGGGTAGTTTAGCAGGCGGTTTAACACCAACAGATAATATGGGTGCTTTCTTAATTGGAAATACAGTTTTTAATATTAATGCTAAAGATTCTAGTAATCAATCTGTAACTGATTTTGCCAGTGATTTAAGCATAACATTGACCATTCCTGACCTGGCTGATATTTCAGATTTAGGTGTTTATTATTTTGATAGAACCTTAGATCAATGGGTATCAATTGCTGGAGTTGAATTTGATTTTGTTAATAATAAAGTTAACTTTGATGTTGACCATTTAACTAGATTTGCTGTTTTTCAGATTGCTGGTCTTCCAGGAACAATAGATACTGAAGAGGGCTTAATTATAGAAGATTCTTTTTGGACTTTAGGCAGATGGGTTAAAAAAGAAAGTATTACAGCTGTTTATTTTTTAGATAGTAGTGATATTATGCACACTTATCCAAATCAATCTATTTGGGAATCTTATTTTGGTGATGATTTCTCATTTGTAGAAACAATATCTGAAGAAGAATTAAATACTTATACTTTAGGAGTAAATGTTCCTTATAGTTCAGGTTCTTTATTTAAAATGCAGGCCTTTCCCAAAGTTTATATGGTAGGAGAAAATGGTTTGATTCAATGGATTAAAACAGAAGAAAAAGCCGTAGAATTATATGGTGATAACTGGGCTTCTCTAGTTCATGATTTATCAACAGCATTTTTCATGGATTATACTAGGGGTACTGATATAGAATAATATAAATTTATTTAGATTTTAAAAATCCCATCAATTTTTGATGGGATTTTTTATAATAAGCAGATTTAATTATTATTTAAGTTGACATCTATTTTTTTAGTGTTATGTTAAAGACATGGGGCCGTTTCAAACGGCTTTTTGTTTTAATTAAGTATAAACATCACCTCCCCTGCCTCCCCTCCTTCACCCCGTACAAAAGCTTCGCTTTATACGGGGCGAGACTGAGGAGGGGAAGAAAAGGGGTGGTAAGGGGAGAATGTTTGGTAGATAACCCCTCTTAATCTCCCCTTACCCCTCCGTCCCTCGACAAGCTCGGGACACCTCCCCTTATTAAGGGGAGGAGGGGGAGAATGGTTAGGACCCCTCCTTACCCCGTACAAAAACTTCGCTTTATACGGGGCGAGACCAAGGAGGGGATAGGGGGAGGTTATATTATGGCTTTTATGCTTTAAGATATAAGTAATTTAAAATTTTTTAGAAAAATAAAAAAGCCACGAATTTTAGTGGCTTTTAAAAATCTTATATTCTTTGATTTATTAGCGCGACTACTGTATCGTCGTGTATAAATCTACTAATTTCCAATAATTCGTGTCTCATAAAAAGCTCTGTTTTTATGGCAATTTTAGCGACGGTAGTCAGTGCGGTGTCTTTTATAATTTTTATCATTTTTTTCTTCGGTACAAGTTTTGTTTCAATGGCAGCTTCGAACATGCCGTTTGTGCTTATTTTCTTTTTCCGATATTCTACACATATTTTTAGCATGAATTCATGTGGTATTTTTCTAGTTTTAAAAATCATACACCAACAATAAGTATTTTCAAATTGATTTCCTAATTCAATAAGCTTTTTAGTATTAAGCTTGTCGAGTTGAATGAGCTCTATTATTTTTTTATAGACACTATTGTCCTTAACTTCTATTGCTATTGCAATTTTTTCCTCTAAAGAAATATCCATTTCCGCCATTAATTTTTTCGCTGTTGATACTGGCAATGTGTTATTCATTATACCTCCACATATTTTTTATCCACTCACCCTTTTTCAAAAAGGTGAGGGATTTATTTTTAATAAGATAGCTTACAACTTAGGAGGAAATTTGTCAATAGGTTGTAAATAAAAAAGAACTAAATATTTTAGTTCCTCGGTTATTATTAGATTTTTTAATAATGAAGCATTAACTAATGTGAATAAAGTATGGATGGTGACAGGGGATAAAGTAAGAGGATTTTATAGAAAATCCCCTCTGTCCCCTTTTGTCCTTCGTTAAACTTAGGACTACGGAGGATCTCCTCTGATTTTATAATGTATCTTTTTGGTGAGAGCACTTTTTATTTAAAAATATTGCTTTATAGGAAGTCGCCCCGATAGTTGGGGGCTTTTTTAATTGATTGGAGATTATGAGGATGACTTTCCCGAAGGCCAGCATTAGAAATTTTAATAAATTCAGCTTTTTGGGCTAACTCTTTAATATCTTTAGCACCACAATAACCCAGACCTTGTTTTAGTCCACCAATTAGTTGATAGATTATTTTATCTACTGATCCTTTATAGTTAACATAAGAAACCACTCCCTCAGCAATCATTTCATTATCAGATTTTTTATCAGCTTGTAAATATCTATCTCTAGAACCCATTTTCATAGCATCAATTGATCCCATGCCACGATAAATTTTCATTTTTTCTCCATTTACTTTTATTATTTTACCAGGTGACTCATCTGTGCCAGCTAAAAGTCCACCCATCATTACGGCTGAAGCACCAATTGCTAGAGCTTTAACAACGTCTCCAGAATATCTAATGCCACCATCAGCAATAATTGGAGTTTTAGTTTTCTGAGCAGCTTGAACAGCATCCATGACAGCAGTTAATTGAGGAACTCCAATTCCAGCTATAATTCTAGTAGTACAAATTGATCCTGGTCCAACTCCAACTTTGACAACATCAGCCCCAGCTTTAATTAAGTCTAAAGTTGCTTGAGCAGTAGCTATATTGCCACCAACTAAAACACATTTTTTTCCTATTTTCTTTTTTAAAATTTTGATAGTCTCTGCTACTTTAAAATAATGACCGTGAGCAACATCAATAACAATTAAATCTGCGCCAGCTTTAGCTAAGGCCTTGGCTCTGAGAATAGATTTTTCACCGACAGAAGTAGCAGCTCCACATAATAAATTTAGCTTCTTAACTTTTTTAACCTCTGCTACTTGTTGGTCAATGGTCATGTTTTTATGAATAATGCCTAATCCGCCAGCTTGAGCTAGAACAATAGCCATTTGGGATTCAGTAACAGTATCCATAGCTGCAGAAATTAAAGGAATTTCCAATTTAATCTTAGAAGTTAATTCAGTCCTAGTATTTACTTTTTCTGGCGGATTAAAAGATTTTTGAGGAATTAATAAAACATCATCAAAAGTTAAAGATTCTCTTATTTTCATGATACTAATACTCGATGCCAATATACCAATGGTACTAATAATACTAATATTAATACTAATGACATATTAGATCGCGTTTGTTATTTAATTATGAGTGAATTATAATTTATTTTATCTATTTTAACAAATATCCTTTATTTTTAAGCCACTTCCTGTGTTTTTTATAATCAGGCATAATCTGGGCAACTTCATTCCAAAAATTTTGTGAGTGATTTTTATATTTAATATGGCAGAGTTCATGCACAACAACATAATTAATTATTTCATTTGGTGCTAAGGCCAAACGCAAAGGGAAGTTTAAATTATTTTGAACACTGCAAGAGCCCCAGCGTTTTTGGGCAGAGGTAATTTTAATTTTTTGATATTTAAGTTTTAAAATAGCAGCATAATGTTGGACACGAGGTTTTAAAATTTGCTCGGCCTGGTTTTTAGAAATTTGTCTTTTAGATGGCAAAGATTTGATTTCTAAATTTCTAGTTTGGATTAATTTTTGTTTTTTAGTAATCCAATTTTGTTTTTTCTGGATAAATTTTTTAATTAAAAAAAGAGGCATTAATCTTGGTGCTCGAATAATTAAGTTGGCTTGAGAATCAATTTCTAAAGCCAGAGTTTTACGTTTTGAACGGATAATTTCAAAATTATTATTATTTTTCATTTTAAACTTGCTCAATTTACAATTACCAATTTAAAATTTTCATTTCACCCTATTAAATAATATCATAAAGTGATAATTTAACAGGGTTAATAATCAATATATCAATTTGAAAGTTGTTCACCCTGAACCAGTTATCGGTTCAGGGTAAAGTCGAAAATCGAAAATAGTATTGAAATTAGAAAATAGAAATTAGTTAACGATTTTCAAATTTCGAATTTCTAATATAATAACTAATTTCAAATTACTTACTGTAAATTGAAATATTAAAAATTAAATTTAAATTGAAAATTGAAAATTTGTTTATTCAATTATGACCCCAGTGCCAATATTGGCCCACCAATAAAGATATTCCATATTATCATAGGAAACATTAATACAGCCGTGGCTCATGGGCTGACCAAAATTATTATGCCAGTAGGCGCCATGAATATAAAAACGATATTGGCCGGTATGAAAATGAAGATTCCATTTAGTATCTGGATAATCAAAATCATATCCAGGCCCACCATATCTTTTTATATCTTCTTTTCCAAGAATTTCAAATTCGCCAACAGGAGTATTCATTCCTTTTACACCGCTAGAAATAAGAAAGCTATCAATTAATTTATCATCAAAATAATATTTTAATTTTTGTTCTGTTAAATTAATGCTAATTAACTTTTCAGATTTAGCACCAGGATTGGCATTTAAAGGATTATAACTGGCGGCAACCTCGGTACCGTCCAAATATAAGTCACCATCAGAGTCAGGATTCATTAAATTAGTACCTATTTTTAATTCAAAAAAATCATTTAAATAATCTTGATCGCTGTCAACTTGAATTAGTTTTTTATTGGCCTGGTGGGGAGAATTATTATTTTGAATTTCTTGGCCATCATCAAAGCCATCAACATCAGTGTCAGGATTATTTAGGTCAGTATAATAGAGATAGGACTCGTCATAATCGGATAAGCCATCTTTGTCCACGTCTTGGTTTTTAATTAAGGGGGTGGTAAATATTGAAGAATCTAATAAATTTTTTTCTATACTATTGATAGTTTGTCCCCAGGGGTAAGTTGAAATATCGGTTTCAATAGCATTTTCTGGATTAAATCCATTTGCAGTTAAAATTTCCATATTAGTAAAGACCCTTTTTTCTCCACTTTCTATATAAAAATAACCGGGACTATTTTTTTGTTTAACTAATGTTTGGTCTGGTAAAATATAGTCCAAATTTTCATAAGTTTGGGGGCACAATTTTATTTCTCCGGCATATTCATATTGTTCTATTTCTTCCTCGGAGATGTTTTTTAAATAAGTAAAATCATTAAACCAAGAAAAATAAATTTTTTCATGAGGAAAAGAGTATTTTTGATTATCTTTGGAGATATAATAAACTGCCGAAGAATTTTCTGGGCTAACTAATTCTCCAGTATAGTTTTTTTGAGCCAGAATAAAGAAAGGGCTTGATAGAAGAATGGTTAATATTGATAGTTTAATTTTTAACATATATTTATTATAACATAATAGTAAATAAGTAATGGAGAAAATTTGTAAATCTTATTCTTTATGCTATAATTTAGTCGGTTTACCTAGGCACCTAGTGTTAAAGTGCTGGGTTTACGACTTATAAACAGATTTAAATAATAATTTTAGAGCAATGATAGTAGATGGAAAAAAAATTGCTGAGAAAATATTTACTAGACTTCAAGGCGAAGTTAGTGTTTTAAAGCAGCAAGGTATTAGCCCCAAATTAGGGGTTTTTTTAATTGGCAATGATCGGCCCTCTCATACTTATGTTGAAAAAAAAGGTGAAGCCTGTAAACAAATTGGGGTAGATTTTTTATTAAAAAAGTATGAAGAAGGTATTACTGAAGAAGAATTAATAAAAGAAATTAAAGAAACGCAAGAAAATGAGAATTTAACAGGATTAATTGTGCAATTGCCCTTACCAAAACATATTCATACTGGTCGGGTTATTAAGCATATCAATCCAGAAATCGATGTTGATTGTTTAACAGAGATTAATTTAGGAAAATTAGTTGTAGGTAATTATTGCATTGAGCCACCAACTCCGGGAGCAATTTTAGAAATTTTAAAACATCATGGCGTTGAGTTAAAAGGAAAAGATGTAGTTTTAATGGGCATGGGAACTTTGATTGGTCGACCTTTGGCTAATTTATTATTTCATATGAAAGCAACAGTAATAACTTGTAATAGTGCTACTAAAAATCCAGCAGAGTTTACTAAAAAAGCGGATATTATAATTTCGGGAGTAGGTAAACACAATTTAATTACGGGGGACATGATTAAAAAAGGCGCTGTAGTAATTGATGCTGGAGTTTGTTTTGTAGATGGAAAAATGTATGGAGATGTTAATTTTGATGAAGTGAAAGAAAAGGCAAGTTTGATTACTCCAACTCCAGGTGGAGTAGGACCGTTAACAGTAGCTAAATTAATAGAAAATACAATAAAATGTGCTAGAAAATAGATTAAAGATTTAAGATTAAAGATTAGAAAAATGAATACTAAAAATAAGGATTGGCAGACAATTGTGATTGTGGGAGCTCAATGGGGAGACGAAGGTAAGGGTAAAATTACAGATTATTTTGCTCGTCAGGTTGATTATATAGTGCGGTTTCAGGGTGGAAATAATGCGGGGCATACTATTAAAGTTGATGATGAGATATTTAAATTACATTTACTTCCCTCGGGTGTACTTTATAAAGATAAAAAAATTGTGATTGGTAATGGCTTGGTGGTTAATCCGAAAGTACTTTTAAAAGAATTAGCAGAATTAAAAAAAAGGGGCAAAGAAGTTAATTTAATTTTGAGCGATCGGGCTCATATTATTTTTCCCTATCATATTTTAATGGATGGCATAATTGATAAAGCTAAAAAAGAATTAGCTTCTGGTTCCACTAAGAGAGGAATTGGCCCTTGTTACTCTGATAAAATTAATCGTTTAGGTATTAGAGTAGCTGATTTAATGAATCCCAAAATTTTTAAAGAAAAATTTGCTCAGGCTTTTAAATATAATTATGATATTTTAACTAAAGTATATAATATTGATCCGCAAGCATTAGATCAAGAACAAATTTTTAAAGATTATTCAGAATATGCTGAACAGTTAAGACAATATGTGGGTGATGTTTCTTTAGAATTAAATCAGGCCATTGATCGAGGTCAGAAAATTTTATTTGAGGGAGCTCAGGGGGTTTCTTTAGGAATAGATCATGGAGTTTATCCGCATGGAACTTCTTCTAATACTGTGGCTGGGGGAGCTTGTACCGGTGCGGGAATAGGCCCTAATAAAATAGATAAAATAGTGGGAATAGTAAAAGCTTATTTATCACGAGTGGGAAATGGTCCAGTGCCTAGTGAAGATTTAACCAAAGCTGGCGATGATTTACGGGAAAGAGGTGTGGAATATGGCACTACTACTGGCCGACCACGAAGATGTGGTTGGTTAGATTTAGTACAGTTAAAATATTCAGTACGAGTTTGTGGAATGACTTCTTTAGCAATTACTAAATTAGATATTTTAGGGGGTATTAAAAAGATTCCAATTTGTGTAAAATATAAATACCAAAATATATATTTAGAAGAAGTACCAGCTGATTTAGGAGTATTTAACAAATGCGAACCAGTTTATGAGTACATGGACGGTTGGAATGATTTATCTCGAGAGGAACTAGAAAGAATTGTGGAGCAAGGTTATGATGCTTTGCCAGAGAATATGAAAAAGTATTTAGATAAAATAGAATCAACAGTAGGAGTGCCAATTGAATTAATTTCTTTTGGGCCAGAAAGAAAAATGACGATTAATTTAGTTAGTAGTGAGTAGTTAATAGTTTGTAGGGAATTCAACTTTTTAAATAAATAATAATTAAGTATGAAGGTTACTCAAGAAAATTTAGATAAATATAAGATTGCTTTAACTTTAGATGAAGCGATAAAACTGCGAGACGAAATTTTAAAAAGGGAACCAACCTTAACTGAGCTGGTTGCTTTTGGAATTGAGGGCAGTGAACATTGTTCATATAAGAGTAGTCGAGATTATTTAAAACTTTTACCAACTGATGCCCCCAATGTAATTTTAGGTCCCAAAGAAGATGCTGGCATTATTAGAATAGCTAAAGGTTGGGGAGTAGTAATGGCCCATGAATCTCATAACCATCCCTCCCAAGTGGTTCCTTATGAAGGAGCAGCTACGGGAATTGGTGGTATTGTCCGAGATGTCCTCTGTATGGGAGCCAAAGTAATTGCGGTTTTAGATGGTTTAAGATTTGGAGACATTAAAAGAAATCATTCTCAGTGGATTCACTCTGGAGTAGTTTCGGGAATTTGTGGTTATGGAAACCCAATCGGAGTAGCTAATATTGCTGGCGACCTTTATTATAATAAATCTTATAATGATAATTGTTTAGTAAATGTTGGAGCCATGGGAATTATTAAAGAAGATGAAATTATTCATTCCTTTGCTCCGGAAAACTCCGAGGGCTATAATTATATTCTTTTAGGTAAGCCAACAGATAATAGTGGATTTGGCGGGGCTAGTTTTGCTAGTTTTGAATTGGATGAAAAAGACAAAGAATCAAACAAGGGAGCAGTCCAGGAACCGAATGCTTTTTTAAAGAGACATTTATTAGAATCTACTTATGATTTATTTAAAATTTTAAAAGAAAAGAATTTATTAGACAAAATTGGTTTTAAAGATTTAGGTGCGGGAGGAATTTTATGCTCGACAGTAGAAATTGCTGATCATGCTGGTTATGGAGCCTTAATTGATTTAGATAAAGTTCATATTGGTATGGACAATTTAGAGCCCTATGTTATGCTTTGTGCGGAAACTCAGGAAAGATTTATGTGGGTAGCCGATGATGAAGTTACAGAGTTAATTTTAAAACATTATAATGAAAAATGGGCCTTGCCAGAAGTTTCTCGAGGAGTGAAAGCTTCAGTAATTGGTAAGATTCAAAAGGGAAATTATCAAGTTAAGTATCAAGGAGAAATGATTTTAGATGCTAAGCCCAATGATGTAACT
Organism: uncultured Gammaproteobacteria bacterium; assembly: GCA_964486685.1. Classification (GTDB taxonomy): domain Bacteria; phylum Patescibacteriota; class Patescibacteriia; order UBA1558; family S5-K13; genus JAIOTH01. The sequence continues at coordinate 43,326 of CAZAOE010000002.1, forward strand.
GAAGGATTGAAATATGATCGACCAGTACAAGAAATTAAATATAATTTAATTGAGCCAGATATTAAAGTAGAAAACTATAATCAAGAATTGATCAGTTTATTAAAATCAGAAAATATTGCTAGTCGAAAATCAGTTTATGAAAAATATGATAAGCAAATTCAAGGCATAACTCACATTGAATCTGGTGAGGCAGATGCTGGAGTAATGAAGCCATTAATTGACGAGAATATTAAGGTAGGAATTGCTTTTTCTATGGATGGCAATCCTCGTTATGGAGAAATATCTCCTTATTGGCAGGGAGCTAATGCAGTGGTTGAAGCGATGCGGAATGTAGCGGCAGTAGGGGCTATTCCTTGGGGATTAACTGATTGTTTAAATTATGGTAATCCAGAAAAACCAGAGCAAATGTGGCAATTTGCCGAAGGAGTACGCGGAGTTGCTGATGCTGCTAAAAATATTCATTTGAAAACCTATCCCGATTCAGCTACTCCTTTTGTTTCTGGAAATGTTAGTTTTTATAATCAATCTAAAAATCAGGCCATTGATCCTTCGACCGTAATTATTTGTTTAGGAAAACTAGATGATTATGAACAAGCGATTACCATGGATATTAAAAAAGCAGATTCTAATATTTATTTAATTGGTTCCCGAAAAAATGAACTAGGTGCTTCTGAATTTTATCATCTCCACGGGGAATTAGGGGCTAATGTTCCTCAACCAGATTTTGCAGAAGTAGAAAGAGAAATTTATGCCTTAACTGATTGTATAGAACAAGGTTTGGTTTTAGCGGCTCATGATATTTCCGAAGGTGGCTTGGCTGTAACTTTAGCAGAAATGATTATTAATAGTAAAAATAAACTTGGTTTAGAAATAGATTTAGAAAATACTACTGAACTTGATTTAAATGCAATTCAAAAATTATTTTCTGAAACTGGTGGCTTTGTAATTGAAGTTGCTCCGGAACAAGATGAAAAATTAAAAGAAGTATTTAAAAATAGAGGAGTAGAGCTTTACTCTCTAGGAAAGACAAATGAGAGCTATAAATTACAGATTAAAGATAAAAGCGAATCCTTCGGCTCCGCCCTTTCGACTTCGCTCAAGGGCTCTGCTCAGGACCTTCGGGAGATTATTAATTTAGCAGTTGATCAAATGCATGATGCTTGGTCAAATGCTTTAAGAGCAAAGTTATGACAATTACTTATAAAGATGCGGGGGTAGATATTGATGCTGGTCTGGAAGTGGTCAGAAGAATTAAAAAAATGATTCCCAAAGTTGGTGGCTTTGGAGGAATGTTTGAATATGAAGATACGATTTTTGTCCAAAGTATTGATGGAGTCGGAACTAAAATGAAGTTAGCCGCTCAATTTGATCGCTGGGAGACTATGGGTCGGGACATTGTTAGTCATTCTTGCTCAGATATTATGTGCCAGGGAGCAACTCCCAAAACTTTTATGGATTATATTGCGGGTGCTAAGATTGATCCCAAAGTGGTTGAAAAAATAGTTACTGGTATTGTTAAAGAGTGTCAGGAAAATGATATTGCTTTAGTTGGCGGAGAAACAGCTGAAATGCCTGGAGTTTACAAAGAAGGAGAATATGATTTAGCCGGAGCAATTATGGGAATTATGAAAAAGGATGAAGAAATTACCGGTGAAAATATTAAAGTAGGTGATAAAGTATATGGTTTAGCTTCAATAGGTTTACATACCAATGGCTATTCTTTAGCTCGAAAAGTTTTAGAAACAGAAATTGCTAATTCTAATATGGAAATAGTAGATCAATTATTACAACCACATAAAAATTATTTAAAAGAAGTTAAAGAATTAATTAAAAAATATAATATTAAAGGAATCGCTCATATAACTGGTGGTGGATTTTTGGATAATATTCCACGAATTTTACCAGCAGGAGTAGATGTCGAAATTAAAAAAGGAACTTGGCCAATTCTACCAATTTTTAAAATAATTCAAAAAAAAGTTAATGTACCTGAAATGGATATGTATCGAACATTTAATATGGGAATAGGGTTGGTTCTTATTTCCGACGATAAGCTTCCGGTTTACGAGATGGGTCGCGTTATAGAAGGTAAAAAAGCGGTTAAGATAGTTTAGAATTACCAATTTTCAATTACCAATTTAAATTTAATAACCAATAATCAATTTAAAATTGAAGACATCTGTTAGATAAGAATTGTGAATTGATCATTGAATAATTGTAAATTAAATGAAAATTTCAAATTTAAAATTAATAATTGATTTATATTATGTATAAAATAGCAATCTTACAGTTTCCTGGAACTAATTGTGAATATGAAGCTCGACGAGCTGTAAATAACTCTGGAATGCAAGGAGAGTTTTTTCGCTGGAATCAAAATGCCGAAGAATTAAAAGATTATGATGGCTATGTCGTGGCGGGTGGTTTTTCCTATGAGGATAGGTCTCGAGCTGGAATAATTGCTTCCTTAGATCCGATTATGAAGAAAATTAGAGCAGAGGCTGAAAAGGGTAAACCAATTATTGGGATTTGTAATGGTTGCCAAATTTTAATGGAAACTGGTTTGGTTCCTGGTTTAGAAAATAATGCTTTGGGAGGAGCCCTAGCTTTAAATACTAGAGCTAAAGATGGAAAAATTATTGATACAGGATATTATAATGAACAAATTTATATTAAAAATCAAGCTAGCAATCGTTGTGCTTTTAATTTAAAAACTGATGCTGACCATTATTTTAGATTACCAATTGCTCATGGAGAAGGAAGGTTTGTTTTAGAACTAGAATTATTAGAAGAATTAAAGAAGAATAATCAAATAGTTTTTCGCTATTGTGATCAGGACGGAAATATTAAAAATGAGTATCAAATAAATCCCAATGGCACTATTGATAATATCGCTGGAATTTGTAATAAGGAAGGAAATGTTTTAGCGCTTATGCCTCATCCTGAAAGAGTAGCGGAAGGACGGTTTATTTTTGATTCAATGAAGAAATATATTGAGGATAGTTCAAAGTTGCAAGTTACCCCCTTTCGCTCAAGCTTCGGGGGGCAAGCAAGTTACAAGTTAGAATATTTTAAGGAAAAAGAAAAACCAAAAAAATATAGTAAACAAAAAGACTCTGTTGAATTATTTGTAGACCTTATTATTACTGATAATGAGGCTGTTACTGTAGAAAATGCTTTAAAACAATCTGGATTTGAAAATGTAGAAATCAAAAAGAAAGTTTATTGGGAAATTAAAGCAGATGATTTAGATTTAGAAGCTTTAATTAAATCCGGAGAGTTATTAAATACTAATAAAGAACTAGTAGTTAATAAATTAGAAGAGGACTATTATAATTTGCTAGTAATGTATAAGGGTAATGATGAGGGTAAAGGTAAATTAATTACTTTAAAAGATAAATTAGGATTTGATAATATAGAAGATATTAAAAAAGGAATTTTGTGGCAAATTAAATGTAAGGAAGAAGATCTAGAGAAAATTTTAGCTACAAATATTTTTTATAATTCTTTTTCGCAAGACTATTTTAAATATGTATAATGTATTATGGATAAAGAAATAATAAAAAACAATTTAAAAAATACTTTAACTGAGATTAATATTCCTGAATTAGGAGAAAAGAAAATTGGTAAAGTTAGGGATACTTACTTTAAAGATAATTCAATTATTTTAATTACTACTGATAGACAGAGTGCTTTTGATAGAATTTTAGCTGCTATTCCTTTTAAAGGACAAGTTTTAAATCAAACATCTGCTTGGTGGTTTGAAAAAACTAAGGACATTATTCCTAATTCAGTTGTTTCAATGCCTGACCCTAATGTAGTAATTCAAAAAAAATGCCAAGTATTTCCTTTTGAAGTAATTGTTCGAGGTTATTTAACTGGCTCTACTTCAACTTCCGCTTGGACTAATTATGAAAAAGGAGTTCGAAAATTATGTGGCAATCTTTTGCCAGACGGAATGGTAAAAAACAAAAAGTTTGAGAAGAATATTGTTACTCCGAGTACTAAATTTGAAGAACATGACCGAAATATTAGTGGTGAAGATATTATTAAAGAAAGTTTTGCCACTAGAGAAGAATGGAAATATATTTCCAGTAAAGCTTTAGAAATATTTTCTTGGGGGCAAGAAATTGCCAAGGAGCACGGTTTAATTTTAGTAGATACTAAATATGAATTTGGAAAAGACACTGAAGGTAATATAATGTTAATAGATGAAATTCATACTCCCGATTCTTCTCGTTATTGGTTAGCTGATACTTATGAACAAAATATCACTGAAAAAAAAGAGCCGGATAATATAGATAAAGAGTTTTTAAGATTATGGTTTAAAGAAAATTGTGATCCTTATAATGACGCAGAATTACCTCCGGCACCAGATGAATTAGTAATTGAGCTTTCCAAAAGATATATTCAATTATATGAAATGATTACTGGAGAAGAATTTCAGTTTCCTGAAGGGAATATTGAGGAGAGAATTAAAAATAGTTTAAAAAATATATAGATTAAAGAATTTTCAATTACCAATTTAAAATTTTAATTTAATAACCAATTTATTAATTATCAATGTCTTACTAACTTTATTCATTGCAGGAAACGTTTGTTTATTGATAGAAATTGAAAATTGAAGTATTGAATTTTAAATGAAAATTGATAATTTAAAATTGTAAATTGATATAAATAATTACAAACAAATATATGCCAAAAGCAATAATCATCATGGGATCAGAATCTGATAAAGATTTTGTTCAAAAAATTACCAGTAAATTAAAAGAGTTAAACATTGAATTTGAAGAACATGTAGCTTCTGCTCATAAACAACCAAAAGAAGTTTTAGAAATTGTGGAAAAAAATAATGAATCAGATGATAAATTATGTTATATTACAGTTGCAGGAAGAAGTAATGCTCTGTCAGGATTTGTAGCAGCCAGCGCTAAGCAACCAGTCTTAGCTTGCCCACCATTCAAAGATAAGCATGATTATCTAATAAACATTCATTCTACTCTTCAAATGCCTTCTAAGGTGCCAGTAATGACTGTAATTGACCCAGGAAATGTCGCTTTAGCCGTGCAGAGAATTTTAAACTTATAACTACATGGATTCATTAAACAATATTTGTCCTTTGGATGGACGTTATCAAAAAAACTTGGAGATTTTTCAAGAGTATTTTTCTGAGAGCGCTTTGATTACATATCGAGCAGAGGTAGAAAAGAAATATTTAATAGCTTTATTAAAATTATTAAAGAAAGCTAGTGTTTCAGAATTAAATAAAATTTCCAAGATTAAAATAGATTCAGTTAAAGTTAAAAAAATTGAAACTATTATAAATCATGATGTTAAAGCAGTAGAGTATTATTTGAAGGAAGAGTTAAAAAAATTAAAATTTAAAGATAATATTTTAGAGTTAGTACACTTTGCTTTAACTTCTGAAGATATAAATAATTTAGCCTACTCTTTAATGTTTAAAGATGCTTTAGAAAAGGTTTATCTACCAGAATTAAATAAAGTTGTTAAAGAATTGAAAAAACTAGCTCAAAAATATAAAGATCAAACTATTTTAAGTATGACTCATGGACAGCCAGCTACTCCTACAACACTAGGAAAAGAAATGGCTGTTTTTGTTTATCGTTTAAATAGACAATTAAAATTTAGTCCTTTGCTAGGAAAATTATCTGGAGCTACTTCTAATTGGGCAGCACACTATGTTGCTTATCCAAAAATTGATTGGTTTAAATTTAGTGAAAAATTTGTGAAGTCATTAGGACTAGAATTAAATCCTTTGACTATTCAAATTGAATCACATGATAGCTTAGCGGAAAATTATCAGCAAGTTATTCGAATAAATAATATTTTGAAAGATTTTTCGCGCGATATGTGGTTCTATATATCTAGAGGCATTTTCAAACAAAAAGTAGTTAAGGGTGAAGTTGGTTCATCAACTATGCCTCACAAAGTAAATCCAATTAGATTTGAAAACGCGGAAGGTAATTTGGGAATGAGCACAGCTATTTTTGATTTTATGGCTAATAAGTTAACAATCTCTCGAATGCAAAGAGATTTATCTGATTCTACGGTTTTAAGAAATCAAGGATTGGCCTTGGGTTATAGCTTTTTAGCTTTACAAAATATTAATAAAGGCTTAGCTCGGGTGCAAGTTAATAATGAAAAAATTAAAGATGAATTAAATAATAATTGGGAAGTTTTAGCTGAACCAATTCAAACTGTTTTAAGAAAATTAGGATATAAAGGAGCTTATGAAGAATTAAAGAAATTAACTCGAGGTAAAAAATTAAATCAAGAAATTATTCAGGACTTTGTAGATTCTTTAAAAATTCCAGAAGAGGAAAAAAATAAGTTAAAAAAATTAAGTCCATTTAATTATAATGGTATTTCGGAAAAATTAATTAAATATATAAAATAGTTGAAAGTCGCAAGTCGCAAGTTAAAAGTACTTGTAACTTGAAACTTTATAACTTGTAACTAACCCTATGTGTGGAGTGGTCGGAATATTTGGCAAAAAAGAAATTAGAGCCAGTTTAGAATTATATGATTCTTTAATTGCTTTACAGCATCGCGGTCAGGATTCGGCTGGAATCATAACTTATAACGAAGGCTTTCATTTACACAAAGATTTGGGTTTAGTGTGCAATGTTTTTAATGAACAATCCCTTTTTAGATTAAAAGGAAATATAGGTATTGGACATGTGCGGTATTCAACCGTGGGCGATGGTACGGCTGGTGATGCTCAGCCGTTTTTAGTTAATTCTCCTTATGGAATTGCCGTGGCGCATAATGGCAATATTACTAATTTTTCTGAACTCAAAAAAGAATTAGCTGAAAAAGATTTACGCCAAACTAATTCTGATTGTGATGCGGAGATAATTTTAAATGTTTTTGCTAGTGCTTTAGTTAAACAAAAAGAAAAAGATTTTAAAAATCAAATTTTCAAAGCTGTAGCCGAAGTTCATCAAAGAGTTCAAGGTAGTTATTCAGTGGTGGCTGTTATTGCTGGTAAGGGCATGGTAGCTTTTCGGGATCCGCGGGGCATTAAGCCTTTAGTAATGGGCCGACGAGGAAAAGAATATATTTTTGCTTCGGAAAATGTGATGTTTAGTATGCTTAATTTTAAATATCAAGGCGATGTCCAGCCCGGGGAGTGTATTTTTATTGATGCTGACCAAAAGATGCATCAAAAAATCATTACTTCTAAACCGCATTGTCCTTGTATTTTTGAATATGTTTATTTTGCCCGACCGGATGCTTTAATTGATAATATTAGTGTTTATAAATCTCGTTTACGCATGGGTAATAAATTGGCGGCTCGACTTAAGCCTTTATTAAAGAAATTAAAAATAGATGTAGTGATTCCGGCGCCGAGTACTTCTAATACGGCGGCTTTAACTTTGGCTTATGATTTAGGAGTGAAATATCGGGAAGGTTTAATCAAAAATCATTTTATTGGCCGGACTTTTATTATGCAAAACCAAGAAGTGCGGAAAAAATCAGTGAAGTATAAATTGTCGCCAGTAGAATTGGAAATTAAGGACCGGAACGTTTTATTATTAGATGATAGTATTGTGCGAGGTAATACTTCTAAAGAAATAGTTAAATTATTAAAAGATGCTGGCGCTCGAAAGGTTTATTTTGCGGTTTGCTCTCCGCCAATTAAATTTCCTTGTGTATATGGGATTGATATGCCTACCCGGCAGGAATTAATTGCTTATAATAAGGAGACTATTGCAGAAATTCAGCAAGAAGTGGGGGCTGATTTTTTAATTTATCAAGAGTTAGATGATTTAATTGAGGCGGTTCATGAAGGAAATCCAGAGGTTAAGGAATATTGTACGGCTTGTTTTTCCGGAAAATACCCGACAGATATTTCACCAGAGGAATTATTGAAATTAGAAGAAGAGCGTTTAGCAATTAGAAAAAAGCAAAAAGAGCAATTGAAAATATTTAAGTAATATAATAATGCCAATATACTAATGTATATTAATAATACGAATATTATACCAATAGTTAGTATTGTTTGTATTAATTAAAATATTTATTCGTATTGTATTAGTATAACCTGCCTTCGCCGAAGCGTAGCTTCAGCTACGCGCAGGCAGGTTAGTATCAATTTGTATATTAGAATTATAATAATATTAGTATATGAAAATACTCTTAATAGGAAGTGGAGCGCGAGAACATATTATTGCCCGCAGATTAAAAGATAATCCAGAGACGGAATTATTTGTTTTTGCTTCTAATCATAATCCCGGAATTTTAAAATTAGCCCAAGATATGCATGTTGGTAATTTAAAGGACAATAAAGAAATTTTAGAATATGTGAGTCAGATCAAACCAGATATAGCTTGGATTGGTCCAGAAACTCCTTTAGCTCAAGGTATTGTAGATTTATTAGTAGCATTAGACATTGAGTGTGTTGGTCCATTTAAAGATCTAGCTAAAATTGAGACTAGTAAGGCTTTTACTAGAAATTTATTAGTAGAAAATAATATTTTAGCTTATCCAAAATTTAAAGTTTTCGATTCTGAAGAAAACTTAAAAGAATTTATAGATACTTTAGAGCAATTTGTAATTAAACCTGATGGTTTAACTGGTGGTAAAGGCGTTCAAGTTCAAGGAGATCATTTTCAAGATTTTGACGAAGCTTTACCATATATGCGAGAATTAATTGCTAAAGGAGAGAGCATTATAATAGAAGAAAAATTAATTGGCCAAGAGTTTAGTTTAATGAGTTTTTGTGATGGCGAACATGCTCAATATATGCCAGCCGTGCAGGATCATAAACGAGCCCATGAAGATGATAAAGGTCCAAATACTGGTGGCATGGGTTCTTATTCTTGTGCTAATCACAGCTTACCATTTTTGAAAGAAGAAGATATTCAAGCTGCTCAGAAAATTAACGAGCAAGTTTTAGTTAGTTTACCTGGCTATAAAGGAATTCTTTATGGTGGATTTATTGCTACTAAAAATGGAGTTAAATTAATTGAATACAATGCTCGCTTTGGGGATCCTGAGGCTATGAATGTTTTATCATTATTACAAACAGATTTAACCGAGATTAGTCAGGCCATTGTTAATGGCACCTTAGATCAAATAAAAGTTGAATTTGAGAATAAAGCTACAGTTTGTAAATATATCGTGCCCGAAGGTTATCCCACTAATCCAGTCAAAGATCAGATTATAGATATTTCAGAAGTTGATCAAACTAAAGTTAGTTTGTATTATGCTTCTCTTGATCAGACAGAAGAAGGATTATGCCTAAAAGGTTCTCGAGCTTTAGGAATGGTGGCTAAGGATGATACTTTAGCCGAGGCTGAAAAAATTGTGCAGAGGGAAATTGTTAAAGTAAAAGGCCCAGTATTTTTTCGGAAAGATATTGGGACGGCTGAACTAATTGAGAAGAGAGTAGAGATGATGAGGGAATTAAGGAATAATTGATTTTTAAAAATTTATATACCATGCTTGTCATATAATTATAATTAATTTCAAAATTATGAGATTAATCATTGTTAGACACGGTGAGACAAAATTAAATAAAGAAGGTCGTATTCAAGGTCAATTATGTAATTCTGATTTTACTGAAAGAGGTTTAAAACAGATAGAAAAAGTTATTAATAAATTGAAAAAATATTCCATTGGTAGTATTTTTAGTTGTGATACCCTTAGATGTTTAAAAATAGCAGAGAAAATTGCTAAACTTAAGAAAATTTCTAATTTTATTGATCAAAGGTTGCGTTCTAGAACATGGGGCATTTTAGATGGTAAAACTAGGGGAGAAATTGCTAGATTATTTCCAGACTCTGGTTATAATATTAAAGGTAAGACCACAGATCAAGGCAAGAAATATTATTTTAAACCACCTCAAGGTGAAACTTGGTTTGAAGCTGTTAGAAGGATAGAAGAATTTGTGAAAGATTTTTTGAAAAATTATTATAGTAAAAATACAGTAGTTATTGTCGGTCACAGTGGTGTTTGTAGAGCAATGATTACTTATTTATGTAGTTTAGAAAAGTTTACTTTAATTGGTAAACCGATTGATAATGTGACATTTAATATTTTTAATATTAAGAAACAGAAAGATAATAGATTTTTAATTTTTAATTTTAGTTTTTTATTTAAATACAAGAAAACTTTTTTTAATATTTTACAAGTATGAAGGATTTAAAAATCGCCGTTTTAGGTTCTACCAATGGAACTGACTTACAAGCTTTAATAGATCATCAGATTCCAGTGGAACTCGTTATTTCTAACAAAAAGAATGCTGGTATTTTAGAGCGGGCAAAAAAGGATGGATATCCAGTTTTATTTATTTCAGCTCAGGACAAGACTAGAGAGGAATTTGATCGAGAAGTAATGAAAGTTTTAAAAGCTAAAGAAATCAATTTAATTTTATTAATTGGCTATATGCGTTATTTGTCAGCTGAGTTTGTTAACCAATATCGTAATCAGATAATGAATATTCATCCTTCTTTATTACCAGCTTTTGCGGGGAGAATGGACAAGAATGTTCATGAAGAAGTTTTAAAAAGTGGCGTTAAAACAACAGGTTGTACTTTACATTTTGTTGATGAAGGAGCTGACACTGGTCCGATTATTTTGCAAAAGGAAGTTGCTGTTGAAGAAAATGAAACTGTAGATTCTTTAAAAGCTAAAGTGCAAAAAGCGGAACAGGAGATTATTCTGGAAGGCATAGAGTTATTTGCTGATAGTAGACTAGAAGTTAAAAATGGTCTGGTAAATATAAAGGAGTGAAGATATGAAGTGCGAATTACGGAGTACGGGTTGATTTTCCGTAATCCTTAATTCGTAATTCATAATTCGTAACATATATGAACATCAAAACTGCACTTATCAGTGTTTCTAACAAAAAAGGAATTGTAGAATTGGCTCAAGGATTGGTTGATTTAGGCTGGGAAATAATTTCTACTGGAGGGACTGCTCAGAAATTAACTGAGGCAGGAATTAAAGTTACTCCCATTGATGAAGTAACTGGATTTCCAGAAATGATGGATGGCCGGGTAAAAACCTTACACCCTAAAATTCATGGTGGACTTTTAGCTTTACGAGACAATGAAGAACACATGCAGGCAGTCCAAGAACATGACATTAAATTAATAGATTTGGTAATTGTGAATCTTTATCCTTTTGAAGAAACTATTAAAAAAGAAAACGTTAAACTTGAAGATGCCATTGAGAACATAGATATTGGCGGGCCAACTATGATTCGCAGTGCTGCTAAAAATTATCAGCATGTGGGGGTTGTTGTTGATCCAGAAGATTATTCTAAAATTTTAGAAGAATTAAAAGACAAGAAAGAATTAAGTTTAAAAACCAAAGAATATTTAGCTCAAAAAGTATTTTTACATACAGCTTATTATGATTCTCTCATCGCTAACTATCTAAACAAAGAAAAATTTCCAGAAAAATTAAGTTTGGGATATAAAAAGGCCTTTGATTTAAGGTATGGTGAAAATCCACATCAAAAAGCAGCTTTTTATCAAGAAGCAATCTGTCCAGAAACTTGTATTGCTCAAGCCAAAGTCCTTCAAGGTAAACAATTGTCTTATAATAATATTATGGACGCGGACGCTGCTTTGAATATCATTAAAGATTTTTCAGAACCGGCTTGTGCCGTCATTAAACACACTAATCCTTGTGGTTGTTCTACTAATGAAAATATTATCGTAGCTTTCCAAAAAGCCTATGCTGCTGATTCTATGTCAGCTTTTGGAAGCATTATTGCTTTAAATCGGGAATGTAATGAAGAAATTGCTCAAGAAATTAGTAAAGTGTTTGTGGAAATAGTTTTGGCCCCTAAATTTTCTCCTCAAGCTTTAAAAATATTAAGCAAAAAGAAAAATTTACGATTATTAGAAATAAGTGATATTAGCAAAGTTGATGACCTAATAGAAACTAGAAAAGTTGTTGGTGGAGTTTTAGTTCAAGATATGGACCGCTTACAGATTACCAAAGAAGATTTAAAAGTAGTTACTGAAGCTCAACCCAGCGATGAAGAAATAGAGGAGATGCTTTTTGCCTGGAAAACCATTAAGCACGTTAAATCCAATGCGATTCTTTTAACTAAAGATAAAACTACTGTTGGTTTGGGAGCAGGACAAGTTTCGCGAGTTGATGCTGTTGATTTAGCAATTAAAAAAGCTGGTGACAATATAACAAGTTGTGTTTTAGCTTCTGATGCTTTCTTTCCTTTCCGAGATTCAATTGATAAAATCGCAGAAGTTGGCATTAAACTAATCATTCAACCCGGCGGGTCAATTAAAGATGAAGAAGTAATTCAAGCTTGTAATGAACATGGAATTGCTATGGTTTTTACGGGGAGTAGATGTTTTAAGCATTAAAATATAAATAATTTTAAGTATTGACAATATATCATATATGATATACAATAAAAATGAATACAAAGTAAAATTTTACCAAGATGATAAAGGCAATATTCCAGTAATAGAATATCTAGAGAAGATAGGTAAAAAAGAAAAGGCTAAAATCTTGAAGTATATTGAGTTTTTAGAAATGAATGATGGATATTTAGACGAGCCTTATTCGAAACATATAAAAGGTAAGATAAGAGAGTTAAGAGTTGATTTTAGTAAAAATAAACATAGAGTATTCTATTTTACATTTATTAAAAAAACTATAATCTTATTACATGCTTTTTTGAAGAAAACAAAAAAGACGCCTATAAAAGAAATTAAAAAAGCAGAAGCATATTTAGAGGATGTAAAAAATAATCAAAAATTATATGAATAAAAATAATGATTTTCAAAAGTATTTAAAGGAAAATTTAAAAGATTCAGAATTCCAAGAATATTTTAGTGAACATGGTAAACGATTAGAAGTTGCTTATCAAATTTTACAATTACGAAAAAAGAAAAAAATGTCTCAAATTCAACTTGCTAAAAAAATTGGTACTACTCAAGGTAATATTGCCCGTATGGAATCAGGACAACAAAATTTTACTACAAATACTTTAAATAAAGTAGCTTTGGCTTTTAAGTGTGATTTAAAAATTAATTTTGTTAAAAATTAAAGATAAATATAAGTTGTTAGAGAATATTAAATAATTTTTTATTTAACCTAAATTCCTTTTTATGTTGGGATATAAGCATAATAGATAATATAAAAATATGGAGAAAGATTGTTATGAGAATGATATAAAAAATATTGATTTAATATTAGATATAATGTTAAAAAAATTTGATCAATTATGTAAAATAGAGAATGTCTTAGATCAAAAAGTTGGCATAGTAATAGCAGTAATATCCACGATTATAATTTTCTCTACTACATTTTTAAGAGAATATTTGAGCACGAATGTTTTTACATTTGGTTTAATTTTGATAAATGTTAGTTTGTGTTTAATTTTATTTATATTAAATACTAAAAAACACATGTATGCTCCAAACGAGGATGTTCTATATAGTGAAGAATCTTTAAAGAGTGATAATATTGATTTGAAAAATCAAATTATTGCTGATATAAAAGAGGCTTTTAAACATAATCTTGGTATAAATGAAAGGAAGGCTAAAATATACAATTTAGCAATATTTTTATTAATAATAGGAATGATTATGATTTTTATAAACATTTCTTTAGGTATATAAATATGAAGGAGGAGAAAAAAAATAGAATAAAGATAAAAAATCCTAGTAAGATTTATGCTACTGTGATTAGTACCGGTCCAAACTCAGGAGCAAAGAAAGATAACAATGGTTTGATAGAAAAAGGATATGTTAAATTATCAAATTTGAATATAGATCCTAATTTTTCCTATGCTATGTGTAAAAGATTAGACGGCATGGATACAGGAGGGACAACTTCTTGGTGGCAATGTAGAGCATCTAAAGGATATGGTTTATGCCCGGGTGGCTTTTTGCAAGATTTTGAAATAGATAATATATTTGGATACAAGAAATTAATAAAAACATCAATTCCTGATAAAATTCTTAACGTATCTAGAGAGTTTAATAATAAAACGGGATTCAATTCAGCATATGAAAGGTTAATGGGTCTAAAAGATATATTACACATCGTAGATAAAAATATGCCAGTGATCTTATGTTTTGATATATTTGATAATATAGATGAATCGAGAACGGATGGAATAATTAGAATGCCAGAAAAACATAGCAAGAAGATATTTTCTCATTCTGTGTGTTTATTAGAAAATATCAGTAAGAATGAGTTAATCAGATTTGTAAATTCCTGGGGTTATAATTGGGGTGATAATGGTTTTGGCTATTTATCTTATGATTATATAAAAAAATATTTATTAGAAGCATGGGTTACTATATCGTCGGATAGATTGATAAAAGAGATAGACAAGTTTGTAGCTCGAGAGTATTTTTTTAAGCTTTCATTATTTAAATCATTTTTACCACATCGTTCTGATATTTATTGTTTAGATGTCTATGGTTCTAAAGAAAATAAAAGAATTGTAGCATGGTCTCATTTTCGTTTGCATAGAAAACAAAAGAAATTATATGTTGAGGAATTTTTTGTTTTACCAGAATTCAGGTCTAATAAAATTGGTACAGAGATGTTTAAATTTATAGAAGATTTTGGTAATAAAAAAAGCATCAATTCCATTGAGTTTTATATACATGTACAAGATTTAGTTGACGAAAAAAGAATAAAAATTATAAACAATTTTATAGATAAATTTAATTTTGAAGTAGAAGAAAATACAAAAAAATTTAAAGGTTGTATGTATAAAATTTATAAAAATTATGCCAAAGATAAAACCAATAAAGCCAAATAGAGAGCCAGCAACTATTGTACATAGAGATGCTAGTCCTACAAAGAAAAGAAAATAATTTTTGGAAAATAATAAAGCCTCTTTTAGGAGGTTTTATTGATTTGCTTGATGTTTTTAGGGAAAAATGGGAGAATTAGAGTATTAATTATTAAATTTAAAAATATGTCTTTAGAATCACAAAATACTAATGAATCACAGTCACCAGAGCCAGTAAAAGCAAAAAGCAAATTTTTTCAATTATGGCTAATTATCATTTTGATTGTAGTTATTTTATTAGCTGGAGGAGTTTATTTTTTCTGGTCGGAAAATAACCAAACCAATTCTGTTTCTCAGAAAAGTAATCCTCTAGAAAAAATAGTAGAAAAAATTACTCAACCTTCAGTCAGTTTGGCTTCGGAATTTGCTACTTATGAACAGGTAGCAGTAGAATTTCAGCCTCAGGTTCCAGCTTATACGGTGAATTCAGATTTAAGTAATATTATCAATAGTGAAAATTTTAGTTTTTCTGATGAAGCTCGTCAGCTTTTAACGCAAAATGCCTTTGTGGTAAAACCTTCTTATTATGATGAATTTTTTTCTTTGTATGAAAAAAACCGTTATGATTATATTCCTAGTTTTGTGACTACTGATTCTATTCTCCATAATTATCATTTGATGTTTGATCACTTATTGAAAAAATTGGAAGAAGAGGAATTAATTCCAGAATTAAAAAAATTAAATTCGGCAATGTTGACTGAATCTTTAGAACAATATCAGAATTTAAAAGGAACAGCTTGGGAGACAGCAGCTCAAAGAAATGTTGGTTTTTTTGCTGTGGGTAGTAAGTTATTAGATAATAGTGTTATTGTGCCGAGTATTGTTCAAGATGAGGTGGCTACAGAACTAAGCTTGATTGTTGCTCATCAAGGAGTAAGTGAATCAGCAGTAATGAATTTAGGAGATGAATCTGAAAATAAAATTATTGTTACGCCCCAGGGCGAATTACCAGTTGGTCCTTTATTAGAAGATTATTCGCAGTATATTCCCCGCGGGCATTATGATCAGACTGAAGATTTAAAAGCTTATTTTAAATCTATGATGTGGTATGGTCGTTTGAGTTTTCGGATGAAAAAAGAAGAAGAAATTAAATCAGCACTTTTAATTACTTTAATTTTGAATCAAGAAGAATATCGTGATAGTTGGGATAAAATTTATGAGCCGATTAATTTTTTTGTTGGTAAGAGTGATGATATTACTTATTATCAATTTCGTGATTTAGCCATTCAAACTTATGGTCAGAATGTTGATTTAGCTCAAGTAATTGATCAGCCGGATAAGTTTAAAGATTTTGTTCAGGCCACTATATCTTTAGATCCGCCCCAGATTAATTCTATGCCAATTTTTGAAGCCTCTATTCAAAAGGATCGAGAAAAAGAAATTAAAGGTTTCCGTTTTTTTGGTCAAAGGTTTACCATTGATGCCTCGATTTTCCAGCGCTTAATGTATCGGGAAGTGGGTGATCAGACCGCTACTTGTGCTGATTATGATCCCGAAACTACTGGTTGTTTGTCTGGTGCTCGTTGTCTGCCAAAAAGTTTGGATATTGTCGCCGCCTTAGGTTCAGCTGAGGCTGAAAATCTTTTAACTGAATCAGGTGAAACAAATTATGCTTGTTATACGGAGAATTTAAATAAAATGCAATCTTATATTACAAACTTACCTCAAAGCACTTGGACCCAAAATCTTTATTGGGGTTGGTTGTATCAATTACAGCCCTTACTAACAGAAAAAACTGTGGGCTATCCTAGTTTTATGGATAATTTAGCTTGGGTTCGTAAAGAAATTAATACTTTTTTAGGCAGTTGGACGGAGTTGAAACATGATACTATTTTATATGCTAAACAGGCTTATGCGGAATTAGGTGGTGGTGGGCCAGAAGAGAAGGATGACCGTGGTTATGTAGAGCCTCAGCCATTAGTTTATGCCCGCTTAGCTAGTTTAGTAAAAATGACTAAAGAGGGTTTGCAGATTCGTGGTTTATTATCTTCAACTATGGCTGACAACTTAGATTTAATGTCAGAATTGTCTTTATCCTTAAAAACAATTTCGGAAAAAGAATTGAATAGTCAGAATTTAACTATTGAGGAATATGAATTAATTCGTTCTTATGGTGGCCAATTAGAACATTTTTGGCTGGAAGTAAATAAGGACGAGCCTGAATTTAAAGAGAGTGATCGCCGAGAGTATTTAAATGAAAATCCAGCTGCCCTGGTAGCAGATGTGGCAACTGATCCTAATGGTCGAGTTTTAGAAGAGGGCATAGGTAAGATTTTTGAAATTTATGTAGTAGTACCAATAGCCGGAGAATTAAAATTGACTCGGGGTGGAGTCTATTCTTATTATGAATTTACTTGGCCGATGGCGGATCGTTTAACTGATCAGAAGTGGCGAGAATTACTTCTTTCTACCGAAGGGCCAGCTTTGCCAGAATGGACTAGTGAATTTATTGCTCAATAAAATGAATTTTAAAACCAATTGGTTAATTTTTGCCATTGTCAGTATTAGTGCAGTTTTATTGATTGGTTCAGATTTATTTTTTCCAGTTAGAGAAAGAGTTTCCCCTTCCCTTCTTATTTCTCGAGAAAAATTATTTTTTTCTAAATTTTTAAAGCAGAAACAAAAACTTCCAGTAGCTGAGCTGGAAGTTTCTTTAATTGCTGCCGGCGATATTTTTTATTCACGGGGCATTGCCAGTATGATTAAAAAACAAGGAGATTGGAATTATCCTTTGCAAGAAGTTAAAAAGTATTTACAGTCTGGTGATTTAGTTTTTGGTAATTTGGAAACGCCTATTACTCCCGGTCCAGAAGTTTTTAGTGGCGAAATGGTTTTTCGTTCAGATCCAGAAACTGCCTCAACTTTAGCAGATGCTGGTTTTTCCGTTTTATCTTTAGCTAATAACCACACGCCTAATTGGGGTGAAAAAGGATTATTTGATACTTTTCAATATTTAGATCAGGCTGGTATTAATTATGTTGGAGCTGGTTCTGATATTATTACAGCTTACCAGCCAGTTTATTTAGAAGAACAGGGTTTAAAATTCGCTTTTTTAGCCTATAATGATACTGATGTAGTACCTGATTATTATGGTGCTGGAGCTAAGCGGGCTGGCACAGCTTTAATGGATATTGAAAAAATGACCATAGCTGTGCAAACTGCTCGTTCCCAAGTTGATTTTGTAATTGTCAGTATGCATTCTGGTACAGAATATGTTTTTCAGCCCAATACTGCGCAAGTAAATTTTGCCCATGCTGCGATTGATGCTGGTGCTGATTTAGTAATTGGCCACCATCCCCATGTGGTGCAAACCATGGAAAGGTATCAAGGCAAATTTATTTTTTATAGTCTAGGCAACTTTGTTTTTGATCAGAATTGGTCGGCTGAAACTGCTGAAGCTTTAATGTTAAAAATTTATTTTAACCAGCAAGGTCTACGACAAATTTCTTTGGTTCCAGTAGTGATTGCCCATAATTGTCAGCCTCTTTTAGCAAATCCAACTGAAGCGCAGAAAATTTTAGCTCGGCTGAATTTTCCTTTAGACACTCAAACCATTTATTATTGGAATGTTGAACAGAATGATTTTCAATCGACTTCCTTAGCAACTATTAATCTGCAATCGCCAGTTTTGGCTTTACCTCCATCTTTAGTCACCACGGCTGATTTAGATCAAGATGATTTAGAAGAAACTTATTCTTTAAACCAAGGCCAATTAACTGTGATTGAAGATTCTCAAACCCTTTGGCAATCGCCAAGTAATTGGTGGATTGATAGTTTTGTTTTGGCCGATGCTGACCATGATGGCAGTTTGAATTTGAATCTCTCTTTATGGAAAGCTGGAAATTTTGGTTCTTCTCAGCCGTTTTGGGTAGAGGAGAATGATCCTCGCGTGAAAAATCATTTTTTTGTACTTAGTTTGGTTGATAATCAAATCAAAACCATTTGGGGTTCTTCCAATCTAGAAAAGCCGAACTGTGAATTTAGTTTTCAAGATTTAGATGCTGATGGCCAACAAGAGTTAGTGGTGCTGGAAGGTGATTATCAAGAAGATTTTCAATGTCAGGGTAAATATTTGGCAGTTTGGAAATGGCAGGAATGGGGCTTTCTTAATCAATGGCGTAGTCCAATTGGTAATTATTCTCATTTAGAAAGTGTTACCTTCGGTGACCAAGGTTATTTAATAGCAAATGGAGAGTAGGTTATAAAATTTAGGTTTTAAATTTAACTCTAGCTCCTTTTTATGTTAGGATAAAAATATGACTAACATAAAACCACAAATAGCAATACTCGATTTTGGTTCGCAGTATACACATTTAATAACCAGGCGCATACGGCAATTAGGTGTTTTGGCTTGTATTTATAGCCCAGAAGTTGATGTTAAAGAATTAAAGAATGTGCAGGGGATTATTTTGTCAGGTGGACCACAGAGCGTGCATGATGCTACAGCTATTAAATACAATAAAGATATTTTTTCACCCTTACACTCTTCAAAGAGTGTTGAGGGTAAATTAAATATTCCAATTTTAGGTTTATGTTATGGTCATCAATTAATTTCTTATCATTTTAATGGCCAAGTAAAAGCTGGAAAAATTAAAGAATACGGATTAGCTACTTTACAAAAAGTTGGTGACAATATTTTATTAAAAAAATTTAAAGGTTTTGAACAAGTATGGATGAGTCATGGCGATAGCGTGCAAAGATTGCCCGTTGGTTTTAAAGTAATTGCTAAAACTAAAGATTGTACAGTAGCTGGAATGGCTAATGATGATTTAAAATTATATGGTTTGCAATTTCATCCAGAAGTACATCATACTCAAAATGGTTTGAAAATTTTAGAGAATTTTTTATTTCAAATTTGTCATTGTCAGAAAAATTGGTCTATGGAAAAATATTGGAAGCAATTAGTTCAAGATATAAAAAAGAAAGTTGGAGATAAAAATGTATTCTTATTAGTTTCTGGTGGAGTGGACTCTTTAGTTTGTTTTGCTTTATTAAAAAAGATTTTAGGAAAGAAAAGGGTTTTTGGATTGCATATTGATAATGGCTTTATGAGATTAAATGAATCAGAAAAAGTTAAAAAAGATTTAGCTAAAGCAGGATTTAATGATTTATATGTGGTAAATGCTTCTGAAAAATTTTTAAAAAAGGAAGAAAGAATTATCGAGCCAGAAAAAAAGAGAAAGATTATTGGTAAAGCATTTTTAGATGTTAAAGATGACGTAATGAAAAAAATGAAAATGGATCCGAAGAAGTGGATTTTAGCTCAAGGGACTATTTATCCAGATACTATTGAAAGTGGTGCTACAAAAAATGCTGATAAAATTAAAACTCATCATAATCGAGTAGAACAAATTTTGAAATTAATGAAATTGGGAGATTTAATTGAACCATTAGCTGATTTGTATAAAGATGAAGTGCGAGAGATTGGGAAAAAGTTAAAATTACCAGCTTCTTTAATTAATCGACATCCTTTCCCTGGACCAGGTTTAGCTATTCGAGCTTTATGCTCAGATGAAGAAGCTATAAGCTATAAGTTCAAAGCTATAAGTGATAAATTAAAAATGATGAGCAAAGAATTAGATATTAGTGTTCTACCAATAAAGAGCGTGGGTGTGCAAGGCGATAACCGGACCTATAAAAATCCAGCAGTAATTTCGGGTAATGCTTCTTGGAAAGAATTAGACAGTTTATCAATCCAAATCACTAATCAATTTTCGGAAATTAATCGCGTGGTTTGTCTTCCTAATCAAAAAGTAGATTTAGATCAGATTCAAATTAAAGAAGCTTATTTAACTAAAGAGCGGCTAGATTTGTTAAGACAGGTTGATGATTTAGTTCATCGAGAAATAAAAAAGAATAAGCTTTATAAAAATATTTGGCAATTACCAGTTATTTTAGCTCCGTTGAGTTTGGGAGAGGGTGAATCTGTTATTTTACGACCAGTAGAATCTAAAGAAGCTATGACTGTTAATTTTTACCAAATGCCGAAAAAGATTTTAAATGATTTGGTACAGAAAATTTTGCAGATTAAGGAAGTGGATTTAGTGCTTTACGATATTACTAACAAACCTCCAGGAACTATTGAGTGGGAGTGAATAATAGGGTAATAGGACAATAGTTTAATTGATTAATTGTTAAATAAAATATTTTTAAGCCAAGGAATAGATTTAAAAGTTTGTAATCGTTCCACTCAAGATTTAAGTAAATTCACTTTGTCGGCAGATATAATTATTTTGGCTACGGGACAGAAAAATTTAATTTCTCCAGCCATGGTTAAAAAGGGAGTAATTATTATTGATGCTGGTTGTACAGCGGAGAAAAATAAAATTTGTGGAGATATAGATTTTAGAAAATTTTATGAGAAAGCAAAATTAATTACACCAGTTCCTGGCGGAGTAGGACCGATTACAGTAGCTAAATTGCTGGAAAATACGATTAGATTAGCAGAGGAACAAATTTTTTAGATAATTTTTTTGCTTATATATTAAAAATATCTTATAATAAAGATATATTAAAATTCTCTTTGGCAATCAAATCTTTCTTATTAAAGAAAGTTATCAATATTTATTCGATTTATTAATAATATAAAGCTGTCTGATAACAGTATTAATAAATGAGATAAAATTGAACTTATTTTCCAGTTATGATGGAAAACAAGTTCTCATTTACAGTTATCCGTTTGGAAAACTGTGTTGCTAAAGAGAGTTTTTTTTATTAGAATAGATTTTAAATTAAATGTTAAAAAGCATATTAGATAAAAAAAATATTATAGACGCTTATTTTGATTTAGTGAGCAATTTTGATGAAAAAAGCAAAAGTAATTCTTATCAGGGCGTAGATGGTTTATATCTTAATGATTTTGATATTAATTCTAGAGAAAGGTTAGAGAAGATTAGAGAGGAAATGATAAATTTAGAAGAATTAAGCCCGGCTTTAGAATTTATTATTCCTAAAAAAAATGGTGGAAAAAGAAAAATTTATATTTATACTATTAAAGACAGGATTAAAGCTCAAGCAATACATAGAGTAATAGAACCATTTTTTGAAAATTTATACTCACCTTTTTTATTTTCTTATCGTTCTTCCCATCCCAGCTATTATGCAGCTAAAACTGTAGTTAAAAGATATAAAAAGTATTTTGGAAAAGATTATGTGTCTTGTTTTGATATTTCTGATTATACTGAAAGCTTAGATAAGGAGATTTTGAGAAAAAAATTATCAAGCATAGAACTTTCTAAAGAGGTAATTGAGCTTTTAGATCTATTTATAGATAATCCAATTATATCAGATGGAAAAGTTGAATATTGGGAGAAAGGAGTTGTGCAGGGCGTTCCCATAATTGCCTTATTTGCAAATATTTATTTAAATGATATTGATAAATATGTTGGTAAAAAAGTTTCTTTATATCGGCGCGTTGGAGATGATTTAATTTTGTTTGATAAAGATAAAAAAAAGATTGAGTTTTTAAAAAGATATATTTTAGAACAAATATCTAAATTAGGTCTAAAAATACAAAAGCAAAAAACGAAATTAATTAAGAGCAGTGCAGAATTTGATTTTTTAGGGTATAATTTTTTAAATAAAAAAATAAGCATTGGCTCGTCTTCTGTTAATAAAGCTTTATTGAATTGGAAATTTAAGTTAAAATATTATCCGATTTCTAGTAAAATAAAGAATAGTCGCTTGCCCAATATATTGTATAAAGATTCAGATTCTATCCACAATCAATTTATTGTATTTATTTCTTCATATAAACAAGCCAACAATAAAAAACAAATAAAAAAAATATCGGAAATTTTTTTTCATATCTTAACTAAGTATTTTTTTAAAAAATATTCTTCAAGAAATGAACGTTTAATGAGAAAATTAGTAAAAATAAAAATTCCATCATTATATAATTATTATTCACAATTTCATAATGGGCAAAAAACTATTAAAGAATTATCTTCTCTACCAAAAAAGAAATATAATAAAACAGAAAGCAAGACCACTTAAATTAGAAGCAGGACAAAAGAAAAATATTTTATATTTTTTAAAAAGAAACAAAAAACTTTTGAAGTTAATTGTATTTTTTAGTGCTCTAAGCATTTTTTTACAAGTGCTTATCCCCCTGCTTACCAATTTTTATGTTAAAAAATATTCTTTCTTTTTGGAAATTAATAAATTGATTTTTTCTTTAGTTATTCTTTTTTTTATTTTGGGTTTATATTTGCTGTTTTCATTTTTAAGTATCAAATACGAGAAAACCATAACTGTATATTTTTTAAATTATTTACGTAGAAAATGGTTTTCTTTTTATTTAAACAAAAGTATATTTTCTTTAGACAATAGAGACAAGAGTCAAGTCATAACTAAGATTTCTTATCATTTTTCTCTTTTACAAATGGGGATTACTAATTCTTTTTTTCCAGTTATTCATTGGATTTTTTTAATCTTGGGCTTATTATTTAGTGGATTTTTTATAGATAGTAAATTAATCTTTATTTTGCTTATTATGCTACCAATTAATTTATTGGTATTTTTTTTAGGATATATTATTGCTAAATATTATGTTAGTCAGGACCAAACACTATATTCCAAAATTTTAGTTTTTATCGGCAATACTTTGAATGAATTTAATTTAACAAAACTTAACCAAAAAGAAAAAAAATCATTAGATTATCTTGATGAAATGGTGGACATTGATTCATATTTTCGTATTCAAAGAGAGTTGTGGATGAAATATGGGAATAAAATAATTTTTGCTATAATAATTTTTGGAGGAGCATTGGTTTATTTTATTGAAATTTATTATCCCTTTTTGCAAGTTGAAAATTCCATGCAATATTTGGTTTATGGTATTTTTTTTGGTTTAATGATTCGGCTTATTTATTTAAGTTTAAGAATAGGTCTGTTTAGTTTTCCTTTGAAATTAGGAATAATATTATGTGTGCCAGAAGAAATTTGTTTATTAAAAGGAGTCCCCAAAGTAAAGGAAAAGATTATCAATATTAAGTTTAGGTCTAAAAAAACTAAATTAGGTACGGATAAAGATTATTTTAAAAATTTAGAATATGATTTTAAATCAGGAGAACGGGTTTTAATTTTTGGTTCAGAAAATAGTGGTAAAAGTTTTTTAGGAATAATTTTTTCCGGCCATGCTCCCCAAGGCATTAGCAGGTCATGGATTGTAAAAGTAAATGATAAAAGATTTTTATATAAAAAATGGAGAGAATTATTTATTTCTGGTACTTATTTAATACACCCAAATTTCCAAACTGAAGAAAATATATTAAATATTCTTAGTGGCCAGAGTTTTTTTGATATTTCAGAATTAAAGATTAAAGATATTTTTAAAGCACTAAATAAATATCCAGTTTTTAGATTTATTACTAATTATAATAAATCTATTGGAGAGGAAGTAAATAAATTGAATTTTTCTTTAATAGACAAGGCCTTAATTCAAATGGCGTATGCACTATTAAATCCACCAGAAATTTTGGTGATAGATAATCTTTGGTTAGATTTAAATTCTGAAAGAATTAAAGAGGCTATTTCAGTTTTAAGCAAGGAATTAAAAAATACTATTATAATATTTTTAGCCAGCAAGGATAATGATTTTTTAGCTTATGATCAAAAATATAATTTGGGAAATAAAAAGGATCTATAGGTATAAGAAGAAAATTATAAATATAATTTTTTTGTTTTTAATATTAGTTTTAATATTATTATATTTTTCAGCAAAATTGGATTTTAATTATTTTGATTATGATTTTTATATACCCCAAAAAGACATAAAGTCCGAAAAAGAATTTTTAGGAAAAGTGTATTTTAATGATCAAGTTGGTAGTTCTCAATTTAAAAATTTAATTATAGAATCAATAGAAAATGCTGAACAATCTATTGATTTATTTTTGTATTCCCTTGATATGGATGAAATAGCTAATAGTTTATCGGCTGCTCAAGAAAGGGGGGTTGATGTGAATTTGATTTTTGACCAAAGTAAAAAAAATCAACATGATAGGGTTTTTGGCAAAAATTCTGGATTGAATATTTTAAATTTAGGAGGCGATATTAGTGAAGGAGGGGATTATATGCATCATAAATTTGTTATTTTTGATAAAAATACCGACCAGGCCAAATTATTATTTGGATCTTTTAATTATACTGCTTTGCAAGAAAAATATGATCCAAGCTTTATTTTAGAAACAGAAGACCAAGATGTTATTAATGCCTTTGTTCAGGAAAATAATTTAATATCTCAGGGGATTAGGGGCTATAAAAAAATTAGAGAAAATATTTACAAGCCCTTTAATAGAAAGATTCAATATAATAATGGTTTTGTAGAAGTTTGGTTTGGTCCGGGCTTTCAAAAAAATTCTATTAAACAAAGAATGATTGATTTAATTGACTCGGCTGAAAATAGTATTGATATTATAATTTGGAGAGCGACTGATAGTGATATTGTGAAAACAATTTTGAAAAAAGCCAATCAAGGAGTTAAGGTTAGAATTATTACTGATGATTATTATATTTGGTCCAGCGATTCTTCCTTTAAAAAATTAGCTAAAACCATAAATCAAGCCAAAACTAAAAATATAGAAATTATTAGTGATTTATATAAAACCTTGGATTTTCATAATAAAATACAAACAGAAAAATCTTATTTTAATCCCTACATACATCAACATACGCTAATTATTGATGATAAAATTGTTTTGTCAGGAACTAATAATTGGACTTATAATGGTTTTTTTAAAAATGATGAAAGTATCATGGTTTCGAATGTAGATTTTTGGGTTGAGGCCTTTAGGGGTTCTTTTCAAGGGCATTATAATAATTTGAGAAGTAAAAATATAAAATTTTCTTTAGAGAATAATTTAATTACACTTTTTGACAATGATTCAGATTTAATAGCTAAACGCTTTTTAATATATAATGAATTAAGCGAGGAAGAGCAAATTCCAAAAAAATGTTTTGAAATTAATATTTTAGAAAAAGATTTTTCTTTTAATATTCCGCAAGAATGTAATACGATGCAATCGCTCATTTTTATTTTAGATAGTAATAATAATTTAATAGCTAGTAGTTATTTAAATTTTTAGTTTTTTTAAAATTAAAAAGACCCTTTTGTAAGGGTCTTGTTTTATTAATATTTAGTGACCCGTTTAAAAACGGGGATTATGGGGAGCAATAGGATTACGCAAAGTACACTTCTTAACATTAAGAATACCGCTGGCAGAAATACAAATTTAAATATTTTACACCAACAAATAATATAACAAAATATTTTTTTAAGTAGCATTTTACCTACTACTTATTTTTATCTATTAATTTTTTTTAGATTTGTCTTCCTAGTCTAAACCTGTGCCAAAAAGGTTGACCCAAATTTCTATTGCGCATTGCCTCTATTCTTCCAGATAATACCCATAAGTTGTTTTTTCGCTTCTTCTTTTCTTCTTCTTTAAGAAAATGAATAACTCCAATAATGGCAGCTATTTTTTTTTGCTTTTTGACCACTTGAGCCCCCTTATGTATTTTTTTAAGTAGCATTTTACCTCCTACTTGTTATTTATTTTTTAAATACTTTGAATTATAACTTATAGCAAATATTCCCAGGATTGACAAGTAGGTGGTGGTAAATGCTCCATGAATTTTATATTGTTCTGGGTTTTTAATTTCTAATATTAAAAATAAAAACATTATTAAAGTATAGGCAATAACAAATATTTCTCCCCTATATTGTGAGAGAAATTTTTTGTCTTTCCATCTTCTGAATTCTTTAATACTGGTAAAGATAGATAAAATACAAATATAAATAATAGTAATTGTTCTTAAAGAATTAGAGCAATTTAATATTTTAAAAAAATCTGATATAAAAAGGGTGGCAGCTAAAATTCCCCAAGTATAAGTCAATATTCTCCAAAATAATAATTTTTTTTGTTTTTTTATTTTCTTTTGCATAATATTTTTATTTTTCGAACGGAACGAGAGTCATCCCGTCTGCGGGATGACCGAGTGAGTGAGAAAAGAATGAATACCCCGTCAGCTTGCTGCGGGGTTAAGGTGCGACCGAATGGGAGCTCCGAATCAGAGTCCAGAGCTTGCTCTGGGGTTTGATACCATTCATTATACTTTGTTTTTTAGCTAAAATAAAGAGCTTATTGACAAGGATGTCTATATATGCTAAACTGAGAATTAGATTAAGAACTTATGTCACTTTTAAGTATCTTACAAATAGTAATCGCTGTATTACTTATTATTGCGGTATTATTACAAAGTCGCGGTGGCGGTCTTTCTTCTATTTTTGGTGGTGGCGGAGGATCTTTTCAGACCAAAAGAGGTTTAGAAAAATCCTTGTTTATAGTAACTATTATATTGGCTAGTTTATTTTTAATAATAAGTTTAGCTCATATTTTTATTTAGCGACGTAGAGCGAGAGAAATATGAAAGTAATCTTTTATATTTCCGATCCGAGGAGCTAACACAGGTTTAATACCTCGTCCCGCAGACGGGACGAATTTGTATGAGCGAAGCGAATTTCGATTAAATACCCCGTCAGCTTGTTGCGGGGAACCTTTATTTAAATTAGACATCTTCTAAATATATTTAATTAGTAATTATAGCTATCTGCTTAAAAAATTTTTTATTAAATTAAAAAGTCGTTTTTCTAAGGGAAGCTTCCCTGTAGTTTTTTTTAATAAAGTTTTTAAGACAATTTTTTCAAAAATCAAATTTTTATTTAATTCTCATAATAATGCAGACAAAAAATTTATATTTAGTTTGTCTCGTCGCATATTACCAACTAAAAATCAGGCCAAGCAGCTTAAATATTTTTTATCATCCCGAGAAAAGAAAATTATTATTATATCTATTTTATTAATCTCATTATCCATTGTTTGGTTATTCGTTAGAATAGTCGGTGTGCATTTTGTTAAAGTTCCTAAACATGGGGGAGAATATACAGAGGGTCTAGTTGGCTCTATCCAATATTTAAATCCTATACTTTGTCAGGCCAATGATGTGGATAGAGATATATCTAGATTAATTTTTTCTGGACTTTTCAAAATAAATATTAATGGTGAATTGGAAAATGATTTGATTAGTAATTATATAATCAGTGATGATAAAAAGACCTATGTTTTTATTTTAAAAAATGGTGTTTTATGGCACGACGGAACCAAATTAAGTACTGATGATATTGGATTTACTTTGCATCTTATTCAAAATACAGAATTTAATAGTCCTTTGTACAAAACCTTTCAGGGAGTTGGTTTTGAAAAAATTTCCGACAATTCTTTTAAATTAATTTTAGCTGAGCCCTTTGGTCCATTTTTATCAACCTTAACCTTTGGCGTAATGCCAGAACATCTCTGGCAGGCAGTTAATCCAGAAAATGCTAGCTTGAGCGAACTCAATAAAAAACCCATTGGTACTGGACCATTTGAATATAAGTCCTTTAAAAAGGATTCAGCCGGATATATTAAACAATATAATTTAGTAATTTTTAAGGATTATTATTCCAGCGTGCCTTATTTAGATAAAATTAGTTTTAAATTATTTCCAGATTCTGATTTAGCTTTTCAGGCCTTAAAAAATAACCAAATTGATGGAGTCAGTTATATATCACCGAGTAATTTAAAGAGCATTAGAGATTCTAATAATTTTAATGTTTATGATTTTAATATGCCTCAATATTCAGCTTTATTTTTCAATCCTAAAAAACAGGCCTTATTAAAAGATGAAAATATTAGAAAGGCCCTTTACCTCTCTATTAATAAACAGGAATTAGCTCAAGAAATAGGAACTAAAGAGGAAATTGCTTATGGACCGCTGGATTTTATAATTTCACCAGGAAAAGATGAATATAATATAGAGCAGAGCGCGGAATTACTTAAAGAGGCCGGTTGGGTATTAGAAGATAAGATATTAAAGAAAGATGAACAGGAATTTGAATTGACTATCACTAGCGTTGATAATAATGAGTATATAAGCATTTTGCAATATATTAAAAAACAATGGAATAAATTGGGTATTGTGACTAATTTAGAAATAATTCCTAAACAAAAAATTGCCACTCAAATTATTGAACCACGCGAGTACGAAATATTACTTTTTGGCCAAATTTTATCTTATGACCCAGACCCTTATCCTTTTTGGCATTCTTCTCAAACTAAAATTGGTTTGAATCTGAGTATTTTTGCTAATTTATCAATAGACGAGGCCTTGGAATCAGCTAGAAAAGTTACTTCCTTTGAAGAAAGATTAAAAAAATATCAGGATTTTCAAAATGTTTTAAAGCAAGAACACTTAGCCATATTTTTATTTAGACCGACCCATCACTATGCTTTAAATAATAAGATAAGGGGAGTAGATACTAAAGTTATTTATCTTCCGGCTGATAGATTTTTTAATATTAGCAATTGGTATATTAAAACTAAAAAACTTTTAAAATTTGGCAGTTAGTTATTAACTTTCAGCTTTTAATCCTATGTTTTAAGTTTTGATGTGGGGCCTTACTCTTAGATTGTATTGGCAGAAGCCCTCAGCCCCTACTAGGGGAGTTTTACTTTTTATTTATAATTAAAAATTTTTAAATTAAATTTTATGATGACGAACAAAAATAATTTTCAAAAAAACAGAAACAAAAATAGATACAGCAAAAAGATTACTGAGGTTAAAACCTATGACCACGGGAAATTAAAAATTATTATAGTTGGTGGAAATGAAGAAGTTGGACGCAATATGACTATTATGGAATATGAGAATAATATCATTATTATTGATATGGGTATTCAATTTCCTGAAGAAGACATGCCTGGTATTGATTTTATAATTCCTAATATTGAATATTTAAAAGGTAAAGAAAAAAACATTAAAGGAGTTATTATTACTCATGGTCATTTAGACCATATTGGAGCTGTTTCTTATTTGTCTCCAAATTTGGGTAATCCCACTATTTATAGCTCTCCTTTAACCTTGGGAATGATTAAAAAAAGGCATGAAGAATTTAAAGATTTAGCGCCTTTAAATTTGCAAGCCATTACAACTAATGATGTTTTAAATTTAGGACATTTTAAGGTTTCATTTTTTGCGGTTAGTCATAACATTCCTTCTTCTATGGGATTGATTGTTGATACTCCGTTAGGAAAAATAATCCATACTGGTGATTTTAAATTAGATTTTGACGGCCCAGCTCAGGATTTACCAGAAATTTCCAAAATTGCTGCTTTGGGCAATGAAAATGTTTTAGCTTTATTATCCGACTCAACTAACGCTAGTCATTCTGGTCATCAAATTAGTGAATCAGAAATTCAAACCAATTTATTTAACATTATTAGAAACGCCAATGGCCGGGTGATTATTGGAACATTTTCTTCTCTATTAAATAGATTACAACAAATATTTGAGGCCTGCGAAAAATTGAATAAAAAGATTTTGATTGATGGTTATAGCATGAAGACCAACGTAGAGATAGCTCGTCAATTGGGTTATTTAAATTTTAAAAAGGATAGTTTTATTACCGAGAAACAACTCAAAGAATATCCAGACAATCGGATTGTAATTTGTTGCACTGGAGCTCAAGGAGAAGATCAGGCAGTTTT
This sequence comes from uncultured Gammaproteobacteria bacterium, assembly GCA_964486685.1. GTDB lineage: Bacteria > Patescibacteriota > Patescibacteriia > UBA1558 > S5-K13 > JAIOTH01. Next base: position 73,725 of record CAZAOE010000002.1, read on the forward strand.
AATGAGAATTGTTAGTAATGAACATCGTTTTTTAAAAATTGAAAAAAATGATACTGTAGTGTTTTCATCTTCAGTTGTGCCGGGCAATGAAAGGTCTGTGCAAAGATTAAAAGATAGTTTATATCGGCAGGGAGCAGAAGTAATTCATTATCAGATGATGGATGTTCATGCTGGTGGGCATGCTAAAAAAGAAGATTTAAAATTAATGATTAATTTAATTAGACCAAAATATTTTATACCCATTGAAGGTAATCATTCATTTTTACATATTCATGCTAAAATTGCCGAAGAAACAGGCATTGACCAAAAAAATATTTTTATTGCTGACAATGGTCAGATAATAGAATTTACCAAATTGGGCGGCAAACTAACCAATAAAAGGATTTCTTCAGATTATGTTTTTGTGGATGGTTTGGGCGTGGGTGATGTTTCCCATATTGTCTTGCGAGACAGAAAACAAATGTCTGATGACGGCATGATAGTGGCCATAGCTACCATCAGCGCTAAAACTGGCGAATTAATTCATTCACCAGATATTATTTCCAGGGGTTTTGTTTATATGAAAGAAAACAAAGAGTTAATTGAAAAAACCAGAAATAAGGTTCGACAGATTATGAAAACCAATAATCTTAAAACAATGGCCAACGACATGTTTATTAAAAATAAAATTAGAAACCAGATTGGAAGTTTATTATATCAGGAGACAGAAAGAAGGCCGATGGTATTGCCGGTAATTATAGAGGTATAAGAGGATACGGATTACGGATTACGAATTACGGATAACGAATTACGGATTAATTTGCTTTATTGTTTGCTTTAATTTAAGGTATAATTAAGAAAGCATAAAGTAGAAAGGTAAGGGTACTTTTAACTTTTAACTTGCCTGCCCCCTGAAGCTTGAGCGAAAGGGGGTAACTTGTAAGTTATAAGTTATAAGTTATAAGATATAAAATATACCTATAAATTAAGTCAATCCCTTTTTAAACAAAGCATTATTAAATAA
>CAZAOE010000003.1:0-71567 GCA_964486685.1 uncultured Gammaproteobacteria bacterium
ACACTTATGTATTTATTTAGTTTATAATTAATTTATAGCATTATGGATAAAAAAAGAATTATTTCCATTTTTTTGCTTATTTTGATATTAAGTGGCTTTTTCTATTTATATAATTATTTGAATTTCCATAATAATTCCCAGCCCTTAATTTTTAATTCCCCGGATGAAACTGCTAATTATTTTTTTACAGAAAATTTTAAAGAAAACAATAATTTACAAAAACAAAGTTCATTATTAGAAATCAATTCAGACATTAAACCGCGGAGTATTAAAGCTGTAGATGATAAATTGGTCTTAAATAGCTTTATTGGCCTGCCTTTAATTTATGGCTCTATAGCAAAAATATTTGGCAATAATCTTATTATTTATTTAAGTTCTTTAATCGCTCTTTTAGGAGTAATTGTTTTTTATTTATTAATTAAAGAAATATTTAATCAAAAAATAGCCCTAATTTCTGGTCTACTTTTACTAATTTTACCCAGTTATTGGTATTTTGCCAATCGAGGCATGATGCATAATGTCCTATTTATTGATTTATTAATTTTTTCTTTATACTTTTTTATTTTAGCCCTAAAAAAACCTAAACTTATTTATTATCTTTTAAGTGGCTTATTTCTGGCCCTGTGTTTATTAACTAGAACTTCCGAATTTATTTGGATTGCTTTAATTTATCTCTCACTCTTAATTTTTTTGCGCCAAAAAATAAATTGGAAAAAATTAATTTTAAGTATCTTAATTTTTATAATTTGCTTAATTCCTTTGTTTTATTTTAATCAGCAGAATTATGGAGCGAGTATGGCCTCTCCTTATTTAGAAAACAAACCCCTATCTTTAAATCTGCAATCTATTTCCAAAATAATCCTGCCTTTTGGCTTTCACCCTAATAATATTAAATTTACTATTTATAATTTTATCTTTAAATTGCCTTGGCATTATACTTTATTAATTTTAGCTGGATTAATAATGCTAATTTGGCAGAGAAAAAAAATCAAACCAGAGCATTGGCTTTATTTTGGCCTATGGGTTTTGCTAAGTTTATTTTTATTCATTTATTATGGCTCTTGGTTATTTTTTGACAATCCTAATCCTAGTTCTATAACTATTGGCAGTTCTTATTTAAGATATTTATTGCCTTATTTTGTTTTTGGTTTGCCCTTGATTGCCTGGCTATTGAGCAAAATAAAATTTTCTAAAAAATATTTAAATAATCTTATAATTTTTACTCTACTTGCCTTTATGTTTTTTAATTCCTATTTATTGGTTATGTCCTGCCCAGAAGAAGGAATTATTAAAATCAGTCAGGACTTAAAAAATTATCAATATCGCACCAGATTAATTATTAATAATACTGAAATAAATTCTATAATTATGACTTCTCGGGCTGATAAATATATTTTTCCTTACAGAAATGTTTTATATCTAGAAAAAGAGGTCTATGATTATAACAATTTTGATTCTTTAAGAAATGCGAATATACCGTTATATTATTTTGGATTTCAATTTTCCGCTATTGATATAAAAAATGTAAAATATAAATTTTATGAACAGGGATTAGATATCAGCGCCCCGATCTTTACCCATCAAGACCATGCTTTGTATAAAATAATGTCTATTAATCAAATCTATGCCCTTGATAGATAATGTACAAATTAACAATTACCAATCTACAATTTACAATTTTCAATAAATTTTCAATCAATCAATTTAAAATTAACAATTAAATACAAAATTAAAATAATAATTAAATGAAAATTGATAATTGAAAATTGGTTATTTAATTTAAATTGAAAATTTCAAATTGTAAATTCAACCATAAAACATGTCCAAAACAACAAAATTAAGAATTTTAATTAATAGCACTGGAATATTTCTCGTTCTTGTTTTGTTTTCCTGGCTAATTCAAAAAAATTTGGTCTTAGATGGAAAATTAACAATTGAATCTGATTTAACTGAAAAACAAGCCATGATTTCAGTGCTTTATCCAGAACACAGGACAGAAAGACAAAATGATTATTTTATTATTAATAATGAACCAATTTATTTTAATGTCCGTAGTCCCATAAAATTTGATAAGGCCGAGGTGGAAATTGAATTTAAAAATAATGACCAAGAAATAATAAATTTAGGAATTAAAACTTTAGAAGAAGGCTGGGATTTTAAAAACTATACCCTATATAATGAAACTTTAAATGAAATAGATTGGCCTCAAATTAGCGATGATCTGAACACTCTTTATCAGCGCCAAAAAAATTTTAATAATTTAAACGATTTTTTAAAAGTAAGCAATACTATTGAGGGAGTTAGTGCTTATGATTTTGATTTAGGTGAAAATTTTTTAATACCCAATTATGCTCCCAATCATCAAGAAATAAAAATTGAAAAATGCCTCCGCGGTGAACATAAATTTTATACTTATTTAAAAAATGAGGCCCTGGACTTCGACTTTAAAATCCAAGACATTAATCGTACTGATGGAGAGGATCCACTAATAATATCTGTATATAACCCTTATGATAAAAAAATATATTCTAAAATTATATCTGACGACGGCTTGATTGAAAAAACCGATCCAGCCAGTTTGCCTCGTTATCTGTCTATATATATTCCTGATTTAGAAGAGGGGGTTTATAAAATAGAATTACAAGCCAATGACGATATTTTTATTAGGCAAATTAATACTAAACAACAAAAAATTGTCTTTATTGACCGTTTATACTTATGCGATAGTGCTGAATATAGTGATGGCTTTATTGATTTGCAATTAAAACCCAGCCAAATTTATACTAATGGACGCCTAATATCATTTTATACTGCCCACACCGCCGGCTTACAAACTATTAGTTTAGACAATAGACAAATTTATATTAGTCAAAAACATCAATGGTTTAGAATAAAAAGTCAGCCCCAGCTTTCTCAAATTTATATTCCTAAAAACGATCTTAAAATATCCACTCGAGGCATTTTTGCTTTAGAAAAAGACCAATATTTTAATCCCGAAATTATTGATTTGCGAGATTATTCAGACATCACTGAAGTTGATTATATTATTGCCAGATATCAAGAGCCACAAACAACTGAAAATAATTGGCTGAAAAATAAGGTTGTATTTGACTTACAAAATGCTAAAATTGAAAACAATAACTTGAAATTTATGCTCTCTTCCCCTAATCTAAATATTGATGGACAAAAAATAGATATTAATAAAATCAAGGTTTCTTTAACAAAAAATCAACCCAGAAATAAAACCCAGGCCTATCAAAAATTTTGGCAAAATATTAGCGCAAAATTTACTCAATATTTCTCTTTAATTAAAAACAAAATATTTTAAAATCTAAAAATTAAAAAAACAATATAATAATTCAACCCCTCGACAAGCTCGGGGTCTACAACAATTTAACCATTTAACAATTCAATTATGAACAAAGGAACAAAAAAAATATCTATGGACATTTTTTATATGCTTGTCGGGGCATATATTGCAGCTATGTTTTTTGAATATTTAAAACCCGGACTAATTTCTAATTATCTGGACTTAAATAAGGCCCTTTATGTCTTAGTTCCAGCAGGTTTAATTTGTGTTTTTTTAGGAAATTCTGGCTCTAAAAAAAATAAAGAAGAAAACTATGATTAAAAATATTATTATTAAAAAATTAGAAAAATTTAGTGATGCCCGTGGCTGGCTTATAGAAATATTTAGAAAAGATGAAATAGATTATCAACCAGCCATGTCTTATGTTTCCGTTACTTCAACTGGAAAAACCAGGGGGCCCCATGAGCACGTGCAACAAGCTGACTTATTTGTTTTTATTGGTCCGGGAACATTTAAATTATATCTTTGGGATAATAGAAAAAATAGCCCCACCTATCAAGAAAAAATGGAGCTTGAAGGAGGAGAGGACAACCCAATTTATATCATAGTTCCTCCAGGAATTGTGCATGGCTATAAATGTATTTCTAAAAAACCCGCTTGGTGCATTAATCTACCCAATAAATTATACAAAGGAAATAATAAGGCCGAAGAAATAGATGAAATAAGATGGGAAGATAAAGCGGACTCACCGTTCCAAATAGACTAAAAACTAAATTTAACTTATATAAACATAAAAACATAATTTTCAATTACCAATTTACAATTTACATTCAATATTCAATATTTCAATTATCAATATCTCACCAACACATTTAGCACAAAAAAACATAAATCAAAAAATATTGAGAATTGTATCATTGTAAATTAAATTAAAATTGAAAATTTCAAATTGTTAATTTTAAAACTATGTTAACTTACATTCAACCAATCTATATTTTTATCCTCGCTCTAATCCTAGCCATCTTAGAGGTCCAAATTGAAGGAGCTCATGGCTGGGCTAAAAATTTGCCCACTTGGCGAGCTAAACCTGATAAATGGTATGCCAAGCTTTATAAAAAAATAATGGAAGACAAAGATATGACTGGTTATCATCTTTCCTTATTTTCCTTAATTTTATTATTATTTCACGCTCCTTTTTTCTTTGGAATAAATTGGACTTGGTTTCAAGAAATTAAAATCATCAGCATCTTTTTTTTATTTATTATTATCGAGGACTATCTTTGGTTTGTGGTCAATCCTCATTTTACTGTTAAAGATTTTAAGGGCAAACATATTATTTGGCATAAAAAATGGCTTTGTAAGTTGCCTCAAGGTTATTGGTTAGGTGCTTTAATATCTTTTCTTTTGGCTTTATTAAATAACTATTATTTTTCTGGATATTTGATTAATTGGTTAATAATGTTTGCAATATTAATAATTTTAACAATTATCTGTAAATGGTTTATTAAAATATTTAAACCCGAATGGGAGTAAATAATAGGATAATTGAATAATAGATTAATTGATTAATAGAAAAACAATTATACTATTAACCTATTTACAATTAACAATTAAAAAAATGGATTGCATATTTTGTAAAATAATTAAAAATGAAATTCCTTGTTATAAAATCTATGAAGATGAAAATACTTTAGCTTTTTTAGATATCCAACCAATTACTAAAGGACACACTTTAATTATCCCTAAAAAACATTATAATACTTTCGCTGAAACTCCTGCTGATTTATTAAGTCAAATGATGCCTATAATTCAAAAAATTGGCATTGCCGTGCAAAAAGCCACTCAAGCTGATGGCTTTAATTTTGGTCTTAATAATGGTTCGGCTGCTGGCCAAATAATTATGCATACTCATTTTCATATCATCCCTCGTTATGATAATGACAACTTAGCTCCTTGGCCATCACAAGAACGTTCCGCAGAAGAGTTTAAAAAAATTACTGAAGATATAAAAAATAATTTAACCCCTCGACAAGCTCTTTAACCCCTCGACAAGCTCGTGGTCTGCGACAATTTACCCCAACACCTTTTTTGAAATGAATTATATTAAAAATTATTATTTTTCAAAAAATATTATGAAATTAAAACATTATATTTTTTGACAAAAAGGTGGGGGGTTTAGCAATATAACAATTTAACAATATGAAAATTTTTATCACTGGCGGCGCCTACCTTCGCTACTTCCTTCGCTAAAGCTCCGGAGGTCAAGAAAGCTACGGAAGTCAAGAAAGCTACGGCAAGACTTAATTTTAATATCAAAATATAATAATAAACAATATATGACGAAAAATAACAAAACTAAAATTTTTATAACTGGCGGGGCCGGCTTTATCGGCACCAATTTCATCTTATATATGATGGACAAATATCCTGATTATAAAATAGTTAATTTTGATAAATTAACTTACGCTGGAAATCTCAATAATTTAAAAGCAGTGGAAAACAATCCTAATTATGTTTTTGTAAAAGGGGATATTTGTAATGAAAATGAAGTTAAAAAAGCAATGGCTGGCTGTGATTGGATAATTCATTTTGCTGCAGAATCGCATGTGGACAGATCTATAATGGACCCAGACACTTTTGTACAAACAAATGTTTTGGGGACTAATGTACTTTTAAGAAATGCCAAAGAATTGGGCATTAAAAGATTTCATCATATTTCTACGGATGAAGTTTTCGGTGAATTAGGACCAAAGGGTAAATTCAACGAAAAAACTCTTTATGATCCTAGAAGTCCGTATTCGGCCTCTAAGGCCTCGGCTGACCATTTAGTCCGGGCCTATTATCATACTTTTAATTTGCCAATAACAATTTCTAATTGCTCTAATAATTATGGACCATATCAATTCCCAGAAAAATTTATTCCCTTATTTGCTACTAATTTAATTGAAAACAAAAAAGTACCTTTATATGGAGAGGGCTTGAATGTTCGAGATTGGATTCATGTTGATGACCACTCTCGCGCCTTAGATTTAATTCTCCATCAAGGCAAAGTGGGGGAGACCTATTGCGTAGGCGGAGATGCAGAAAAAACTAATTTAGAAATTACTAATTTAATTTTAGAATATTTTAGTAAAGGCAAAGAAATGATTGAAAAAGTTACTGACCGCCAGGGTCATGACTTTCGTTATGCTATAGATTTTTCTAAAATTAAAAATGAACTTGGTTGGCAACCAGAAGTAAATTTTGAAGAGGGCCTAAAACAAACCTTAAGATGGTATCAAGATCATCAGGACTGGTGGAAACAGATTAAATCTGGAGAATATGAAAAATATTATGAAGAGCAATATATAAATAGAAAATAACAATTACCAATTAACAATTTTCACCCCCTCTCATTCTCCCCCTAAATTAGGGGGAGGTGTCTCGGAGAGACAGAGGGGGTTGAGGGGGTGAAAATTAATAATATAGATAGAGCCACAAACAAAATCTACAAAATTTATGTCTAAAAATCTCAAAATCCTCATCACTGGTGCTCAAGGTATGCTTGGCAAAGATATGGCTGAAGCATTTTTAGATTATCAACCAATTTTATATGACCGAGAAAAATTAGATTTAACTGACTTTAATAAAGTTAAAAAAGAACTAAATAAAATAAAACCCGCCTTAATAATAAATTGTGCTGGCTATACTGATGTGGAAAAAGCCGAGGAACAAGAAGATTTAGTTAATTTAATTAATGGCCAAGTGGTCGGCACTTTAGCCAGTATTTGCAAAGATTTAAATATTATTTTAGTTCATATTAGTACTGAATATGTTTTTGATGGTAAAAAAGAGGATGGTTATGATGAAAATGACCAGACCAACTCCCAAAATGCCTACGGTAGATCCAAGGCTCTGGGTGAAAAATTATTAATAGAAAATTGTCAAAAATATTATTTAATTAGAACTTCTTGGCTTTATGGACATCATTCACAAAAAGGCAAGGTCCGCGGAATCAATTTTGTAGACAAAATGATTGAATTAGCCGAAGGAAGAGAGGAGTTAGATTTAGTAAATGATCAATTTTCTAAACCCACTTATACTAAAGATTTAACTCAAGCTATTAAAAAATTAATAAAGGAAAAATATGACTTTGGCATTTACCATTTAGTTAATAAACCGCAAACCACTCCCTATGAATTTGCTCAAGAGATATTTAAAATAAAAAAGATTGATATTAAAACCAACCCTATCTCTTATCAAGATTATCCTTCAAAAGTTAATCGACCCATCAATGCTGTTTTAAACAATACTAAATTTCCAAAACTTCGCTCTTGGAAAAAAGCTTTACAAGATTATTTAAAATAATGCTCCCGTTTTTTCCACTTACTAAGAAAAAATTAAGAGAGGTTTGTTACCTACATTTTCTCCCCTTACCAAGGGGAGATATAGAGGGGTTAAAAATTAACAAAAACAATTCCTATAAAAGCCATAATATAACCTCCCCTTGTCCCTCCTTGACCTCACCCCGTATAAAGCGAAGCTTTTGTACGGGGGTAAGGAGGGGAAATTATATTAAAATCTCAGTAAAAAATATTTAAAAATTATTTAAATAAAAAAGCGCTGACCGTAGAATCAGCGCATATTCTAAAAATTTAACTGGGCCAAAAGGTTATCGCCAGCATAGTTCCAGAAATTAACAAGACCTTTAATATTAAAAAGGGGATTAAAAAACAACTCTTCAATTCGCTATCACTATTACCAGCAGCAACAATACCAGCGGCAATAACACCAACGGCAATAACACCAACGGTGGCAATGGCAATAACACCAACAATCCTAACACCAGCAACAATAGCAGTAGCAACTGCGGCAATAGCGGCAGCGATAACAACACCCGCGGTAACAACACCAACTGCGGCAATAGCAACAAAACCAGCAAGAGCAACAACACCAGCAGCAACAACACCAGTGGCCACGGCAGTAGCAACAACAGCAAGAGATGCAGCACCAGTAGCCTCATATCGTTCTGCTCCAGTTAGTCCCCAGCCACCCTGAAGAGAAAAAACAGAGATAAATACAGTAATAGCTGTAATGATCATTATTATTTCCCATTTAAATAATCTTTTTTTATTCATTTCTGTCCTCCTGTTTATTTAAATTATTTTTTATTACCATAAATTTACGCTTAATCTTATTTTTTGTCAAATCTGAAAATTTGACAAATATGTATATATGTACTAATGTATAAAGTTTTAACTTGCCAAAAAATATTATTGTGTTAAGATAGATGGACAATTTATAATTTTCATTTCTCAATTTTTATTAAATTATCAATTTAAAATTGAGTCATTAAAAATTCAATTTAAATTTATAATTTATAATTTAAAATTAATCCTATGAAGGGTGTTATATTAGCCGGTGGAACTGGCTCACGCTTAGATCCATTAACCAAAGTAACCAATAAACATTTATTGCCGGTTTATAATAAACCGATGATTTATTATCCAATTGAATCTCTAATTAATGCTGGTATTAAAGATATTATGATTGTGTCTGGCAAAGGACATGCTGGAGATTTTTTAGAATTATTGGGCTCAGGACAAAAATTTGGAGCAAGTTTTTCCTATGCCGTACAAGAGGAAGCCGGTGGAATTGCTCAGGCCCTGGGCTTAGCTGAAAACTTCGTGGACAATGAAAAGGTGGTGGTTTATCTAGGAGATAATATTTTACAAGATGATATTGGTCCAGCCATAGAAGAATTTAAAAAGGTTACCATGGGCGCCAGAATTTTTCTAAAAAAAGTTAAAAACCCCCATGCTTATGGTGTCGCTCAAATTAAAGAAAATAAAATCACTAAGGTTGTTGAAAAACCCCAAGAATTTATCAGTGACTTAGCGGTTGTCGGCGTATATATGTATGATAATCAGGTTTGGGATATTATTAAAACTTTAAAACCCTCTGGCCGAGGGGAATTGGAAATTACTGATGTAAATAATTTCTATGTCCAACAAGATACCATGAAATATACTATCTTAAAAGGATGGTGGGGTGATTGTGGTGAATCAATAGATACTTGGTTAGAGGCTAATAATTTGGTAGCTCAAAATAATAATCAACAAATTATTGAAGAATCTTCTCTGCAAATAATTAAAGACACAGCTCGTCAAGTCGTACAAGAGGCCATTAAAATAATCAAAACCGAAACCCCCCAAATAGTGGCCGATGAATACAAAAATATAGAAGAAAAAACTGACCAAAAAAATACTTCCTCTTCAGAAGTAAAAAATATTTATCAAAAACCACTTTTAGATTTAAAAGAGGATGCTCCCAACATGGAAGATATGGAATTCCCAATCGAAAAAGAAACTTCTCTAGAAGATTATTATGCTGAATAAAATCATTGAATAGTTGTTTCTATTAGTCCAGTAGGGGTAATATGATAAAAAATATTACCTTTTTTGTTTTGCAAAAAATAATCTGAATTATATATACTATTTAAATTATAAATATTTTTTTTGTCTCTATTGTCAAGCTCTATGGCATAAAGCTTTTTATCAATAGTATAAAAAACATGATTATTGTTTCGGTGCCAAAAATAATTATCTATTGGCTGACTAAATCTATTTACTAAAATTTCTTTTTTTTCAGCAAGATCATAAAACCAAATTTCCAAATTATTATTCATCAAAAGCATTCGATTATATAAATCCCATTTAGCGTCTCTAACCTCTGCAATGGTTTTAACCAAATAATCTTCTAATAAATTAGGGTCAATTAAATATAAAATGTCATTATCTTTATCTAATAAACAAATATAATCTTTATACGCTAAAATAAAACTATAATTATTAGAAATTTTATTTAAACTTAATAATTTTTCTGAGGTCTTATTTTTCAAATCAAATAAATACAAATTATCTTGCTCCCCGTCATTTAAAACATAAAATAATTTATCTTTTTCTGGCTTATAAGATAAAACATTGTCAATATTTATTAATTGGAACTCTTGAGTGGATATTACAAAACTATAAATATTGTTTTCCAAATCTGAAAAATATATTAAATCAGAATTAAATTTATCCCATTTTAAATCATAAATAGAAAATCCTATATAATCATTAATAGCTAATAAATCTTCATTCAAATAAACTGAAGAAATAAAATATTCTTTTCCTATTTTTAATAATATTTTCTGACTATTGGCTGACCACAAACTATATTCTGGTTCGTCTATTTTTGTTTCAATATTAATAATCTGATTTTCTGACAAATCAAAAATATTAATATTGCCATTATCCAAATCATAAAATAAAAGTCGTTGTTTGTCGGGAGAAATTGAAAGTTCTTGAAAATTTCCTTCTTGAATAATTTCTGTTTCAAACTGATTATAAAAAAGAGAAATGTCTTCAATAAAAACAGTTTGACGCGGTTTAATTAAAAGGATCTTTTCCCAGGATTGATAATTTTCTTTCTCAATTCTAATTTTATATAAATCTGGTTTTAAATGAGTAATTTCGCTAGGAGTAATATACTTACTTTCTTTATCATTTAAAAATATTTTTGCATCCCGAGGATAGGATTTAAGATACAAAACACTGGTCTTCTCAAATCTATTTTTGGAAAAATTATAAGTATATCCCAAAGACAATAAAATAAAAAAAGACGAGGCGCCTAAAAAAATTAATATTGCCAAAAATAAATAAATTTTTCGAACCCAATTTTTCATAAAATTAGTTAAAAGTTAAAAAGCTTCAAGTTACAAAATTTAGTTCAAAAATTAGAACCTTTAACTTACAAGTATCAACTTGAAACTATTTATTTTTTCCTGTAGAATTGAGATATTAAATAAATCTAATATTAAACTTAAAATTACTAATTTAATAATAATATGTCTAGCTTTATTATTCAAGGCAAACCCAAGCTTCAGGGTGAAATTTCTGTTAAGGGCGCTAAAAATAATGCTTTAAAATTAATTCCGGCAGCTTTATTAACCTCGGAAAAGGTTATTTTACATAATGTCCCAAATATTATTGATGTTAATCTAACCCTGGAATTGGCCAAAAGCCTAGGAGCAAAAATAGAAAAAATAGCTGAAAATTCCATATCTATTCAAGCTGAAAACATTGACTCCCAAAAAATTAATAATGAAATAGCTCGCAAAATACGAACTTCTTTAATGTTCATCGGTCCATTATTACACAGATGTGGAAAAATTGAAATACCTCATCCCGGAGGATGTACTATTGGAAAAAGACCAATTAATTTTTTTATTGATTTTTTAAAAACATTAGGAGCTAAAATAGAATTAAAAAATAATAATTATCAATTTATCAATCAGGGGCTTAAAGGTAATCGCTATATCTTTCCTAAAATCAGCCATACTGGAACTGAAAGCTTAATACTCACGGCCGTTTTAGCAGAGGGTCAAACTGAAATAATCAATGCTGCTTGCGAGCCAGAAGTTCAGGCCTTAGCTGATTTTCTAAATTTCATGGGAGCTAAAATTAAAGGAGCTGGTACGCCTCATATAATTATAACTGGGGTAAAAAAATTAAATGGAACTGAATTTTCTGTCATTCCTGATCGCATAGAAACCGGCAGTTTACTCTGTATCGGTGTAGCCACTAAAAGCAATATAAAAATTACAAATTGTAATCCGCAAGACCTTGAAATACCTTTGAAAATTTTGCAACAAATGGGTGTGGAATTAGAAATTGGAAAAGATTTTATTGAAATTAAAAAAATAAATAAACTCCAACCAGTTAATATCAGCACTCACGAATATCCTGGCTTTCCCACTGATTTACAATCTTGCTTTACGGTTTTATTAACTCAAGCTCAAGGCATGAGTTTAGTTCATGAAACAATTTATGAAAGCCGATTATTTTTTACTGACCTTTTGATAAGAATGGGAGCTAATTTAGTTTTATGCGACCCACATAGAGTAGTAATAAATGGACCTTCAAAATTAAGAGGAAAAAAAGTAGAAAGTCCAGACATCAGAGCTGGACTAGCCATGCTCATTGCTGGTTTAATGGCTGAAGACGAAACAGAAATAGGCAATATTGAACAAATTGACCGCGGTTATGAAAAAATAGATACCCGCTTAAATAAATTAGGAGCTAATATTAAAAGAATATAATTAAAATACTAAATAAAATCATGGATGAAAACATTTATTTGCAAAATAGAAACCAAAAAAGATTAGAAAATAAAAAAACTACCCGCATAATCATTGTATCTCTACTGATAATTGTCAGTTTTTTTATCGGTATTATTATCGGTGTTTCTAATAGTGAAGAAATAAGTCCCAATAATGAAGGCAGCGAGGTTTTAAATAAAAATAAGGTTCCAGAATCTTTAAATCAAAACGTGAATTTTAAACTATTTTGGCAAGTTTGGGATTTAATTAAAAATAATTATGTTGAGCCCGATATTAATGAAATAGAAATGTTTTATGGTGCTCAAGCCGGTCTAGTGGCTTCGTTATTAGATCCTTATTCTGTATTTTTACCGCCAGAAATAGCCAAAGAATTTAGCGAAGAACTAAAAGGAAAATTTGAGGGCATTGGGGCTGAAATAGGAATTAAAAACAACCGTTTAACAATTATTGCTCCTTTACCAAATAGTCCAGCAGAGCAATCTGGTATTAAAGCCGGTGATAAAGTTATTGGTATAGATGGATTGGATACTGCTGGAATTTCTTTAAATCAAGCTGTTAATTTAATCCGGGGTGATAAGGGCACAGAAGTTATTTTAAGTGTTATACATCAAGATCAAAGCCAAGAAAACATTACTATTATCAGAGATGAAATACAATATGCCAGTGTTGAATCAGAGATTGAGGAAGAAGAAATTAGTCAAAAAATAGCAGCCGAAAATATTGGTTATATAGAAATTAGCCATTTTAATGAAGATACTGAGGAATTATTTAATAAAAAAGTCAATGAACTTATTAGTCAAGGCGTTGATAGTATTATTTTAGATCTGAGAAATAATCCCGGCGGATTTTTAAGCACCGCCATATCAGTAGCCAGTGCCTGGGTAGAGGATGGGGTGATAGTTAAAGAAAAATTTAGAGATGATTCTAAAACCCAAAATTATTCTGCCCAAGGTTCAGCTAAATTAAAAGATAAAAAAACCGTTGTTTTGGTTAATGAAGGCTCGGCTTCGGCCTCAGAAATAGTAGCTGGCGCTTTGCAAGATTATGGTTTAGCTACTATTGTCGGAGAAAAAACTTTTGGCAAGGGTTCTGTTCAGGACTTAACTGAATTAAGCGATGGCTCTTCTGTAAAATTAACTATTGCCAAATGGCTTACTCCCAATAACAGAACCATAGATAAGGAAGGAATTACTCCGGACATAGAAATAGAATTAACTACTGAAGATTATAATAATGACCGTGACCCGCAATTAGAAAAAGCTATTGAAATATTAAAACAATAAAATGTTTATAGTGCACATTATAGCCAAAGGCCTGGTGCAGGGTGTTTTTTTTAGATGTTTGGTAAAAGAATATGCTCAAAAAAATAATATTGTAGGTACTGTGCAAAATTTATCTATTACTAATAAAGTAGAAATCTTTGCTCAAGCCACTGAAGATAAAATAAAAAATTTTATCAATTGGCTTGAAAATAGTCCTGGATTATCTAAAATTAATAGAATTGAAATTTTAGAAGAAAAAGAAAATCCTCGTCAACAATACTATAGTTTCCGCATCCTTTAACTACCCCTCCTACAACCTAATAAGCTACAAACTAACCCCTAACCATATGAAAATAATATTTTTACAAGATACGCCTAGCGGTAAAAAAAACCAAATTAAAGATGTCTCCACTGGCTATGCTTTGAATTATTTAATCCCCAAAAAATTAGCTATCTTGGCTACTAAAGAAGAAATCAAAAAAATCCAGAATCAACAAGAGCAAATAACTCAAGAAGTTGAAAAAGGAAAAAGACAATCAGACAAAACCATTGATAAAATTAAATCTTTAAAAATTGAAATCAAAGCCAAAGCCAATCAAGAAGGGCATTTATTTGGTGGGGTTAGCAATGAAGATATCTGCAAAATTTTAAAAGAAAAACATAATTTAGATATTAGTAAAGAAGCCATAGAACTAGCGCATCATATTAAAAAAATTGGAAAACATAATGTGCCAATAAAAATAAATAAACAAGAAACAGAATTAAAACTAATTATTAAAGCTGAGTAAATAATAAACTAAATTCAATTCTCGCTCTAATTCTCTAATTTCAAAATTAGCTACGGGATAAATATTTAACAGGATGAAAAATAATAATAATGTAAAATATATCTTTGTAACTGGCGGTGTCTGTTCTGGTTTAGGTAAGGGTATTTCTAGTGCCTCTATTGGTGCCATTTTAAAATCGGCTAATTATAAAATATTTACTCTAAAATTAGATCCTTATTTAAATATTGATCCGGGCACAATGAGTCCTTATCAACATGGAGAAGTTTATGTAACAGATGATGGTACTGAAACAGATTTAGACTTGGGACACTATGAAAGATTTATTGATACTAATCTTAGTAAGCTATCTAATTTAACAACTGGTCAGGTTTATCAATCTGTTTTAAGCAAAGAAAGAAGGGGGGGGTTTTTAGGAAAAACTATTCAAATTATTCCTCATATTACCGATGAAATTAAAAAATATATTTACCAAGCCGCCAAAGAAAGTCAAACCGATATTTTAATCATTGAAATTGGTGGAACCGTAGGTGATATTGAGGGAGAGCCATTCTTAGAAACCGCTCGTCAAATTAGAATTGAACAAGGCTATCATCAAACTATGTTCGCTCATGTTACATTATTGCCCTATATTAAGGCCTCTAATGAAACCAAAACTAAACCCACCCAGCTTTCTGTTAAGGAATTATTAAAAAGAGGAATAACTCCTGATTTAATTATTGCTCGTACTGAAACTAAAATTACCAAAGAAGCTATTGAAAAAATCTCTATGTTTTGTAATGTAAAACCTGAAGCAGTCATTCCAGCTCCTACAGTTAAAATACTTTATGAAGTACCTATTAATTTTGAAAAAAGTGGTATTTCTAAAATTATTTACAAACATTTAGAGCTTTCTCATAAAAAACCCGACCTAGATCCTTGGAATAAATTGCTGAAAAAAATAAAAAAAATTGATAAAAAAATAACTATTGGATTAATAGGAAAATATACTGAAAATATTGATGCTTATTTAAGTGTAAACGAGGCCTTAAAATCTGCATGTTATCACAATAATTTAAAACTTAATTTAATTTGGATAGATTCTGTTAAATTAGAAAAAAATAATCATGCAGAAATATCTAAATTAAAAAAATTAGCTGGTTTAGTAGTCCCTGGCGGATTTGGTTCTCGAGGTATTGAAGGAAAAATCAAAGCTGCTAAATTTGCTCGGGAAAATAAGGTACCTTATTTGGGCCTATGTCTTGGTTCGCAAATTATGGCTATTGAGCTTGCTCGTAATATAGCTAATTTAAAAGACGCCAACTCTGAAGAATTTAATCCCAAAAGTGAAAATTTAATTGTTCATTATTTGCCTGGTCAATCTGATGACCGAGAAAAAGGCGGAACTCTTCGTTTGGGGGCCTATCCTTGTATTTTAAAAAAGGGGACTAAGGCCTATCAGGCCTATCAAACTAAAAAAATATCTGAAAGGCATAGACATAGATATGAATTTAATAATGCCTATCGGGAAATTTTAGAAAAAGCCGGCTTAATTATTTCTGGAGATTCTCCTAATCATAATTTAATGGAAATTGTAGAAATTAAAGACCATCCTTTTATGTTGGGCTCTCAATTCCACCCTGAATTCAAATCCCGCCCATTAAGACCACACCCCTTATTTAATGCTTTTATCAAAGCAGCAGAAAAGTATAGCAAGAAATAAATAGCTTAAATATATAAAACAAATCCTTTCATTGACAATCAGGTCTTTTTAGTTTATAATTTATCAAGTTAATTATTGGGTCGTCCGCCTACGCATAAAGCTACGGCAGGACTGAAATAAAATTAAAATTTGATATTTAAAATTTATTTGAAATTCCTGCCTGCCGGCAGGCAGGTATTGTTTGAAATTTGTAATTTAATAAAGCATTGGGTCGTAGCCAAGTGGTAAGGCAACGGGTTTTGATCCCGTCATGCGTAGGTTCGAATCCTACCGACCCAGCCATTCTTCGCTCTCGCTTTACTCGAGCTACGAATGGCACGGCCATTAACTTAAGGAGAGTTGCCAGAGCGGTCGAATGGGACAGTCTTGAAAACTGTTGAGCCTTTACGGGTTCCGGGGGTTCGAATCCCTCACTCTCCGCCATCTCATGCTAGCACGATAATATTAAAAATGACTTCTTTATGGAGCTGTTTTTTTTATTTGACCTTAGTCTATAATTAAGTTAACATATCTATAGTAAGTAATTTTATAAATATATGCCCACTAAAAAAATTATAACTAGGGGTCCTAAATCTAAAATTGTTGCTTCAAAAAAAGTTAAAAAGAAAATTACCAATAAAAAATCGTTAAAAATACATAGAAACGAAAAATTTAAGGGTATATACATACAATATAAAATTAATATCGAACTACACGAAAAATCAGTTTTTGTGATAGGTGATTATGCCAATAAATATGATTCTTCAATAAAAAAAAGACTTAATGAAATATATGAAAAAATAAAAACAAAAAAAGGAAAACTAACTGTTTTAGATTTGAATACTTTGGAAAAATATTTAGAGATGCATCCTCAACAAGAATCCTTGTTTGCAAAAAATACAATTGTATCTATAGTGTCATTGATGGATAATGTTTTTTCTTCAATATTTAGATATTATTATTCTAACAATCCAGAAAGATTATCTATTGAAAATAAATCAATTACATATGCGGAACTCAATGAGGTGGCTAAGATTGAAGACGCAAAAACATATCTACTAGATAAAGAAATAGAAAAAATACTTCTAAATGAAGGTATAAAAGATAGATTCCGTATTCTAAAAGAAGACATGGGCATTACACTTCCTGATAACAAAGAACATCTAGATGAATTAAATAAACTGATTAAAACGCGCAATCTTATTGTTCATAATTCATGTTGTGCTGATCAAGAATATATAAAAAAATATGGTTCGAAGGGTATGGAAAAGGGAAGTCATATTCCTTTAAACAAACAGTACCTATTGGACTCCCTAGCCCTAGTTTTTTATATAGGTGGCTTTATCCTACAATCTGTGCAAATTAAATATGCTGATAAAAAACTTGATGACAGAGACTTTATACTTAATGACTTGATACACGAATTGGTAAAGAAAGAAAAATTCACGTACATTAAAGAATTATATAATGCTTCAAAAATTTTTACTTTAACTGATATGACTAAAAAAATGATTGTTATTAACTTTTGTATTGGAGCAAAAAAACAAGGAAGGTCTAAACAACACATTGATCAGATTTTAGAAAAAGAGGATTGGAGCGTTGAAGATGACGATCTATCGCTATATTTATATGCATTAAAAGATCAACATAATATGTTTTATTCTCACTTAAAAAAACTTATAAAAAATAACCAAATACGTAAAAGAGAGTTATTAGAGTGGGAAATATTTACATTTTATAGAAAAAAAGCAAAATTTAGGGAAATAATAAAAAAAGTAATAAAATAATATAATGTTATCTGACTAAAGAAGAGTGTGGTTGTGTCACTTTTGTCACCTTTTAAAGAAGCGCTCGAGGATCTTATTTATTGAAATGAAGAAAAATGCTAGAATAACCTTACTGGGCTTGACGAAATTGGGGTTCCAGCCCGATGTAGCCCGCCAATTAATTCGTTAGAATTAATTGTCCTGAGCGAAGTCGAAGGACACTCGAAAAATCATCTACTAGGTAGATGTTTTTTGTTTGAAAAATTGATAAAATAAAAAAACTTCTCGTGATAATTACGAGAAGTTTTTTAAAATGATTAATTTCTAATTGCACATTTTAATTGTGAAGAATCTCCTTTTTTCACATTATTTTTCCAGTGTAATGGTTGTAAATTAGAGAGAGCATCACTTCCATCCCGTGAATCTGGCACAATATGATCTATTTCCCATCCGTATTTTGCATCTCTGTCACCGTGTTTGCTAAATTGCATCCACGCATTACAAGCGTCTTTTCTATAGATATTGGGATTATTATTGCCAACAATTTTTCCTTTTTTCCAAACTGCTGCAATTATATCACTTGACCATCTTTCTATTCTATACATAATTCTTTAAAATTAATAATTAAATATTTACTAAAAATTGAAAATGTGCTATCCTTTAGTTGTTAAAAGTGTTTTGTGTAGGATTTCGATTTTACACATTTTCAAACGAGGTTCAATGAGGCCTCGTTTTGATTTTTAGAATTTTCAAAACTTAATAAAAATATAATTAATCTTATTTTACAAAATACCAAAATACTATATATAGTAGTCTAACTATGTTTTAGTATACCACATTTTGTGTTTTTTTACAAATTATAATTGTGGATAAATGCCTTTTTGTCCTAATATAGTGGGGATTCAAAATATTTTATTTGATTTTTTTATATGAAAATGGGAGAATAGATATATGACTAAACCATATTACAAAAGCAAAGATGGCAAATTTGTTTTATATAAGGAAGATACTTTAGAATATTTAAAAAAGCTCAAAAAGGATTCGGTCGACATGATTTTTGCTGATCCACCGTATTTTCTTTCAAGTGGAACTTTCACTTGCCAAAATGGGAAAATGGTTAGCGTTAAAAAAGGAAATTGGGATTTAAGCAATGGTCTAAAGAAAAATTTTAAATTTCAAAGAGAATGGATTAAATTATGTAAGAAAATATTAAAACCAAATGGAACAATATGGATCAGCGGAACCTATCATTCTATTTATCAATGTGGCTTTGCTTTACAAGCCGAAGGATATCATCTTTTGAATGATGTATCTTGGTTTAAACCAAACGCAGCCCCTAATTTAAGTTGTAGATTTTTTACCGCTAGCCACGAAACATTAATTTGGGCCAAAAAAGACAAGAAAGCAAAACATAAATTTAATTATGATTTAATGAGAGACGGTAAATGGCCAGAAGATAAATTTAAAGTCCCCAATAAACAAATGAGATCTGTTTGGTCAATTAATACTCCTAAAAATGGCGAAAAACAATTCGGAAAACATCCCACTCAAAAACCAATGGATTTGTTGAAAAGAATTATTTTGGCTAGCACAGATAAAAATGATTTAGTTTTAGATCCATTTACTGGAAGTTCCACTACTGGAATCGCTGCTCACATGTTAGGTCGAAGATTTGTTGGAATTGATAAGGAAAAAAAGTATTTAGATTTATCGATTAAAAGATTTGAACACTTAGAAAAAAATCAAAAATTAAATATATAAAATTATGGCTAATAGTAAATCATGGGCGAAAATATTTAAAGATCATAATATCGGTGAACACGATTTTTCTAAGAAACCCTTCATTCTTAACGCTGAAGATATTAAAAAGTCTTGTCAAAGATTTAAAAAAACTGCTGAAAAGGAAGTTCGTATTTTGTGTAAACAAGACACAAGAGAATCTCGTCCAAGAATATTTAGAAATAATAATTTATTCTTGTTGCCAGTTAAAAATGGAATATATAATATTATAAAAGGAGAGGGTTATATAGATATGCCGGAAATTAAAAAAGAGATAACAGTTTATAACTCAAAATTAAATTTTCATTTAGATTCTTCGGAAATCGGTAATTCTGAGATGCAACATTTGGATTTTGCTTATGCCTCTAGTTTAATAAGAACATTCATGGAAGATACTAGTTTAGTATTAACAATCCGAGGAAGAAAATATACTCCAGAATTTAATTTTTCAGTAGGAAAACAAAATATTAGTGTCCAAAGCGTACAAACAGAAGTTGATGCAGGATATGAGGGAAAAAAACAAATAGTATTAATAGAGGCAAAAAGTCCGGGTATTAAAAATACAATTATTAGACAACTATATTACCCATTTAGACAATGGCAAAATTGCACTAATAAAAAAATTGTTACCTTATTTTTTGAAAGAGATCAAAAAGAAAATTCTTATTCAATTTGGCAATTTCAATTTAAAAATGTTAAAGACTATTCTAGTATAGAATTAGTTAAATCTGGAAAATATAGAATAATAGAAAAATAAATATATTAAAAATCACTTCAAATAAAACAAATGAAGTGCTTTTTTTGTTGATTTTGATATAATGATAGTAAGTTTAAAACGCAAAACGCAAAACTAATTTCTACAACCTAATAAGCTAACCCCCTACAAGCTAACCTTATGTCTAAATTTTTAAAATGGACCCCGCGAATTTTAACAATTGCTTTTATTTTATTCATCAGTTTATTTGCTTTAGATTCTTTCGGAGGAGATGTTCCTGTTTTACATCAAATTATCGGATTTATAATTCATCTTATCCCTAGTTTTGTTTTAGTGGCCATTTTAATCTTGGCTTGGAAAAAACCTCAGATTGGAGGAATAATATTTTTAGGAATTGGCTGTGCCTTTACTATATTTTTTAATACCTATGAGCATTTACTCAATTTTTTACTTATTTCGTGCCCGGTATTTATAATAGGAATATTGTTTTTAATAACGCAAAACGCAAAGTTTAAAACGCAAAATAAAAAACTTAAAATTAATAATTAAAAAAAACTTTCAACTTTCTACAAAAATTATGGACAAACAAGATTTAATCCAAAAATGGAAAGAGGAGGATCTGAATTTTGATGAATCTGTTATCAAAGCATTTTTAGATGTCCCCAGAGAAAATTTTGTTTTAAAAGGTCATAAAGCTTTAGCTTATCAAGACACTCCCTTGCCAATATTAGAAAACCAAACTATTTCACAGCCAAAAACAGTAATGATAATGACTCAAGCATTAGAATTAAAACCAGGACAAAAAATTTTAGAAATTGGAACCGGCTCTGGATATCAAGCGGCTATTATTTCTAAAATCATTGGTGAAAAGGGTAGGACTATTACACTAGAAATTAGAGATGAATTATTTAAAATGGCTAAAAAAAACTTAAAAAATTACAAAAACGTTGAAGTGATTAAGGGTGATGGTAGTATTGGATATCAAAAACAAGCACCTTATGACAGGATAATCTTAACAGCAACAGCTCCTTATATATCAGATGAATTAAAACAGCAACTTAAAAACAACGGAATAATATTAAGCCCTGTCGCTAAAAGCGGATTCCAAAAAATGATTAAACTTATCAAAAACAAAGATGGCTTTAAAAAAGAAGATTTAGGATATTTTTCATTTGTTCCATTAATAGGACAAGGTGGTTGTAAAAATATGCTATAATGAAGACAATAAATTAAATAATAATTAAATATTATGTCTACTAAAATTAAAGAATATTTAAATATCCAAAACTGGGATAAAATAAAAATTATTGCTTCTGTAAATGCCAAAACATTAGAATTAATTATTCTGTCTAGTCTAGCCTTAATAACGCCTATATTTTTAAAACACCCCCAAATACTTGTCGGAGTTATTATTAATGCCATTCTCATTAAGGGAGCTTTGTCTTTAAAAAAATATCAACTTTTACCCTTAATAATAATGCCTTCTGTTGGTGTAGTGCTGGGTGGATATTTATTTGGAGGTTTAACAAAATTTGTATTTTTTATAATGCCGTTTATTTGGCTTGGCAACACTATATTAATATACTTATTTAAAAAAAGAACAAATAAAAACTATATTTTCACGCTTTTATTGGCATCTTTTTCAAAAATGACATTTTTATTTTTAAGTGCCTTAATTTTATATTTATTAAATATAATTCCAAAACCACTTTTAATGGCTATGGGCTATATGCAATTTATAACCGCTATTTTAGGTGGCACCCTAGTATTAACTGAATTAAAAATTGAAAAATGGTTCAAACCCATTAAATGAATAAGAAATGTAAAAACTGGCATAAAACTTATTGTAACCAATTAATGTATGAACAATATAAAAAATAAAAAAAAATCATCTAACGGGTCTAAGAAAAAATTAATCATAGAACACCTCCATGATATTCAAGCTAAGCACGGATTTATTTCAGAAAAAGAATTAAAAAAACTAAGCTTTCAAACAAAAAAATCCGTAGCCGAGCTTTATGAAGCGGCATCATCTTACGCTTATTTTAGTTTTGAAAAAAAACCAGAAAAATTAATCAAAATTTGTGATAGTCCTGTCTGTCATCTGAAGGGCAGTGAAAATTTACTTAAACATATTGAGAAATTAATCGGAATTAAAGTAGGAAATAAAAATTCTAAAGTTGGTTTAGAAACAACTCAATGTTTAGGTTTATGTGATCAAGCTCCAGTAATACAAATTAACGATAAATTTTATACCAAACTAACCAAAGATAAAATTGCACAAATCCTAAAGAAGCAAAAAATATTATAATACCAATATACGAATGTATACTAATTATACCAATACAATACGAATAGAATTTATAAATGATTTATAAATTTTAGGATTAATTAAATTATTAGTATAATATTCGTATCATTGGTATTAATTAGTATATTAGCATTATTATATTAGCATTATAATCATTCGTATATGCAAATACTTGTAAAAAATAACTTCCAGACCTGGAAAAAAATAAAAAATCTCAGTTCCCAAAAAATAATAGAAAAAATAAAACAATCAGGCCTTAATGGCAGAGGCGGGGCTAATTTTCCTGTTGGAAAAAAATGGAAATTTTCTTATCCTGTAAAATATTTAATCTGTAATGCTGATGAAAGCGAACCTGGCACTTTTAAAGACCACTTTGTTTTAAAACATTGCCCAGAATTAGTTATTGAAGGTATTAATATCGGAATAAAGGCCTTAAAAGTTGAAACTGCTTATATCTATTTACGCGAAGAATATAAAAAGCTAAAGCCAGAATTTGAAAGCATAATTAAAAAACATTCTCCTTATAATATTAAAGTCATTATTGGGGCTGGGGCCTATATTTGTGGCGAAGAAACCGGCCAAATTAATAGCTTAGAGGGCCTACGAGCTGAATCTCGACATAAACCACCTTATCCGGCTGAAAAGGGCCTATTTGACAAAAAAACCTGCGTTAATAATATAGAAACTTTTGCTAGAATACCTTTAATTTGGCAGAAGGGTTTTAATCCTAAATTATTATTATTTTCTATTTCTGGGGATGTAGAAAAACCTGGCGTCTATGAAATTGAAGTCGGAACCAAATTAGCAAAATTATTAAACTTAGCTCAAGCAAAAAATCCTAAAGCAATATTTTTAGGTGCTAGTGGCGGTTGTTTTCCTGCTGACCCTAATTTTATTCTCAATCATGAATATATTAAAAATAAAGGTGGTCTTTTGGGCGCTGGAGGTCTAATTGTTTTAAATCAAACCCGCGATATCGTAGACACTTGTCGTTCAATTATTCAATTTTTTACCGATGAAAATTGCGGTAAATGTACTCCTTGCCGGGAAGGAAATTTTCGCTTATTACAATTATTCCAGGTTATTCTTAGTCGAAAATGGACTAAAGAAGAATTTGAATGGATTAAAAAATTAATCCAATTTATTCCCCAGGGCTCGCAATGCGCCTTAGGTCAATCATCAACTTTGCATTTAAGTACGGCTTTGAAATATTTTAAAAATGATTTTTTAGCTAAAATTGAATAAATTATGCCCAAGAAAAAAATAAAATTAACTATTGATGGCAAAAAAATAACTGCTTTAACTGGACAGACCATTTTAAAAGTGGCTCAAAAAAATGGCATTAAAATACCTACGCTTTGTTATCACGAAGATTTAAAACCCGAGGGTCGCTGTGGGGTTTGTGGAGTAGAAGTTAATGGAAAAATAAAAACCAGTTGCAATAATCTAATTCAAGCGGGCATGATAATTAAGACCAATTCCAAAAAAGTTCAAGAATACAGAAAGACCAATGTTCAATTAGTTGGCTCTAATTTCGCCCGCGAAGAGGCCTTTAAAAAATGGTTGAAATTAGAAAACCTGCCCGATATTCAAGAACTGCGTTTTAAACCCAAAGAAAAAGAAAAAATAGATTGTTCGGCCTGTGATATTAGTATTGATTTTAGTAAATGCGTTTTATGCGGACGCTGTATTCAAAAATGTCGCGACACCCAAAGTGTTAATGCGATTTGTTTTGCCCAGCGCGCTAACGCTATGAAAGTCGGGACTTATTTTGATAAAAAAATTATTAATACTACTTGCGTGGGTTGTGGCCAATGCGCCTTAGTTTGTCCGACTGGAGCAATTAAAGAAAGAGATTATATTAACGAGGTAGAAAAGGCCTTAGCTGATAAAAAAAAGCATGTAATTATTCAAACTGCTCCGTCATTAAGAGTAGCTTTGGGTGAAGAATTTAATTTACCAGCTGGTACCTTGGTTACTGGTCAAATGATTAACGCCTTAAGAAAATTGGGATTTGATAAAATTTTTGATACTAATTTTGGCGCTGACTTAACCATTATGGAAGAAGCCAATGAATTAATCTACAGAATTAAATCAAGCTCAAGTCAAAAAAATAACAAAGAAATGCCTATGTTTACTTCTTGTTGTCCTGGCTGGGTTAATTTTTTAGAAACTTTTTATCCAGAAATGAGAAAACATCTTTCTGCTTGCAAATCACCGCAACAAATGTTTGGGGCGATTGTTAAAACTTATTATGCTCAAAAATTCAAAATAAATCCTCAAAATATAATTGTCGTTAGCGCGATGCCTTGTACGGCTAAAAAATATGAAGCCCGGCGTAAAGAAATGAATAGTAGTGGATATCAAGACGTTGATTATGCTTTAACTACTAGAGAAATAGCTCGCTTGATTAAAAAGAAAAATATTGATTTTAAAAAATTAAAAAATGAAGAGTTTGATTTGCCCCTGGGTCAGGCCTCGGGCGGAGGAGCTATTTTTGGCGCCAGCGGTGGAGTCATGGAATCAGCTATTCGAACTGCTCATTATATCTTAACTGGCAAAGAATTTACCAAAGGTCTCGACCGAAGTGGAGAGAAAAATATTGAATATACTGCTGTCCGCGGAATTCAGGGCATTAAAAAAGCCACTATTAAAATAGGGACTTTAAAATTAAATTTAGCTGTTGTGCAGGGTTTAGCCAATGCCCGCAAAATTTTAGCAGAAATTAAAAATAAAAAAGCCAAATATCATTTTGTAGAAGTTATGGCTTGTCCGGGTGGCTGTATTGGCGGAGGAGGGCAACCCCAACCAACAACCATGGAAATTGTTAAAAAAAGAGCTAGCGCTATTTATCAACAAGACCGAATTTTAAAATTCCGCCAGGCCCATAATAATCCGCAAATCCAACAATTATATCAAGAATTTCTCAAAAAGCCCTTAAGTAAAAAATCCCACAAATTATTACACACTACTTATAAAGATAAGAGTAAGAGAGTATAAAAATTAATTTCATAAATTTCTAATAGCACCATAAACGCCATCTCTATTAATGATGGTTTTATTATCTTCATTGGATGATATTTCTGCGAGTTCATCTTCTCTGTCTTTTTTAATCTGCACAAAAATTTGGTATAATTTTTCGTATTTTTCAACTACGGCGGGTTGTTTAACTTTTTCAGCATAATCTCTAAAATATTGTGCTTGTTTAATTATTTCTTCTAAAATTATAATTTGCAATGGGTGCTTGGCCAATAAATTACCTCTATTTTCATACCACAATGCAGTTACTGATTCTAAATTTTGACGATCAATTCCTAAAATAAATTTTGGTATACCAGTTTTTTCGCCCTTAAATTCTAAAAAATCTGACTCAAAATATTTTAATTTTCCTAATTCACCATTATTTATTTCTTTTTCAATTCTAGCTATTTTTTTATCTATATTTTGACTAAAAGTAGCATCAATAACCACAGCTAAATGGTCAGCTGTTCTATGTTGCCCCTCGCTTTCAATCTCTAAAATATCATCTATACTATTTACAAGATCATCATATTTGCAAGTACGTTTAGTGGTTATATTATCACCCAAATAGCAAGCCTGTTCTATTAATTCATGTAAAATTGCCTCCCAAATAGTAGCTATTTTAACATTTATTTCTTCTTCTTTTATATTTTTGGCTTTAATCTTTTCCTCTATTCTCTGAATAGTCTCCTTGTCTTTTTCCACGTTATATAAATGTTTAAACTCATCCATATCAATGGTATCAATATTTAAAATTTTTACTGCCCGTTCATAACAATCTTGTAAAAATTTAGGGTCATCAAAAGTAAATCCTTCTTCATGATATTTTTTCTCTATCTTTAAAAAATTATCTTCCGCTTCTGATAAATCTAAACGATTATCATTTTTTAAATTTAATGTTTCTTTTTCATTCATATTTTTAAAATTTATTGATAAACTTATAAATACAATGTATTATAATTATAATACCTAAATTACATTAAAAATCAATAAGGTAAAAAACTAATAACCCAATTACCTACAACCTACCCCCTACAACCTAACCCTATGGACGAAATCATCGACAAAATTCAAAAATTACAAACTAAAATAGCCCAAGCTATTAAATTTTTAGATATTAAAAAAATTAGCAATGAAATTAAATCTTTAGAATATGAAATGAATCAACCTGGATTTTGGGATAATCAAAATAAAGCCAAACAGCAATCCCAGCGTTTAAAACATTTACAAGCACAATTAAGTAATTGGCAATCCCTAAAAAAAGAAAATAGCGAGCTTTTAGAAATAGCCCGATTAGACAAAGACGATAAAAGCGTCAATTTACTGCAAGAAATAACCGATAAATATTATCTGTTAGAAAAAAAATTCAAGCAACAAGAAATAGTTTTATTTTTTAAAGAAAAATATGATCCTAACGATGCCATAATCACAATATTTGCTGGTGCTGGCGGAACTGAATCGCAGGACTGGGTCGCCATGCTGCTAAGAATGTATTTAAGATTTTTTGAAAATATGGGCTGGAAAGCAAAAATTATTGACGAATCCAAAGGAGAAGAGGTCGGATATAAAAGTGTGACATTGGAAATAAAAGGTAATTTTGTTTATGGCTATTTAAAAATAGAAGATGGGGTACACAGATTGGTTCGTTTATCTCCTTTTGATGCTGACCATGCCCGCCACACTTCTTTTGCTATGGTAGAAATTTTTCCAGAAATAGAAGAAACCGAAATCAAAATTGAAGAAGATACCTTAAGAATTGATGTTTTTAAATCTTCAGGCAAGGGCGGACAAGGAGTAAACACAACCGACTCCGCAGTCAGAATCACTCATCTTCCTACTGGAATTGTAGTTACTTGTCAAAATGAACGTTCCCAATTACAAAACAAGGAACAAGCCATAAAATATCTCCAGGCCAAATTGACTAAATACAATGAAGAGAAATCTGAAGAGGAGCGCAAAAAAATTCAAGGTGAGGTTCAGGCAGCCGCCTGGGGTAATCAAATTCGTTCTTATGTTTTACATCCTTATAAAATGATAAAGGACTTGCGTAGTAAACACGAAACTGACCAAGTCGATCAGGTTCTAGACGGAGATATTTTACTTTTTATTGAAAGTGTATTGAGAATGGAAAAAAATGATTAAAAATAGAAAACAAAAATTAGAAAAAAATTTTAGTCTGATATTTTGGTCTCAGGCTTTTTTAACTATGAGAATGTTTAGTATTATCAGTACTTTATTTTTTCTACATCGCGGATTAGGATTATCACAAATATTTTATTTATCTATAACTTGGGCTATTGTCAATTTACTTTTTGAAATTCCTTCCAGCTATTTAGCTGACAAATGGGGTCGAAAAAAAACCCTAATCATAGGTGCTTTATTTAATATATTAAGTTGGATAATTTTAATATTTGCTAAAGATATATATATTTTTATAATAGCTTTCGTTTTTACTAGCTTGCAATATGCTTGTTTTTCCGGAACAACAGACGCTCTAATATATGACAGTAATAAAGAATTGGACAAAGAGAGTAGTAGTCTAAAAAGATTAGGAAACCTTTATTCCGCTCGACATTTATTTAAAATTATTGGGCCGATTATAGCTGTGTTAATAGCTAAAAATTTAAGTGGATCTCAATTTATTGCTGTATTAATTTTAGACCTCATGGCTGCTACAATTGCCTTTATAATTATCACTAAACTCACCGAAGCCAACCATTATATGGACTTAGAAAAACAAGAAGCTGGCGTTATTAAAGATGCTTGGAAATTGATAAAAAAAGATTGGCAATTAATAAGGGCAATACTAAGTCGGGTACTAATGTTCATTTCCATTTTCATTATATGGAGATTTCATCAAAAATTTTTTACTAACCTCGGTATATCAATTATTGCTTTAGGAATTACTGCCGCAGGTATTAATCTAGTAATTTTTATATTCAATCAAAATATAATAAAATTCGTAAATCCAAAAAATCTAATAAAAAAAATAAATATATTAAATTATTCTATAACATTTTTCTTAACTATATTTGTAGTGAGTATATTTGTATTTCCAAACAAATATTGGCTTCTTGTTTTATATGGTCTAATCCTTCTCCCAGAAGTAGCGCGTTGGCCACTATATTCTGAGCTATATAATAAAAAAAGTTTTTCTTTTAATAGGGCCACAACATTATCTTTGTCAAACTTGTTAAAAAGCATTTTAGACATACCTTTATTATTTATAGCATCCGTGTTAATAGGCATTAATATAATTTATCCATTCATGCTTGCATTAGTATTGGCTATTATAGTAATAATATTTTTCCGTATTCCAAAAACAATAAAAACTTGATTTTTTTCTAAAAAGTAATAAGATATAAACAAGAAATTATATAATTTCTAAGGGTCGCAATTTTGCCTGCCTGTTCGGAGCTAAAACTCCATTCAGCGTAGACAAGGCGATCTTTTTTTATTTACTAAAAACTATGAATTTTAAAAAAATACCAATTATATATCACATTGTTTGGGCAACTCACAGCACTAGAATGTCAAAAAGAATGAAAAAATATAAGATAAAATTAAAAAATCCCATATACCTCGACATTAATATGAGATATGAGATTACGAAATATTTAATCAAAATTATCAAAGAAGACAAAATTAATATATTGGCTCTCAACGTCTTACACCATCATGTACATTTAATTCTGATTTGTTTTAAATGGAAAAGAGATAATATTGTCCGCAAATTAAAAGGTAAAACAACTCAATTATATAAAAACAAACATAATATAAAAAAAGAATTCCACCTTTGGCAACAAAAATATAATCACAAAATAATAGAATCTGAAGAGCAACTATATAACACCATAAATTATGTTAAAAATAATCATATTAAACACAACATATCTGTCCACAAGGGGTTGCAACCCCTTGTAAAAAAAGTTTTGTGTCCTGTCGAAGAAATGTATAAAAAAATAGATTAGTGTTAATTTAAAAACTAACTAACTAGACAGATATGATCAAAAACCTTGGGGTTGCAGCCCCTTGTGGAAAAAGCTCTGTGTTCTGTAAAAAATATATTAGGATATAAAAAATTAGAATAATAAACAAACGATTGGGCGGATATATTGTTTTTCTCTAATAAACAATCATTAAAATTTTACCAATACCTAATTATCAATAACTAACATGAAATATTCAACCCGAAATTTAATCATTGGTAGTTTATTTATTTTAAACATAATTATTGCCAATCATTTTGGATTATTAGATAAAATTGACCAAGAAGATGATTCTAAAATATGGTTTTATAACTCCCATGGTTTTGAATTTAAAAATCATCAAAAATATACTTATCAAGGAATAATCATCTCGCCTCCTGATACCAGAATGGACCATCAAAAAATTAAACTTAAAACCACTCAATTACTTGAACCAGTTAAAAAAGAAATATTTGGCAATATATTAGTTAAAATTCCTTTATATCCCCCCTGCGAATACGGAGATAAAGTGGAAATTACCAGTTTTTTAATCCAGCCCGAACCAATAGAGGATTTTAGATATGATAAATATTTAGCTAAAGAAAATATTTATTCTCTGGGCTATGGCGCACGAATTAAATTATTAGAAAAAAACAAAGGCAATTCAATTTTAAAAATTATTTATAGAATCAGACAAAATATCTCTGAACAAATTAATCAACTCTGGCCCGAACCAACGGCCTCTTTTGTTAATAGCATTTTACTGGGATATAAAAAAGCCATGTCCGAAGATTTAAAAGAGGAATTTCGCCGCGCTGGAGTTGCCCACATCATCGTTATTTCTGGACTACATATTACTTTAATTACTTTATTACTTTCTAAAATACTTTATGGCTTAAAAATTAAACGCACCCGGCAATTACCTTTTATTTTAATTTTCCTACTTTTCTTTATTTTCTTATCTGGCTTCTCGGCCTCAACTTTGCGCGCCAGTTTAATGGGCTTAATTGTTTTACTTAGTCAAAATATCGGTCGCCACCTGCAAAAACACCTAATTTTACTTTATACAGCTATAATCATTTTAATTATTAATCCTTTATTATTATTCTATGATCTGGGTTTTCAATTAAGTTTTTTGGCCACGATTGGCTTAATCTATCTTTCTCCTTTATTTCAAAAACTATTTAAATTTCTACCGAAAAAAATGGAAATTCAAAGCACTTTTATCTCCAGCTTCTCTGCTATTATCATGACTCTGCCCCTAAGCATTAAGCAATTTAAAACTATTTCTATTTTAGCGCCAATTGCCAATCTCTTGGTCTTACCTTTAATCCCAATTTTAATGTTTTTTAGCTTTTTAAGTATTTTGATTTCTTATTTAAACTTCGCTCTGGCAAAATATTTTGGCCTTCTGCAATACATCTTATCCAAGGTATTGTTTGAAATTATTAATAATATCTCCACAATAAAATTTGCCAGTATCAATATAAACAATTTTAATAATTTAAATTTAATCTTAAGCTACGGCTTAATTATTAGCTTATTAATTTATGTCCAGCAGAAAAAAAATAATAACTAAAAAATATGTTTCCCGCGCCCTACAAAACATTTAGCCAGAATTTAAAATAAATGCCTTTAAAGATTTTAACAGCTCCCCTCCTCAGACGAGGAGGGGATTAAGGGGTGGTGTTGATTAAAGTCTTAAACTTAGCTATCTGAAAAAATAATAATTAATTAAAATCTAAAAAATTATGTTTAAAAAAAATAAAATCGTTATTATCATTATCCTCATCATCGTTGCTATTTTTTATTATCACTTTGAAGATAAATCAAATTTTCTTCGGGTTTGTTTTTTTGATGTCGGACAAGGAGATTCAATTTTGATTAAAACCCCTCAAGGAAAAAACGTCCTCATTGACGGCGGACCCAGCGCTGAATTAATTCAAAAACTCGGTCCAGAACATGCTTATAAAAACCATCAAATAGATATTTTAATTTTAACTCATGCCCACGCTGATCATTATTACGGACTGATTGAGGTAGTCAAAAGATACAAAATCAAATTAATTCTCTGGTGCGGAATTGATGCTCATAATTATGACTACTTATATTTTAAAAATTTAATTAAAGATCTGAATACTAAAATAGCTATTTTAGGACAAGAATATTTATTAACAAATAATTTAAAAATCAAAATTTTCTATCCTACTCATTATCTTAATGAAGAGGAAGCCACAGATTTAAATAATACTTCTGTTGCTTTAATTCTAAGTTATAAAAATATAAATTTTTTTCTAGCTGGTGATTTAACTTGTGAGGGTGAGACCGAAATTATTAAACAAAACCTAAATCTTCAAGCTGAAATCTACAAGGCCAGCCATCATGGTTCGCGCTGGTCAAATTGCGCTTATATTTTAGATAAAATAAATCCTGAAATGGCTATCATTCAATCTAGAATTGACAATACCTTTGGACACCCTCATCAAGAAACACTTGATAGATTAAATAACAGAAATATTGAAATATTGCGCAATGATGAATTGGGTGATATTTGGATATATAGTGATGGTTTAAAATTTTGGCTACCTTGAATTCTAAAAAACTTATGCTATACTATAATAAACTTGTCGTGCAATAATCTTACTACTGCAATTTCCATATTTTGGCTAAATTCATAAAAAATCTTTTCCATATAGCTCTAGCTAAATCTCAAAGATTATTTTAATAATTTATCTCAAAATCTGAAAATTTCGTTACGTAATTTATCACACAACAAGTTTAATAAGATTTTAAAAAATCTATATTTTAATATTAGTAAATAAATTAAAAATTATGTCTGAACAAAAAACAAAAGTTCTAATTATAGAAGATGAGGAAATATTGGTTAATATGTATAAATCTAAATTTGAAAAAGAGGGCTTTGAGGTATGTCAAGCCCTCAATGGAAAAGATGGACTAGATCAAGTAAAAGAAAATAAACCAGATATAATATTATTAGATATTATTATGCCAGAAATGGACGGATTTATGGTTTTAAAAGATTTAAAATCCAATCCAGAAACTCAAAATATTCCAGTAATTATGTTAACTAATTTAGGTCAAGAAGAAGACATTGAAAAAGGCAAAGAATTAGGAGCCAAGGATTATTTGCTTAAGGTTGACTCAACCCCAAATCAAGTAGTGGAAAAAGTTAAAGAAATACTTAAAAAATAAATTAATAATTAGTGATAAAAAATATGGAAAACCCCAAACAGGAAAAAACATTTTTAATGGTTAAGCCCGATGGAGTAATCAGGGGATTAACGGGCCAAATTATTGAAAGAATAGAACAAAGAGGACTAAAGATAGTTGCCTTACAAATGTTTAGGCCTACATATGAACAAATGGATAATCATTATTCTAAAGACGAAAAGTGGATTGAAAGATTAGGTGAAAAAACTTTAGCTACTTATGAAAAATATGGATATGATGCTGTTAAAGAAATAGGTACAAAAAACAAATTAGAAATAGGAAAAAAGGTTAGAAAATGGTTAATTGATTTTATGACCTCAGCCCCTTTAATCAAAATGGTGATTCAGGGAGTACATGCCGTAGATATGGTTCGAAAATTAGCTGGACCAACTATGCCTTCTATGGCTGAAATGGGAACTATTCGCGGAGATTTTTCCGTGGATTCTCCAGCAGCCGCCAATAAAGACCACCGGGCAGTCCGAAATATAATTCATGCTTCTGAAACTCCCGAAGAAGCCGAACACGAAATCAGTCATTGGTTTTCTCCGGAAGAAATACATGAATATAAAAGAAGTATAGACGGCATTGCTTTTTAAAAAAATTAAATATAAATAAGCTACCACCAGTTAAACGCTGGTGGTTTTGTTATTTGATTAGAATTATATTAATCAATATTTATAATATTCGTATTTCTGCGCCATTACAAAAATTTAGCTACAATTCGAATGACAAGTAATAGAATTTCTATGAGAAATAAGAATGACGAATATTGAAATTCATTGCTCGGAATGATGAATTGTCTAAATTTTTGTACAGGCGCGACTTTTTGGCTCCACCTTTTTCTAGAAAAAGGTGGAAAAAGAAAAAGAATATGCGAATACTTTATTAAAATATTAATACTTAACTATCTAACGAAACAATACTTAGTTAAAATCGTTATTACTTAGTTATTAATTTTAACTTCAAAACCAACCAAACTTGATACTTTTTTCTTATAAAAATAAACCCTCAGTGGGATTATTGTTTTTGTAAAACAAAAGTGCTATAATATAAACATGCCTAGAAAATCAGTATATGGAAGACTTTGATTTAACATTGGGAGTTCGGGTAATTTAAAACTGAGGTTTTAAATTCAGAACTTAACCCACTATTATGGTTTTTGAGGCTTCCAATATCCAACTGATATTTTAGGCATTTTCAAAACTGGGCTTTCCTGCCCGGTTTTCTTTTAAACTAATTTTAAATAAACATATTTTTTGCTATAATAAAGCTAAGCAGAAAGTAAAAAAATAAGGTTTAAGGTGCTTTATGCTTTATGCTTTCTACTTTTACCTTTTAACCATCCTTTTTATGTTCAAAAAATTTGATATAGTCACAATCGGTGGAGCCACTCAAGACATTATTTATTACACTAAAGATGCTGAAATTATTAATAATAAAAAAAACATCTTAAAACAAAAATTAATAGCTTTTGAATATGGAGCAAAAATAATCTCCGATAATGTTTATTTAACCTTTGGGGGCGGGGGAATGAATACTGCTATTAATTTTTCTACCTTAGGTTTAAAAACCGGAACTATATTAAATTTAGGACTAGATTGGATTGGAGAATTAATTATTAAAGAGTTAAAAAATAAAAAAATCATCACTAATTATATTAATTTAGACCAAAATCGCTATTCTGGTTTTTCTTTTATCTTAAGTTATAAAAATTATAATGACCGCACCATTTTTGGACACCGCGGAGCTAATAAATTTCTAAAATTATCTAAAAATCAACTAAGTAAAATTAAAACTAAATGGATTTATATATCTTCTTTAAGCGGGGCTGATGCCTTAGTTAAAAAAAATTTACAAAACATATTTAGCTCTTTTAGAAAAATAAAGATTGCTTGGAATCCTGGCCACGCTCAATTAAATTATGGTTATAAATTTTTCCAAAAATATCTACCCCAAATTGAATGTTTTAATTTAAATAAAGATGAGGCCATAGAATTGGTATTATCAGCTGGTATCAAAACCACTAATATGGAAAAACTTTTAAAAACCATCTACAGCTGGGGAGCAAAAATGGTTTTAATCACTAATGGACATAAAGGAGCTTATGTTTATAATGGTGCTAAAATATATTATAAAAACGCCCTAGGTCATAAAGGTATAAATATCACCGGAGCTGGAGATGCCTTTGGATCTAGTTTTATATCTGGACTAATGATTTATAAAAAAAACATAGAAAAATCCCTTAAATTGGCTACTTACCAAGCCGGAGCAGTAATTAAAGAAATGGGAGCCCAAAAAGGATTATTAAGTATTAATAAAATAAAAACTAAATATAATTTATAAATTACCCCGCACCAGAAAGCCCTCAGCTCCTGTTGGAGGAACTTCACAATTAATTTTAAAATTAAAACAATAAAATATTATGCAAGCAGAAATAGAATACTCAAACCGACATATTCACATCAGCAAGGGCTTACTAGAAAAATTATTTGGCCCAGAATATCAATTATCTCTAGAAAAAAAACTTTCCCAAGCTGAAGATTTTTCTGCTCAAGAAACTCTAACCATAATTGGTCCTAAGGAAAAAATTGAAAATGTCCGAATAATTGGTCCTTGTCGAGAAAAAACTCAAATTGAAGTTTTAAAATCTGATGCTTTTAAATTAGGAATAGATGTACCTATTAAAATCTCTGGGGATTTAGAAAACACTCCGGGAATTAAAATTATAGGGCCCCTGGGCGAAGTTGATTTGGAAAATGGTCTAATAATAGCTAAAAGGCATTTACATATTGCCCCTGATGAAGCTAAAAAGCTAAAACTAAAACCAGGACAAAAAATAAAATTAAAAATTAAGGGAGAACGGGCCCTAATATTTGATGAAATTATTGTCAGAATTAAAGAGGGCTATACCACAAAAATTCATTTAGATATAGAAGAAGCCAATGCCGGGGATATTAAACAAAACGACCAAGGCGAGTTGTTAATAGATTAATTGAATAATAGAATAATAGGTTAATAGAAAATCATCATTTTTATACTTATAAATAATAAAATTATTCGTACTATTGGTATCATTCGTATAATTTATTAGTATTATTAGTACCATTCGTACCTGCCTGCCGGCAGGCAGGTATTAGCATTATAATCATTAGTATTATGAGGAAGCAAAAATACATTTTAGTTTTGAACAGTGGAAGCACTTCTTTGAAGTTCAAAATTTTTAATTACTATAGTTTAAAAGAAATTCATTGTGGAGCGATAGAAAAAATCGGATTAAAAAAATCAATTATACAATTTGATAACTCTAATATTAAAAATAGAAAAACAATAATTAATCATTCTCAAGCCCTAAAAATAATCAATGATTTTATAAAAAACGAAACTAATATAAAAATATCTTTAATCTTGCACAGAATAGTTCATGGAGGTGTGGAATTTAATCAAGCCACAAAATTAGACCAAAAAACAATAAATAAAATAAGTAAATATAATAATTTGGCTCCCTTACATAATCCAGTAAATTTAAAAGTTGCCCAAGAGGCCTTAAAAATCTGGCCGAGGATAAAACAAATAGGAATGTTTGATACTATGTTTTTTAAAAATATTCCCCTCCCAGCATACCTTTACCCGTTACCTCTAAAATATTTCCAAAAATATAATATTAGAAAATTTGGCTTTCATGGATTTTCCCACCAAAACATGTTGAAATGGTCTGCTAAAAATTTAAAAAAAAGAATAAATCAATGTAATTTGATAACCTGTCATCTAGGTGGGGGCTCTAGTATAGCTGTTATTAAAAATGGGGAACCCATAGAAATATCAATGGGCTTTAGTCCTTCGTCAGGGTTAATGATGATGAATAGAGCTGGCGACTTAGATCCAGCCATTATTTTCCATCTTTTAAAAAATGCTAAAATGTCCCTAAATCAAATATATCAATTATTAAATTTTGAATCTGGGTTAAGGGGCATGACAAAAATTGGAGATTTGCGTGATATTATGATTTTAGCTGGATATAAAATAAAAAATTATTCATCACCACGCCTCGAAAAAGGTCTAGGGGGTAAATCAAACACAAAAGCAACCAAAGAGAACAAACAACTCGCAAAATTAGCTTTAGATTTGTTTATATACAAAATTCAAAGATATTTATCATCCTATATAACTTTATTACCAAAAATTGATGCCATTGTATTTAGTGGAGCAATAGGTGAAAGAAATGCGGATATTAGAAACTTAATATTTAAAAACATATATTTTCCTAAAAAATACAAAAAAATTATAGTTAAATGTAATGAAGAAAAAATAATGGCTGAAATAATTAAAAAAATTAATTTATAACTTACGGCTTATAGCTTAAAAGCATGAACAAAATTAAAAAAATAATATTTATATCTATCGTCGCGTTGCTTATCGCTAATACTAATCTAATTATTGCCCAAGAATATACTGTTTATGAAGGCCCTTCTGATATTCAAGAAGAAATTGAAAGCGAAGGAAATTATCAACAAGATGAAGAAGGTAATTATGAAATTCAATATATAGAAACTCGGGATGAATTAGAAGCGGGTCTTTTTGAAAAAATTGTCAATAGTGTTGAAAACAAAAACGGAGAAATAAAATATAATTATTTAGATTATACTAGTTGGCATTTTTGGTTTTTAATAATTATTATATTATTAATTATATTTACAACTATTAAATTTTTAAAACAATTAAAAAAAATAAACAAAAAAATCCAGAGACAAGATAATATTATTTCTGAACAAAAAAAACTTATAGAAACTAATGATGTTAAAGAAGGGGATGAGATTATTTATGAATAAAAATATGCCTAAAAAAACCTTAATTACTGGAAATGAAATAGTAGTTAAATCCGCTTTGGCTGCTGGGGCCAAGGCCTATTTTGGTTATCCGATTACTCCGGCCACAGAAATAATGACTGAGTGGGATAAAGAATATGAGCAAAGAAAAGACCTAATATTTTTACAAACCGAAGATGAAATGTCGGCTGGCTTTGCCATGATTGGCTCGGTTTTAACTGGAATAAAAACTTTTACTGCCACCTCTGGACCAGGAAATATCTTAATGCAAGATGCTTTTGCAATGGCCGAAGCCATGCGTATCCCCACAGTAGCAATTATTGGCCAAAGAGGAGGACCATCAACTGGCTCTGTTATTTATTCCCAACAAGAATTAACCTTAACGGCTTTTGGTGGTAATGGCGAGGGCTATCGCATAGTTTATTCACCTACTAATTTACAAGAGCTTTATGACCATATTATTAAGGCCTTTAATACTGCTTGGAAATATAAATTTCCGGTCTTTGTACTGACTGATGGCTATACTTTAAAAACTCGAGCTTTAGTAGAATTAACCAAACCAAAAAATATAGTTAAATCTTATCCTTTAGTTCTAAAATCTAAAATTAGAAATAATTCTAAAGAATCTAATTATCAAAATCTAAACAATACTTTTGCCACCGAAGAACAATGTTATCAAGCCAATATAAATCTATTAAATGCCTTTAATAAAATTAAGGATAAAATTACTGAATCAGAAATTTATTCTTTAAGCAAAAATCCTAAAACCTTAATAATTGCTCACGGCATCGTGGCTGCTTCTGTTAAACAAGCGATTAATGATTCTAAGAACCTTGCCTACCGGCAGGCAGGTAGAAAAGTTAAGCTCTTCCGACCAATTACTTTGAACCCTTTTCCAGATAAAAATTTAAAGAAAAATTTAAAGGGGATTAAAAAAATAATTATCGTTGAATCAGCTGCCAATCAATTATTAAAACTGGTTAAAGAAAATATTTATGGTGCTAAAATTCCCATCCAAACTTATTGCCGACCAGGATTAGGAATTAGTCCAGAGGAGATAATAAAATTAATAAAATAAGCTAACATAATGCCAAATAAAAAACAAAATAAAAATAACCCAAATCTTGCCTGGCCTCAATGCTGGAAACATTCTTCTAAGCCCCATAATTTCTGCCCGGGCTGTGGACACCCTATTATCTTAAAAATGCTCGGAGAAATAATTGACGAAATGAAAATTCAAAATAATACCTTGTTTGGGGTAGATATTGGTTGTTCGCTTTTGGCCTGGGACTTTTATAATATTGATACTGTGCAAACCCATCATGGCCGAACTGTTCCAGTCATTATCGGCGCAAAAAGAGCTCGCCCAAATGCTCTTTGTATTGCTTATGTTGGCGATGGCGGAGCTTATGCTATTGGAGCCCAACACTTGGTTAGTTCTCGGGTGCGCAATGAAAACATTACCACCATTGTGGTTAATAATGCCAATTATGGTATGACTGGCGGACAAGAGGCTCCCACATCTATTCCTGGCCAAATTACCACTACTTCCGTAAAAGGCGCTGATAAATTTTATTTAAAAGGACCAGAAATGGTTGCTCAAATAAGCGAGACCCCAGCTTATATTGCTCGCGGAGCCGTGGATAATCCAATTCAATTAAAAATGTTTTTAAAAAGGGCCTTAGAATGGCAATTAGCTAACAAGGGCTTTTCTTTTGTAGAGGTTTTATCATTTTGTCCAACTAATTGGAAAACTGATGCCAAAGATACTTTAGCTTTCTTAAATAAATTAAAAAAGTTTTATCCGCTTGGAGAAATAACCAATAAATCCAAAATCCTAAACTCCAAATAACCAATTAAATAATATGAAAAATAAGAATATCAAAATTCTAATAGCGGGCGAAGGCGGGCAGGGAGTGCAGACTATTAGCAAAATTTTAACCGAAGCTGCTTATCACAAAAATCTAGAAGTCAGTTTTGTTCCTAATTATGGAGTAGAGCAGCGAGGTGGGGTTTCTTTGGGCTATATTAAATTTGGAAAGGAAAAGATAAATTATCCTAAATTTATTACTGCCGACATAGCTGTATTTTTATCTGAAAGAGCGGTTAAAAGAGCCGAGGATTATATTAATCAAAAATCAATTGTAATTTGTAATCAAGACTTTATTAAAAAACCACCACCTAAAGCCCTAAATTATCCTTTTGACAGTTTAGCTAATAAAATAGGCAATAACCGAGTAATGAATATGATAGTACTTGGCGTTATAGCCAAGCACATAAAAAAAATAATCAGCCCTGAAGATATTAAAAAAGAAGTGAACAAAAAATTAGTTCATAAATACAAAAAGTACCCCGAGCTTAAAAAGATGAATATTGAGGCCTTAGAAGCTGGATATAAATTATAATAAATTTGTATTCAATTCACAATTTTCATTTGTCAATTTTCATTGAATAATCAATAAACAATTTAAAATTTACAATATCGTATTTAATTAAAATTGATAATTGGTAATTTACTACGATTTAAAATAAATATAATTAATAATTACAAAAACTATGAATAAAAAAACACGTATCGCTATTAATGGCTTTGGTCGAATTGGTAGAGGAGCTTTTAAAATTGCTTTAAAAAATAAAAACATCCAAGTGGTAGCTATTAATGACTTAACTGACAACAAAACCCTGGCTCATTTACTAAAATATGATTCTGTGCAAAAAAATTTTAAAGGAAATATAAAAGCCACTGAAAATGCTTTAATAATTAATAATAAAAAAATTCCTGCTTTTGCTGAAAAAGACCCCTTAAATTTACCCTGGAAAGAATTAGCAGTAGATATTGTTTTAGAATGTACTGGAATATTTAGAACCAAAGAGACGGCTAGTTTGCATTTAAAAGCTGGTGCTAAAAAAGTGGTTATTTCAGCACCTTCTAAGGGATTGGGAATCCAGACCATAGTTCCAGGAGTTAATGATGATAAAATTAAAAAAAATCAAAAAATATTTGATTTAGCCTCTTGTACTACCAATTGTATTGCTCCAGTAATGAAAATAGTCTGTGATAATTTTGGGGTAGAAAAAGCCCTAATGACAACCATTCATGGATATACTGCTGACCAAAACCTAATTGATGGACCACATAAGGACTTAAGAAGAGCGCGAGCTGCGGCTATTAATATTGTTCCCACAACTACTGGAGCCGCCATTGCTACTGTTAAAGTTATTCCTCAATTAAAAGGCAAATTTGATGGTATGGCTATTCGCGTACCAGTAGCTAATGGTTCACTTTCTGATATTACTATTCGAACTAAAAAGAAAGTTACTGTTGAACAAATTAATAAGGTCTTTAAAAAAGAAGCTCGCTTGAAAAAATGGCAAGGTATTTTACAAGCTACCGAAGAACCAATTGTCTCCACTGATATTATTGGCAATCCCCATTCTTCAATTGTTGACTTATTATCTACCAAAGTTATGGGCGATAATTTAGTCAAAATAATTTCTTGGTATGATAATGAGTGGGGATACTCAAATAGATTAATTGAGTTTTGTGAGAAGATATAGTTTTTGCTGAGTAAAAAATCACTTCTTAAATCAACATCTTTAATTTTGAATTTTCAATTTTGAATTTTAATTAAATTCTCAATGACTTAATTTACAAACATAAATGAAAATTGAAAATTGGTTATTTACCCTGTTAAATTATTTTTCCAAAATACTATTTAACAGGGTAAAATGTAAATTGTAAATTTCAAATTGTAAATTGTATATGAATATCTCTATCATCATCGTTAATTATAAAGTCAAAGACCTGCTGGACAATTGCCTCCAGTCTATTTTTAGTAATTCGGAAAATATAGAGTTGGATGTAATTGTGGTAGATAATAATTCTCAAGATGGTAGCGTAGAAATGGTTAAAAAAAAATATCCGCAAATTAATTTAATTGCTTCTCCGGAAAATCTCGGTTTTGCTAAAGCCAATAATCTTGGTTTTCAAAAAGCTAAATCCCCACACCTTAAAAAAGGTGATGGGGATAAATATGACTATATTTTACTTTTAAATCCAGACATGAAGTTATTCCCAAATACCTTAGAAAATGCTCTAAAATGGGCAAATATGCATCCTCAAGCCCAAGTAATTGGCTGTCATCTAATAGATCAAAATAATCAAACTATTTTTCATATTCGTCAATTTCCAACTCTTTTAGATCAATTGGCTATTATTTTAAAACTGCCCCATATTTTCCCGCAAATTC
Organism: uncultured Gammaproteobacteria bacterium; assembly: GCA_964486685.1. Lineage (GTDB taxonomy): Bacteria > Patescibacteriota > Patescibacteriia > UBA1558 > S5-K13 > JAIOTH01. The sequence continues at coordinate 42,048 of CAZAOE010000003.1, forward strand.
TAAATAAATACTTACGAAAAAAATTTGATTATTCTCAAGCCAGTAAGGTTGATTCTGTACGCGGAGCATTTTTTTTAGTTCAACGCAAAACCTATGAGGGGCTTCAAGGATTAGATGAAAAATATTTTGTTTGGTTTGAAGAAGTTGATTTTTGTAAAAAAGTTTATGAGAGTGGAGGAGAGGTGTGGTATACTCCAGATGCTAAATGCATTGATTATGTTGGTAAAAGTTTCTCTCAAGTACCTCGAGGCGTAACTCAAAAATATTTTCGCGACTCTATGCTAAAATATTTTAAAAAATGGCATCCATGTTGGCAGTGGATAATTTTAAAAATAGCTTGGGTAATCGGTGCCTTGCTAGCAAAATTAAAAATTAAATCACAAATAAAAACATAAAAAAAACAGCCCCTTTCCTTTGAAGAGGCTGAAAAGCATTTATAAATTTTCAAATCCAGCGGGAAAAAACCTTAATTAAAATCAGTATGAAAGAAAATAGCGTAACACCAAATAAACGAAATCGAGCTGGAAAGCTTAGAAATCTCTCAACATAGAACTTCTGAGACATCCAAGTCAATAAAAGGGGGTACAAAAACTCCAAAAACACAAACCGCTAAGAAATTCCAGTCACTGCCATAAAAATCAAGAATTATCATTTTAATGCCAAAAATAATAGCAATTATTGATGACAATCCAATAAGAATGGAAAAAATAGTTTCAATATTTTTTTTGACCACTTGGTCCTCCTTTTAATTAGATTATAATAATAAATTAGCACAATAAAGAAAAAAATCAATAGTAAATTGTCAAAAATAAACACACATGACTATTTGGAAAAATAGCTACTTCAAATACACTTTTTGGGCATTGGTAATAGCCGATATTTTTTTCTTTTGGACTCATACCTTACCTAAATTTGAAAGTATATTTTTCATCATTGCTTGTCTGGGCTTATTTTACTTAATGTTCAAAAAAATAGAATTTGCAATTTATATTCCGATTTTAGAATTAGTAGTCGGCTCACAAGGCCATTTAATGGATTTGTATCTGGGAAGTTATACTCTTTCTTTTCGTACGGCTATTTTTAGTTTAGCTTTTTTGGCTGGTTTAATTTATTTGTTTAAAAACAAACGTTTTGATTTTTTAAAAACTCCATATTTTAAAATATTTATTGCTTTTTTATTTTTATTAACTTGGGGAACTACGCTGGCTCTAATTTATAAAAGGCCCTTATTAAATATTTTTTTAGACCTTAATGGCTATCTTTTTATCTTAATCTTGCCAATCTTTTATCAAATTATTAGGGATAAAAAAATTCTCAAAAATTTACTTTATTTATTTTGGGGCGCTACTTTATTTTTTTGCTTTAAAACTATTTTAAGTTTTTATATTTTTTCCCATCATTTTTCCGGAGTAAATTTAACTATTCTTTATGAATGGCTAAGGGATTCTCGCATTGGAGAAATAACCATGGTCAATAATAATTTTTTCCGGATATTTTTTCAAAGTCAAATTTATATTTTAATCAGCTTAATAATTAATTTTTGTTTATTGGTTTTTAAAAAACATATTTTAGAAAAAAAAGATTATTATCTATTAATTGGCTTGATAATTTTAAATTTAACTACTTTAATTATTAGTTTTTCCCGTAGTTATTGGGTTGGTTTAGCGGTATTTTTATTTTTCTTATTTATTTGGCTCTTAATAAAAAAATATAGGTTTTTAATTATTCTTAAAGCTTATTTTAAATTTATTGGCTTAATAATTTTAAGTGGCTTATTTGTATTTTTACTAGTCAAAATACCATATACTGATGCTAAATTGGATGATTTATTTGCCCGAAGATTAATGTCGGGCGAGGCCGCTAGTAATTCTCGTTTAGAATTATTACCCCATATGCTAGAAAAAATTAAAGCCCAACCCGTCTTCGGTTACGGCCTCGCCCAAGAAATAACTTATTTATCTCAAGACCCTCGAAATAAAAACCCTAAAAATCCTGATGGTACAGTTACTACTTATAGTTTTGAATGGGGCTGGTTAAATATTTGGATAAAATTTGGAATTTTAGGATTGGGCGTTTATCTTTATTTAATATTGAAAATAATCATTGATTCTGTTAAACTAGCAATGAATAATTGGCCCAAAACACAAACTATTTTAATGATTGGTTTGGCCTTGGGGCTAATTAGTTTAGCCACGGTCCATATCTTTTCTCCCTATTTAGACCACCCCTTGGGCTTAGGATTTGTGATCATAAGCATTGCCATATTGAACAAAACTAAAATAAAAAAATAATTATTAATGATAAATTACACAATTAATTACCAATTTAAAATTAACAATTTACATTTAATTTACAATAAATCAATTATCAATATTTCTTAATCAAAAAAACAACTTAGTAAGATATTAAAAATTGAACATTGCTCTATTGATTATTAAATGAAAATTGAAAATTGGTAATTGTAAATTTAATAAAAACATGTCTAAAATAAGTATCAACTTGCTTCTCTGGAATGGGGAAAGATATTTGCCCTTTTGTTTAGAGTCATTAAAAAAACAAAGCTTTTCTGATTGGGAGTTAAACATTTTAAACAATGGCTCTACAGACAATTCTTTAAAATATTTAAAAGAGCATTATCCACAATTTAGAGTAAATAATTTAAAACAAAATATTGGTTTTGCTAAAGGACATAATAAATTAATATCCTGGACTAATTCTGAATACATTCTGTGTTTAAATCAAGACACTATTTTAGAATCAGATTTTTTAAAAAATGCCATAGAATTTTTAGATCAAAATAAAAATATTGGAGCCGTCAGTCCTAAAATCTATAAATGGAATTTTAAAAAATTGGATATTGAAAATCCTCCAGAGCCAGAAATGGCTGGAAAAATGTTAGAGATTGGTAAAACTAATATTATTGATAGTTGTGGATTAAAAATATTCAAAAATCATCAAGTCATGGATTGGGGACAATTAGAAAAAGATAATAAAAAATTCTCTTCTGCTCAGTCAATATTTGGAGTTTCTGGGGCCCTGCCAATTTATAGAAGAAAAACTTTAGAAAAGATAAAAATCAATAATGAATATTTTGATGAGGACTTTTTTTCCTACAAAGAAGATGTTGATTTAAGCTATAGAATACAATTGGCTGGTTATAAAATCTATTTTTTGCCCCAGGTAATTGGATATCATGACCGCAGTGTTAGTAGAGATAAATCTATCATTCAGGGACGGAAAATAAAAACTAATTGGATTAAACAATATTCATATAAAAATCATTTATGGTGTATTGTTAAAAATGAATTTAGTAAAAATTTATCCAAATATTTTTTACCTATATTTTGGTATGAATTGAAAAAATTTTTATATATTTTAATCTTAGAAAATAAAACCTTAAAATTTTTCTTAAAAAATAAAAAAGAGTATAAAAAAATAAAAAGTAAAAGAAAATATATATTTAAAAATATAGTAAAAATAAAAGCCGAGGACTTGGCCAAGTGGTATGACCAGAAACAAAAAAACAAAAAAACATAATAACAATTCAACCATTCAACAATTAAACAATTAAGCAATTAGTCAATTAACCTATTAATGACTATGACCCTAAGCATTATTATTTTAAATTACAAACAAGCTAATTTGATTAAGTATCAACTCAAAAAACTATATCATTATAATTTTGAATTTGATAGTGAAATTATTGTAATAGATAATAATTCTCATGATGATATTCAAGAAATCATTATAGCCGATTTTCCTAAAGTCAAATTTATAAAATCTAAAAATAATTTAGGATATGCTGGTGGAAATAATCTAGGAATTAAACGGGCTCAGGGAAATTATATTTTAATTTTAAATCCGGATATTAGGATTAGCCAAGAATCTATTCAAAAAATGCTTGATTTTTTGAAAAAAAACCCTACGGTAGGACTAATAGCTCCTCGTTTAATTAATGCCGATAAAACAACTCAAGAAACATGCTTTCAATTTCCAAACTGGCAATATCCTTTATTTAGAAGAACTGGCTTTGGGAAAACAAAGTCAGGCAAAAAATGGCTGGCTAAATTTTTAATAAAGGATTTTGACCACAAATCAACTCGCAAAGTTGATTGGATTATGGGCGCCTGTTGGATGGCTAATAAAAAAACAATTCAGGAAATTGAATATTTAGATAAAAATTATTTCATGTATTTAGAAGATATGGATTTATGCCGAAGATTGTGGAACAAAAATAAGGCCGTTTATTATTTAGGAGAAATATCAGCCATTCATCTTCATCAAAAGGCCTCGGAAAATAAAAATATTATTTATTCTTTATTTTTTAATAAACTTTCCCGAATTCATCTTAAATCTTGGTTTTATTATATAAAAAAATGGCGCGGGCAAAAACTTCCCGCTCCAACTTTAAAAAAATAAAATTACTCAAAACTACAACTTAAATAAACTCCTTTAAATTTTTTGTCTATGGAAAATACTTTCGGTTTTAATTTTGATATTAAAGGAAAAATTGTAGGAAAAATTTTTAAAAAAGGGCTATTAAATTTTTCCAATTTATAATTTAAAAGGGCCTGATAATCATTTTGCATATCTTGCAAAACATCGTCCGCAATTTTAATGGCCTCGTCTTTATTGACTTCATTAAAATTTTCAATCAAATCTCCACAAGCAATTAAAACAATTTCTTGATTTTCTTGAACTAAAAAATTGTTCAATAATTCTCCAAACTTCAAATGATAATCAAAATCCCCATCTGAACAGCGAATAATAATAAATTCATTTTTTATATTGGTGTCGTGAACCATTTTCTTTTCAAATCCCCGAGAGTCAATATGATATTTATTTAAATAATATAATGGCACAAAGGCCTTATAACTTACTTTTGGATTTGAAAATAAACGAATGTCAAAATTATTAACCAATAAAAAATCTCTTAATCTAGTGCTAATATCTAAATCTCCCAAAATATTAAATTGGATTGATAAATCTCCAAATTCTTTAAAATTAACCGCATATTCTTCGCTTTGATTTATAGAAATACTCTGAACAGCTTCTTGTGGAGGAGTAATAATAAAAATCTTATCTGGATTCAAATTATAAATAATTTGTCTTATTTTTTTCAAGGCCTGAATAGAAATAGAAACATTTTGAGAATATTCTTTCCCTATTTTAGAAATCATTAAAGGATTATGAGGAATAAAAAATGTATGAATCATAATTATTATAAAGGATTGCTTTCCTGTTCTTCTGGCAAGAGCTCTTCTTCTAAAATATCTTGTTCTGTTTCTTCAACAATATCGCCCAATTCATGTATTAATAAAACATTTTCACTTAATTCAATAATGTCTTTCCAAAAATATCCTAAATTCTCAAAAACTTCAGCACTATAAATGGGCCTTCTTTTCCCTTCAGAAATAATATAAACGCTATTATCATTTTCGGTTTTAACTAAAATACCATCTTTAATTTTAACTAACACGCCCGTAGTCAAAGAATTTATTTCTTCTTCGGAAACATCAATAATATATTGTCCACCAAAATCTATCTTTAATATCTCTTCGCTAATAATTGGATATTTGTATCCATTTTTAACATAAAAAATATGATTATCGTATTTTAATAAAGCCCCGGCTGGATACATACTATCCATTGTAATGGGCTCTCCCTGAACATAATAATAAGCGTCTTCCCAGGTGATATTAATTATTTCTTCAGGATTAACCCCAAAATATCTTCTTACTTCCTCTGAAACAAAGGGCCTTAGTTTGTCCACGTCTAGCATATAAACTTGAGCATCTGGAGTTCTTAAATAAGCATAATTAGCAAATTTTATAGGTGAACCTTCTAAATATTTTATTAAATCATTATACTGAACCTCAACAATATCATTGGGGTCATATCTACTAACAAATGCCGTCCAAGTAATAAAAGGACTTCTTCTCCCATTCTCAATCAACCAAACGCCTGGCGTCCCAATTTCTTTTAAAATACTTCCATTAGGATAATTACGCGTAAACCATTTATTCCATATTTTCCAAAAATTATAATTACCATTAATATGTGGCGTGTAATTATATAAACAAACCGTGGCTTGATTCATGGGGGTTATTATACGATTATCTATTAAATATTCCTGACCAATTTGAAAAAGCCAGGGCTGATTTTTATTATCAATATAAAACCTATTTCTCTCCGCCGCATACATTACTTGCTTATAAAAACCTCGATATTCCTGCAAAACCGAATCAGTCATACTACAATCATCACAAATAGCATAACCACAAGCCCAATCTAAGGCCTTTAAACTAGGGGTAGGATTAGTGATTAAGCTTTGTTCTTTTTGTAATAAAACTAAAAGATACTTAGGATTAATCTGATAAGTTTGAGCAGCTTGATAAATTATCTCGGCTGCAGATATTTCTTCTGAATTTTCAGGATTAGTAGTATTATAATATTTTAAAATACCGTTTTGACGATTTAAAAAATAATTAATATCATCCATGGTCATGGAATTATAATCTCCTAATTCATAATCAGAAATAATATAATTAGGACTAAAAAGCACGTCAAAATCTTCCTCAGCCAAAAAAGCAAAGTTTGGAAATAACAAACCAATTATTGCTAATATTAATAAAAATTTTTTCATATACTTTGTTATTTAATTATCAATTTGAAATTTTCATTGAATTACAAATTACCAATTTGAAATTGAATAATTGAAAATTAACCCCATCACCTTTTTTGCAAAATAATATCAAAAAATTATTTTAAAAAAATTATATAATAAAATTAAGATATCAAATTTTAAATTAAAAGGTGAGGGGTTAAATTCAAATTAAAAATTGATCATTGGTAATTGAAATCATTTCTAGCTAACTATATTCAAACTATATTTACAATTCTGACATAAACCACTCTTGTCATTCCTTGTAATGATATACCCTTGTCTTTCAATATTCAAGGCCCCACACTCTGGACAATAGGTATTTTCTCTATCATCTTCCGCAATATTACCTAAATAAACATATTTTAAACCTACTTCCTTACCAATACCATAGGCCTGATCTAATTCTTTTTCTGAAGTAGCTTGCTTAGACAAAAGTTTATAAGAAATTTCTGGAGAAAATTTAGAAATATGCCAAGGTGTATCTACACCCAATTCTTTTTTAATAAACTCAGCTATCTTCTTAATTTGTCCTTGAACATTAGTTTCTCCTGGAATAATTAGAGTAGTCACCTCTATAAAAACTTTTTTTTGTTTTAAATAAACTAAATTATTTAGAATTGGTTCTAAAGAACCTCCTGTTATTCTTTTATATTTTTTATCTAAGAAAAATTTTAAGTCCACATTAATAGCATCTAAATAGGGGAGTATTAAATCCAAACATTTTTGACTCATAAAACCATTAGAAACCCAGACATTTTTTAATTTATGTTCATGGGCCAATTTCATAATTGGCAAAGCAGTTTCCAAAAATACTGTTGGTTCAGTATAGGTATAAGCAATGGAAAGACAATTATTATCTTTAGCTTCGGCAATGATTTCTGCGGGCTCAATTAATTCTCCAGGAAATCTACTATCTAATTTCTCAATTTTTTGTAACTGGGAAATCTGCCAATTCTGACAATTAAGACAATGAAAATTACAGCCCATGCCAGCAATAGAATAAGTCAAACTACCTGGTAAAAAATGAAAAAAAGGTTTCTTTTCAATAGGATCAATGTTTTTAGCAATCAATTTATTATAATTTAAAGCATATAATTTGCCCTGAATATTTTTCCGCACCCCACAAACCCCAACATGATTTTCAGCAATACTACAAAAATGATTGCATAACTCGCAATTTACAACACCGCTAACTTTCTCCCCCTTTTTAAGAGGGAGGTGTCCGGAGGACAAAGAGGGTTTACCTTTTTTATATAATAAAGCTTCGTGCATACTCATATTATAGCATTAAAAAATTTAAAACTAAAAGCGCAAAATGCAAAACTAATTCCTACAAACTAATAAGCTACTCCCTACAAACCCAAAAACCTAACCCCCTACAAGCTAATAAGCTAATTCCCCGGCTCTATAATAATTAGTGTGTAAAAAAAGAAGGGTTTTAATGTAAAATTAGCATATAAACCAAGCTAAAACATTAAAACACCTTCTATGAACAAAGATATAACAAAGTTTTTTGAAATACAAGGGTATCTTGTATACAAAACTAGAATTGATAATGATCAAAACATAATAATTAGAATAGGAAGACCAAAAAACAAAAATGAGTGTCCAGATTGTAAAAGTAAAAAACATTATCTTCACAGTAAAGGAAAATGGACATTAAAAAAACATTCTAACTTTCAAGAAAAACAAATATATTTAGAAGTAAAAAGAAAAAGATACAAGTGTAAACAATGTCAAAGAGTGTTTAGTGAAAAATTACCAGATATACCTAGATATGCTAGAAAAACAAATAACTTCATTAAACAATCATTAAACTATCTGTCTAAGAATTCATTTAATGAAGTAGCTAAAGTAAATCAAATTAGTTATCCTAGTTTAAAAGATCAACTATATAACTATGTTAATCCTTTTCAACTCTTAGAACATCAAATACAGCAATTAAATAAACTAAATGAAATATATCTTGGTTTAGACGGACAAAGTTTTAGAGGACAAAAAATGGTTCTAACCATTACAGAAGTGAAATTAAAAAAACTAATCACTATCTTACCATCAGAATCACAATCTGATTTACTGATATTTTTAAAACAATTACCATTATCCACTAGATTAAAAGTAAAAGGTATATCGATTGATATGACTAACAAACATATTAGTTTATTAAGACAATACTTTCCTAATGCTAGAATGGTCATAGATCATTATCATGTTGTTCAACAAGCTATATATAGATTACAAGAAGTAAGAAGAATATTACAAAGTGTAAACAGAGTTAATATACCTATTAAGAAAGAACTAGATAAAAACTATGAAAGTTTGACAAATCAAGAAAAAATAAAGATGCTTAAATATTTCATTATCTATCCAGAATTAAAAGAAGCTTACTGGTTTAAAGAAAGATTAAGATCTGTCTATCGGATTAAGAAGTATGACAAAGCTAAAAGAAGATATATAATATTAAAAAAAGAACTATTAAAACATAGTAATAATAGTTTAAAGGAACTAGGTAAAACTTTACGTAATTGGCAAGTAGAAATACTAAATTACTTTATTACTAAAAAGATTACTAATGCTTATACGGAAGGATTACATACTAAGTGTAAATTGATAAAAAGGAAGTCTTATGGTTTCAGAAATGTAGATACCTATGTTCGAAAGCTACTTCTTGGCTTAATACCGCTAATAACTATACTTTCTTTACACACTATTTGACATAGAGCCTAATTCCCCTTGACTTCTTTCTAAATATATGTTATATTTAAATGTTAAGTAAAAAGTAAATCTATTATTTCCAAATCCCTCAGGAAATAATAGATAAATAATGTCAACGAGGGAATAAAAAATATCCCAGGAGGATATAATGAAAAAAATTATATTAATAGTAATGATTATCGCAATAGCTGGACTAGCTACCGCCGAAACCCCCGTTGTTAGTTCTTACTATTCCATTGGTTATTCTGATTATTGTGAAATAATCAGCTTTGTAAATACCCAGGGTCTCGAGAATACCAATGGCAGTAAATGTGTTGTTGTTAATGGATATAGCATAAAAGTCTACCCGTGGGAAGGAATAATTATCAAGTTATTGCCCTTCTCATATGATGCTGAAGTAGCTGTAGTAGACAACGGTTTTGACGGTATCGATGTTGACGATGAAATCGACCGAATTGCTGGCATTGATAATCTAAAAGATTTTCTTGACTCCTTTCCTTGGAAAGGCACAGAATACGATTATGCTGAAACTGAAGAAGAAGTTGAAATTGACCCACTTGAAGTTCTCATCGAAACTCTAAAATAAAATTATCCGGCCCCATTCTCATTCGAGAGATTGGGGTCTTTTTTTTGTAAAAATGCAAAATGCAAAACGAAAAGCGTAAAATTTAAAACTAAACTTTCAACTTGCCCATTTTCCTGATATAATAAAAACATTAGATGAGATAAAAATCTATATTTTTTGTTATAAATAACTAATAAAATTATGATGGAAACATTAAAAAATTTAAATTTTTTGGGAAATAATGCTTATGAATATCTAAGAGCTCTAATTATATTTATAGGGCTTATTATTATTCTAAAAATTTTTAAAAGCATTATTATACAAAAATTAAAAAAATTAGCTAAAAAAACTAAAACCGAATTTGACGATATTTTAATAAATATATTTCAAACAATTAAGCCACCATTTTATTTACTGGCCTCGCTATACATTTCAATCAAAACATTAATTATTCCTGACATTGCTAGCAAAATAATAAATATTTTATTTATCATTATTATTATTTATGAAGTAATTCGTGCTTTAGAAAAAATGGTTGACTATTTATTTAAAATAAAGGGAAAAGAAAATGCTTCTATTTCTCGAACAATTAAACTTATTATTAAAATTTGTATTTGGACTTTTGGTATAATTCTAGCTCTTGGTAATTTAGGAGTGAATGTTACATCTTTTATTGCCGGTTTAGGCATAGGCGGTATTGCTATTGCTTTAGCATTACAAAATATTCTAAAAGATATATTTAGTAATTTTTCAATACTTATAGACAAACCATTTGAAATTGGAGATTTTATCAAAATAGGAAATGACATGGGAACTGTAGAAAAAATTGGAATTAAAACTACCCACATCAGAACTTTGGACGGCGAGCAATTAATAATTGCTAATAGTGAATTAACTGATGCTCGTGTCCAAAATTTCAAAAGATTAGAAAAAAGAAGGGCTTTATTTAATATCGGGGTTATTTATGAAACTTCTTCAGAAAAATTAGCCCAAATTCCCCAAATCATAGAAAGCATCATTAAAAGAGAAAAACAAGCTGAATTTGATAGATGCCATTTTAAAAACTTTGGGGATTTTAGCCTAAACTTTGAAATATCTTATTATGCCAACACTCAGGACTATAAAGAATATTTGGATATTGTAGAAAAAATAAACTTAGCAATTATAGATTCATTTAGAAAAGAAAATATAGAATTTGCTTATCCCACGCACGTTGAATACCAGAAGACAGTGTAAATATAATGCCAATCTACGAATGATATACCAATTATGCAAATATAATACAAATAAATATTCTAATTAATATAGGTAATTCTAATTATTAGTATAGTATTCGTATTATTAGTATTAATTCGTATATTAGCATTATATATTAGTATATGAAAAAAACATTACTCATAACTTTGGATTTCTGGCCGAACCACGGAGGCGTGGCTAATTATTATTATAATCTATGTAAAAATCTTCCCAAAAAAGATATATTTATTTTAACTAATGTCAAAAAAGAGGACAGTCAACTTAAAATTATAAATAAAAAATTACTCTATAAATTTTTCTGGCCACATTGGACAAGGGCTTATCAAGAAACCCTAAAGGTGATAAAAGAAAATAAAATCCAAAAACTTTGGGTGGGAAATTTATTACCCTTGGGAACCGTAGCTTATTTAATCTATAAAAAACATCAGATTCCTTATTTTGTTTCTTTACATGGTTTAGATATTTTAAATGCTTTAAAAAATAAAAGAAAAAAACTCTTAGCCAAAAAAATATTAAAGCATGCTCAATTTATAACTGTAAATAGTAATTGCACAAAAAATTTGCTCAAAGATTTAGTTAAAAATCAAGAAAAAATTAAAATTATCTATCCCGGAGTTAATCTTAATTTTCAAAAAATCAACGAACAAAAATTATCTGAGATTAAAAACAAATACAACCCAAATAATAAAAAAATAATATTAACTACTGGCCGTTTGGTCAAAAGAAAAAACCACGAATTAGTTATCAAAGCCATTAAAAAATTGGCTCAAAAAATACCTAACTTAGTTTATTTAATCATTGGCAATGGACCTGAAAAAAAGAACTACGGATTAAGGATTAAGAATTACGGATTACAAAACAACATAAAAATTTTAACAAATATTAACAACGAAGAACTTCCTTATTTTTATAAACTATCAGATATTTTTATTATGGTTAGTAAAACTTCTCCGGAAGATATTGAGGGTTTTGGGATAGTATATTTAGAGGCCGGATTATTTAAAAAACCAGTAATTGCTTCTAACCAGGGTGGTTCAAAAGAAGCAGTTATAAATAATCAGACCGGTATTTTAATAAATGATAATCTTGCCGAGTTAAAACAAGCTATAATAAAATTATTAAATAATTCTGAACTAAGAAATCAATTGGGAAATAATGCCGAGCAAAGAATACAAAAAACTTTTTTATGGCCAGAAATTAGCAAAAAATTAATAAAATATATTAATGAATAATTCAAAATTTAAAACTAAAAATGCAAAACTACAACTAAAAATTAAAAATAAGATTAAAAAATTTGAATTTTAAATTATAATTTTACGCTTTGCATTTTTCATTTTTAATTAAAACGAATCTAAATAAAATGATTCTAAAAAAAACCAATGAACAGAAAAATGAACAGAAATAAAAATAAAAAATACGATGTTATTATTTTTAATATGTCTAGCCATACTGAGTGGATTAAGGGCATTAGTAATAGAAATTTTCATATTATTGATCATTTAAAAAACAATCCTAAAATAAATAGAATCTTGGCTGTTGATTATTTGCCCCATACCTGGAAAAGGTTTTTAAGAAATTTTTATGAAAATATTATTAATACCCCGCCTGGAAAAACTCTTAAAATTAGTCCCTTAACTCGCATCTATCAGCCCGAAGAAAAAATAATTGTTTATTCTACTATTAAAAATAAGATTAATTTAAATAAAACCTTAGAGGAAATTAATCTTTTTGCCCAAAAACAAAATTTTAAAAATATAATTCTTTGGTCTAATTATCCTTTAATCACCAAACATTTTGATTTAATTGAACATCAGGTCTCGGTTTTTGATACTATAGATAATTGGTCTGAACATGCCAGTTATCAAAAATTTAAAAAAGAATTAAAACAAAATTATCAAATCATTAAAGACAAGGCCGATATTATTTTTATTTTAGCCAAAGATTCAAAAAAAATATTTTATCCTCGCAAAGAAAATATCTATCAAATTACTCAAGGAGTAGACTTGGTTCATTACCAAAACAAGAGTAAACTTATAAATAATGACATTGCTCGCTTGCCTCATCCAATTATCGGCTATGTCGGTATTATTCAAGAAAATAGAATAAATTTTCCCTTAATAGAATATTTAGCTCAAAAAAATCCTGACAAATCTTTGGTTTTAATTGGGCCGATTTGGCGCAAAGAGGATGAAGAAAGATTAAAAAAACTACCAAATATTTATTTATTAGGAGCTAAGAGTTATGCCGAAGTACCAAATTATATTCAACAATTTGATGTGGGCATTATTCCCCATTTAGTAAATGAATTTATTAAATATACCTGCCCCATGAAATTATATGAATATATGGCTTGCGGAATTCCCATAGTTACTACTGATACTCCCGGCGTAGAACAATTTGCTGATTATATAAAAATTACCAATGATTTTGAAAAATTTAATGAATTTGTACAGCAAGAATTAAATACTGATTCTGGAGAAAAGAGAAATGAAAAATTACAAATTATTAAAGAACATACCTGGGCAAAAAAAATAGACCAAATGTTAAATTATATAGAAGAAAAATTATGAATTTTGAACTAAAAATAAAACAATTACTAAAAAAAGAGGTCAAATTAGAAAAAATAATTTTGGAAACTCCGCTCAATCCAGAACTAGGGGATTTTAGTTTTCCTTGTTTTCAACTAAGTGAAAAATTGCCAAAGGTCTCGACCGCAGTGGAGAGACAAAAAAATCCATCAGAAATAGCCCAAGAACTAGAGAAAAAAATACCTTCAGCAAATTTTATTAATAAAATAAAGGCCAATGGTCCATATTTAAATTTCTTTATAGATTATAAACTTTGCGCTCCAGAAATTTTAACAAAAATATATAAAGAAAAAGAAAATTATGGAAAACTTAAAATCGGCCAAAATAAAAAAATTGTTTTAGATTATTCAGCTCCTAATATTGCTAAGCCCCTTAGCATCGGTCATCTCAGAAGTACAATTATTGGCCAAGCGCTTTACAATATTTTTAATTTTTTAGGATATAAATCAATTGGCGTAAATCATCTTGGCGATTGGGGGACTCAATTTGGAAAATTAATTTATGCTTACAAAAAATGGGGCAATGAAGCAGAATTAAAAAAAAGCCCCATCAAATATCTATTATCTTTATATATAAAATTTCATGAGGAAGCAGAAAAAGATGAAGCATTAGATGACCAAGCCAGAGAAGAATTTAAAAAATTAGAAAACAAAAATCCGCAAGTGACAAAACTTTGGAAAAAATTTAGCAAGCTAAGTTTAAAAGAGTTTAATAAAGTATATAAAATTTTAAATATAAATATTGATTATAATACCGGTGAATCGTTTTATAATAATAAATTAGAAAAGGCCATACAAAAAGTAAAAGAAAAAATTGCCACTAAAAAATCTCAAGGCGCTTTAATTGTTGACTTGGAAAAATATAAAATGCCTCCGGTATTATTGAAAAAATCTAATGGCACCAGTACTTACCATACTCGTGATTTAGCTACTGCTTTCTATCGACTTAAAAAATTTAAACCAAAAAAACTTTTATATGTAGTTGGTTCTGAACAAAAATTACATTTTGAACAATTATTTAAGGTCTTAGATTTAATGGGCTTAAATAATGATAAATTCATTCATGTTGATTTTGGCTTATTTAAATTTCCAGAAGGTAAAATGTCAACTCGTGAAGGCAAAATTATCTTTTTAGAAGATGTGATAAATAAATCCATCAAACTAGCAACTAAAATTATTAATGAGAAAAATCCTGACCTCGAAAATAAAGCAGACATTGCTAAAAAAGTTGGCGTTGGCTCTTTAATTTTTGGAGATTTAAAAAACGACCGCACTAAAAATATAGAATTTAATTGGGACAGAATTTTATCTTTTGATGGGGAAACCGGAGCTTATTTGCAATATACATATGCTCGTTCCTGTAGTATTATTAAAAAAGCCAAAATTAAAATTAGTCCTAAAATAAATTTTAATGTTATTAAAGAAAAAGAAGAACTTAAACTAATTAAAAGATTAAATTCTTTTTCTGATGCTTTAATTAAAGTTTCAGAAACATATCAACCCTATCATTTAGCTCAATATCTAATTGAGTTGGCTAAAGAGTATAATGAATTTTATAACAATTGTAAAGTAATTAACAAAGACAAAGAAATAATGAAAATGCGCTTATTATTAGTAAGCTCAGTTAAGCAAGTTTTAGCTAATGGTCTTAAGCTTTTAGGAATAGAAGTGGTTGAGGAAATGTAAACCATTAACTTGAAATTTTAAACTAAACAAAAAAGAGTAAAAAAATAATTCACTCTTTTAAAATTTCTGAAATCAATTTCTTCTTTTAAATTTACCTAAATCTCTCAAAAAATCTCGCAAAAACCTTATTGCCTCAGAACAATTATGATAAGAATCTTTTTGTTCTTCTTTTAAATAATTACCTCCTATACCTATTTCTTCTCCAGTACTAACTTTTTCTCCCAACATATCATTTCCTATTTTTTCTAACTTTTCAATGTAATCATTAACCGCTCTTTCAACTTCTGAAACCCCCACAATCTCTTCATTAAGCTTATCAATTAGTTCTTTGGCTGTTAATTCTCCATTTACAATATCATTAAGCCTACCATTAAAAATTTCTTTAATATTATCCTCTGCATGATTAATGGCTTCCATGGCCTCGGCGGGTAGTCCACACATAGTTTTGATTTGATTAATTATTAAATTTATATTATGTTATAATAAATATATAATAAAAAATTAAAAAAGGCAATATAACAATTTAACAATATAACAATATAGCAATGAATTTAGAACCAGTCATTGGATTAGAAATACATGTGCAATTAAAAACAAAATCTAAAATGTTTTGTGGTTGTTCTAATGATGCCGAAAACAAAGAACCCAATACTTTAATTTGTCCAATTTGTACTGGCCATCCTGGTGCTTTGCCAATTTTAAATCAAGAAGTGGTTAATTGTGGTATTAAGTTGGCCTTAGCTTTAAATTTAAAAATAAATAAAAAATCTGTCTTTGAAAGAAAATCGTATTTTTATCCTGATTTACCTAATGGTTATCAAATATCTCAATTTGAACATCCATTATCGACAGAAGGGCATTATGTTTTAAAAACAGGAAAAGAAAAAATCCGAATTGGTATTGAAAGATTACATTTAGAAAACGATGCTGCTAAAAATATTCATCAAGCAGATAATAGCTTAATTGATTTTAACCGCGCTGGCACACCTTTAGCTGAAATTGTCACTAAGCCAGATATTAAAACACCACTTCAAGCTAAAAATTTTCTACAAGATTTAAGAAGAATTTGCCGTTATTTAGAAATTTCTGATGCTGACATGGAAAAAGGACAATTAAGATGTGATGTTAATATTTCGTTAAGACCGCATGGAGATCAAAGCTTATATCCAAAAACTGAAATAAAAAATCTTAACTCTTTTAAGTCAGTAGAGAGGGCCTTAGAATATGAAATTAAAAGACAAAACGAGCTTTGGAATAAAAATAATGCTCCCAAAGAAGAGACCACTCGTGGCTGGAATGATTCCCAGCAAATTACTGAATTACAGAGGTCAAAAGAAATGGCTAATGATTATCGTTATTTTCCAGAACCAGATTTACCTGAATTGATTATAGATAAAAAATTAATTACTAAAATAAAAAATGAAATTCCAGAGCTTCCCAATGCTAAAAATGAAAGATTTATTAAAGAATATGAATTAACTTCACAAGATGCTGAAATTTTAACAGACAATAAAAAGATTAGTGAATATTTTGAAAAAGTGGTCTCTGAATTTAGAGAATGGCTGATATCAGAAGTGGAAAGTACTCGCGAAACCGAAAATGAAATTTGGGAAAATAATAAGAAAAAATCTATAAAATTAATTAAAGGCTGGATTACTTCTGAATTATTTAAATTAATGAATGAATCTGCAATTACAATAGAGGAATTAAAAATAACACCAGAAAATATGGGAGAATTTATTAAGACGATTTATTTATCAAAAGTAAATAGCTCTAATGCTCAAAAAATATTAAAAATCATGTTTGATGAAGGCGGCGACCCCTCCCAAATAATAGAACAAAATGATTTGGGACAAGTCAGTGATAAATCAAAAATGGAAAAACTAGTTGAAAATATTATTAAAAATAATCCTGAACAAGTTGAGCAATATCAAAATGGCAAAGAAAATCTAATTAAATATTTTGTGGGTATGTTAATGAAAAAAACCAATGGCAAGGCTAACCCCAGAATAGGAGAAGAATTATTTAGAGAAAAATTGAAATAAAATTTTTTAAAAATAAAAAGGGCGGATATTGATAATCCGCCTTTTAAATTTAAGTTATGTTCTTATTTTTACCCCATCAATAAGGTATTTTTTTTCACAAAAGCAACACTCCACTTCAATGCCATGATCTCCTTTGTCCACTTTGAAATTAGTATTCACGTCTTCAATATTAGTAATGCAGTTAGGATTAGGGCAAATTATAAAATTATGCACTGAAGCTGGAAGAACTACTTTTCTCTTTTCTACAACTTCTCCCTCCTTAATAATGGAGATGGTGGCATTGGGAGCCACTAAAGCAATAAGATTAGATTCTTGAGAGCTTAGTTCTCGACCCTCAATTTTAATCATGTCTTTCTTTTCTATGGCTTTACTATCTAGATTACAGGCCATAATCCACATATTAAAAAAATTTTCTAATCCCAATATCCGAGATACCTTACCAGCTCTTCCGGCCTGAATATGATCTATGACTGTACCATTTTCCAATGGCTTGACTTGTAGCGCTTTTCTCATTATACACCCCCTAAAAGAGTTTTAATGATGGCTTGACGAACAAATACACCATTCTGAGCTTGCTGAAAATAATATGCGTACTTTGTATCATCAACATCAGTAGACAACTCATCCACTCTCGGAAGAGGATGTAAAACCTTTAAATTAGATTTAACATGAGTAAGCATTTCTTCGCTTAAGCAATAAGAACCCCTAACTTTTTCATAATCTTCTGAAGAAGCAAATCTTTCCTTCTGAATCCTGGTGACATATAAAATGTCTAAATCGTTTAGTAAATTGGGTTTCATGTCTTCGTCGTATTCACCAAAAATTATTTTTCTTTTCTTTAAAAAAGATTGAATATTTTCTGGAATTTTCAAAAAACCTGGAGAAAAAAATTTAAATTCCGGATCAAACAAAGACATGGCTTGAACTAAAGAATGGACTGTGCGACCAAACTTTAAATCACCAGCAATTCCAATTTTTAAATTCTCTAATTTATTTTGAGTCTTCAAGATAGAATAAAGATCTAACAAAGCTTGAGTTGGATGTTGATTAGCTCCATCACCAGCATTTACTACTGGAATTTCTACAATTTCAGATGCATAACGAGCTGCTCCCTCAATCGGACTACGCATAATAATAATGTCAGCATATTGAGCAATGGTCTTCAGGGTATCAGCAAAAATTTCTCCTTTTTTGGTAGAGGTATTATCAACACCACTCATAATAATTGTCTCACCATTCATCCGCTTCATGGCCGTATCAAAAGAAAACATCGTTCGAGTAGAGGGTTCAAAAAAAAGTAAAGCTGCCACTTTTCTTTGCAAATCAACACTGTCTGGATTTTCCTCTATCTGAAAAGCTAATTGTAAGAGATTTAAAATCTCTTTTTTCGATAAATCTTGCATTGAGATTAAATTTTTCATCTCAACCTCCTATATTTGATTTTTAAATTTGCTCAAAAAAAATACCATTATATTTATAGTATTTTTTTTAATTATACAGGGTTTTTAAAAGAAGTCAATTTTTTAAAAATCTCTTTACCAATTTTTCTGCTTCTTGAATATTTTTAACCCAGACAATATCTTTCCTTTTCTTAAACCAGGTTAATTGCCTTTTAGCAAAATGATGGATGTCCTTAGATAAGTTTTGAAATAATTCCTGCTCATTAATTTCTTTTTTTAGGTATTTGGCTATCCAACGATATTCTAACCCAAAATCAGCTAAACGCTTCCAAGAGACCCCATTTTTTCGCAAATTTCGCACCTCTTGAACCATTCCTTGTTTTTCCAAACGATATTTTAACCGCTTATCAATGCATTTATAAATTATATCTTTATCCCAATACTTATTATTAAATTGTGTGGATTTATCCCCACCACCTTTCTTGAGGTGTGGGGATTTATCATGCTTTATACCTAAAATCAAAATGTCTAAATCTGGTTTTTTCTTTTTCATTTTAGTAATAGAATTACCGCTTTTAGCTATTTCAATCGCCCGGATTATTCTTCGCAAATTATTTACATCTATAGTTTTAAAAGCTTTGGGGTCTAATTTCTTCAACTTATTTTGCAATTGTTTTAAAGATAATTTATTCAACTGAGCTCTTAATTTTTTATCTATTTTTATATCTTCTAAAACATAACCATCAATAATTGAATTCAAATACAAACCTGTCCCGCCAACTAAAATTGGTAATTTACCTTGCTGATTTAATTCTTCAATCTTTTCAAAAGCTAATTTTTGCCAATCTTTTAAAGTAATTTGCTCTTTAGGATTAGCAATATCTATCAAATGATAAGAAATGCCTTTGTAATCTCCCAAATCCTTACCAGTCCCAATATCCATTCCTTTATAAACTTGCCGTGAATCAGCTGAAATTATTTCTCCTTTAAACTTCTTAGCTAAATCAACTCCAATTTTTGTTTTTCCACAAGCAGTGGGACCGAGGACTACTACTAATTTATTTCTAACTTTCTCAGCTTCCATACTCCAATTCAAGGCACCAGTAATCTTAACATTAATAAATTTACCCAGCACCTTTTTATCCAAAATGGTGCTGGGTTTACCCAAATCTTCTTTTTGAACATTTTTAACTCTTACCGTCTCATTATTTTTCATTTTAGCCACAGCAATATTACTCTTAACGCTTTGCACTAAAACTCTCTCTGTACTTCCAACAAATTTCTTGTTTTTCTGAGCTGATATTTGAGCAACTGCTTTAGTAACTTCTTCATCCCGAGCTCTTTTTTCTTTTTGAGTAATTTCATCTTCATAAATCTTAGCTGATACTGCACCTGGACGAGGAGAGTAGAGTCCAGTAAAAATTGAAGTAAATTTACATTTTTTCACAGCTCGTAAAGAATCTTGAAAATCTTTTTTAGTTTCCTTTGGAAAACCAAGAATAATATCAGTAGTTAAATTAGCTTCTGGAATATATTTATAAATCTGCTCAACTATCTTATAAAACTGTTTCAGATCATATTTCCGATTCATTAATTTCAAAATTTTGTCACTTCCGGATTGTAATGGTAAATGGATATGCTTGGAAATATTATCATATTTAGCAATAACTTTAATTAATTTTAAATCAAATTTACTTGGATAAGGAGAAAGAAAACTAATCCAAGTATTTGGTTTTAAAATTGCTACTTGTTCTAATAAATCCGCGAAGTCCCGAACTTGCCTGCCCTGTCTTGGACCTCGACTGTGATGGAGAGGAGTTTGTCGAAGGGGTTGATGGGCGAAGTCCCAAGCCTGTCGAGGGGCGAAGTCTTTAATCTTTGATTTCTGATCAGAATTAAGATAAGAATTAACGGTTTGACCTAATAAAATAATTTTTTTAACTTCATCACTCAAATTTTTCACTTCTTTTAATATTTTCTGAACTGAACGATTCACTTCTCGACCGCGAGTATAGGGCACAGCACAATAAGTACAAAATTGATTACAGCCATTGGATATAGGGATTAAGGCCTCAAAACTATTTTCTGCTTTAGAATTTACTTCCAAATATAAATTATTTTCCGGACAATATTGATAATGCTTTTTATGGGCCTCAATTAAGTTTGGCAATTCTTTAATTTTAGTAATATCAATAATAATATCAAACCTATCTTGTAATTTTTTAAAATCAGTAGCCAAAACACAGCCACTTAAAATTTTAATTACCCCTTTCTTTAATTTCTTTTTATGAAAAACTCCGTAAGCTCGATCAATTGCACTTTGACGAACACTACAAGAAAGGATAGCTATAATATCTGCTTTTTCCATTTGTTCTACTTTTTCAAATCCAACTGTATCAAAAACAGTAGCCAATTTCTCTGCATCAGCTTGATTCATCGCACAACCGAAATATCTTAAGTAGTATCTCATAAACTTTTAACTTGAAACTTTTAACTAATTATCAATATAACCTTAAAACCTAAAAAAGTAAATGTATATTATGACATAAAATTAACTTTTACGTATCGACCCGTCGGGTCGGGTCTAATTTGACAAAATTTCCTTAGAGCTCTAGAATTTAAATAATGAAATAAAAAATTTAATAGGAGGTTTAAAATGAACATAATAACAATAATAGGAACGATAATTGGACTCATTTTTGTCTTATATGTGCTTTACTTAATAATACTTCTTGTAGGTGGTCTTGTAGGTGGAATAATAGCTGCTATTATTACATTGGCCGGTGGTGGAGCAACTCACGATGATAGTTTAAGTACACCTGGCCGGTCCTACGAAGATCGTGTGAAACCAAGCTTCGAAGATCGTATGAAAATCAGGGTACGTCATTTAGAGATTATGCAGAAATTCAAACAATGATTTTCCATTCCAAAAAATTTGAAGTCCAAATTAATTCCAAAAACCGTCAGTTATTAATAACACTGACGGCTTTTTTTATTTACTAAAAACTAAAAAAGTAAATATATATTATGACACAAAACTGGATTTTTCGTCACACCCCCGGAGTTGGCAACCCCCAGGGTCGGTTTATTTACAAAAACCACCCCGCGTATAACCAAAGGGTGGCTTTTTTATTTCCTATCCCGTAATTCGTAATTCGTACAGACGCAATGCCTTGCGTCTCTACAATTCTAATTTTCTACTTTTAACAGCTTCTTTAATCTTCTCAATAAACTCATCCTGCTTAATTTCTACTACCTTCTCATTTCCCCGAACTCTTACTGCTAATTTATCTGACTTCATTTCCCTATCACCAATTACTAACATATAAGGCGTTTTTTCTTTAACTGCTTTACGAATTTTATTGCCAACGGTCTCATTAGCATCATCAATTTCAACTCTAATATCATTGAGCTTAAATTCTTCAGCTAATTGCTGACAATATTTAATATGGTCTGAACCAACAGAAATAATCTTAACTTGAATAGGGGAGAGCCATAATGGAAATTCCCCAGCATAATGTTCTATTAAAACTCCAGTAAATCTTTCCAAACTTCCTAATAAAGCGCGATGAATCATAAGTGGTCTTTTTTCTTTGCCCTTATTATCAATATAAATCATATCAAATCTTTCCGGAAGATTAAAATCAAGCTGTATAGTTGAAATCTGCCATTTTCTTCCAATAGCATCGGTAACTTTTATATCAATCTTGGGACCATAGAAAACAGCTTCGCCCTCTTCCACTTCATATTTTAATTTAACATTATCCAATGCTTGTCTAAGACTTTTCTCGGCCAATGCCCAGTCTTTGTCTTCTCCTAAATATTTTTCACCACCGTCTTTATTTCTTGTGGACAAAATAACATCAAATTTTTTAAAGCCAAAAGTTTCAAAAACATATTTAGTTAAATCAATAAGTTTTATTAATTCTTCTCCTAATTGGTCATTAGTGCAAATTACATGAGCGTCATCCTGAGTAAATCCCCTTACTCTTAAAAGCCCGTGTAAAACACCTGATTTTTCATACCTATAAACGGTCCCTAATTCAGCATAGCGAATTGGTAGGTCCCTATAACTTCTCATATGATGCTTGTAAATTTTAATGTGAAAAGGGCAATTCATTGGCTTCACATAATAATCTTCACCATCTATATCCATTGGCGAATACATGCTGTCTTTATAAAAACTAAGATGGCCAGATTGTTCAAATAATTTATATGAAGCTATGTGTGGAGTTTTGACTAATTTATATCCTTTTTTTTGATAAATCCATAAAATAAAATCTTCTATTATTTGTCTTAATAAGGCGCCATTTGGAAGCCATAATGGCAATCCCTGCCCTACTTCTTCATCAAAAATAAATAAATCCAATTCTTTGCCCAATTTTCTATGATCTCTTTTTTCAACTTCAGCTAAATTTTCTAAATACTTATCAAGTTCTTTTTGTTTTTCAAAGGCAATACCATAAATCCTTGTTAACATTTTATTTTTTTCATCGCCTCGCCAATAAGCTCCAGCCAATTTTGTTAACTTAAAAGCAACTGATTTTAATTTCTGAGAATCTTCTACATGAGGACCACGACATAAATCCACAAAATCACCAGTAGTGTAAATAGAAACTGTATCTGTAAAATCTAATTTCTCATTTTCATCCAAAAGAGTGGTACCCTTCTCTTTTAAATCTTTTAATAACTCCAATTTATAATCTTGCTTTTTGGTTTTAAAAATTTTTACTGCTTCATCAATGGCAACCTCTTGTCTGATAAACTTTAAATTTTCTTTAATTAAACTTTTCATTTCCTGCTCAATTTTTACTAAATCTTCTGGGGAGAGAGTAATGTCTTTCAAATCAATATCATAATAAAATCCATCTTGAATAATCGGTCCAATTCCAAATTTGGCCTGCGGGTATAATTTTAAAATTGCCGTAGCCATCAAATGAGCCAACGAATGCCTTTTTATTTCTAATTTATTGTCCATATTTTTATTAGTTATTATTAATAATATATTAATTATATCCCTAAAAAACAAAAAACCCAAGATTAATAATCTCAGGACCCTTAGCAACAGACCTAATTGGCCTGCCGCCCGAAGCTTTAGCGTAGGGCGGTTCCACCTGACTTCCCCAAGTCAGACTTGGGGCTCTCTCAAATTGTCTTTGGCTTAGGATAAAATATCATTCTACTAATAGAATATTGGCTTGGTCGGCCAATCAATCACCTTATCTTTATAATAATACGAATAATAAAAATGTCAACAAGTAATTAATATAACTCTCTAATTCCCTACAACCTAATAAGCTAACCCCCTACAACCCAATAAACTAATTACTAATTATAATCTCAATGTGGTCTGATAATTTTGGTGCTTTTTTAACCCAAAATGGTGAAAAACTAACCCCGACACTATTAATGGCTGGAATTTGATTAAAATAATCAATTATTTCTTGCTGAGTTAATCCTTTAAACCTTTCTTTATTAAAAACTTCTGCTTCGGCACCCTGAATTACTTGAGCTGAAAAACTTACATCTAAACTAGCGCTTTTTTCTGCATTAATATAATTGCTAACTATATAATTCAAAGAGTCATTATCATAATTTATTAAATCTTGAGAATTATTTAATTGATTGGATAAAAAGGTCTGGGCTAAATTTAAAAGCTCATTATGATCAAAAACCACCCCAATTAATTTTAATTTAACTGTATATTCAAAACTTTCTACTTCTGCTCCCAATTTTTCATTTGCTTCAGCTGACATTAATTCAGTCGTAATTGAAAATTCATCAATTTCTTCATTTTCAACTAATAATTCATTAAACTTATTTAAAGCATCTAATTTTAAACTTGATATAATTTCTGCTTGGGCTTTTTCTAAGTCCACTTGTGATAAATCATAAGAAATTATCTTTTTCTTCATCATGGTCGCTTTAGTTTCTCCATAAACATTTTGTCTTTGATATTCGTGTTTAAAGCCCGGTAAATTAAATCTACCCGGCAATTCTCTATATTCTTCTCCAGCTTCCTCGGCGATAACCTCAACTTCTGCCGAGCTTTTAGCTGGAATAATCAAGCTTTCATACATCCTAAATATACTCCCATCAGCTGATTCAAACCTGGTGGTGGGAATTAATACTTGTTCCTCGGATTTATTATTATAAATTGTCATCATTCCAGCATATTTTTCTGCTTGCTCTTCTTGGCCAATAACCTCAAAACTCTGAGTTTTTTCCATAGTTAATTCCAAAATGCGTCCTTGTAAAATTTTAGTTTCTAAATAATTATTGTCTTCCACATTTTCCTTAACCTGAACACTAAAATCAATATTAGCCGATTGACTCTTAACATCAACATAAATTTTCGCTCTAGCCAAAGAAAAATATAATATTAAACCCACTAATAAAATAGCAGCTAAAATAAATATATATACTATTTTTTTATAAGTAAAACTAACTGAATTAATTTTTGTACGCTTTTTTTCCATATCTTTATCTCCTTATCTAATGCTTTTTAGATATAATTTTTTAATTTTATTATCCCTTTAAATTATAGTATAATTCAAATGTTTTCAAAAGGTCAAGTGTCTAATATGCCTTCTATTTTTTTCTTTAAATATGAAGAATTTTTGACTAATAAATTAATTTTTACTTTATTATAAACATCTTCCTGAATGCCAGATTTAATATAAAAATAAACCGCTGACTGACCAGAATTTTCTTTTAAAAGCGCCTTTAAACTCTCAAATTGTTCAGGTGACGGTTTGGTTTCTACTTTAATAATCAATGGTTCTGGTTTATTTTTAGATTTACTTTTGAAATCTTTAATGGTTTTAATTTCTTCTACAATAACCTTAGTTCGTCCTTCTTTAAAATTTAAACGTCCTTCAATAATTATCTTATTATCTTTATATAAAATATCTATAAATTTTTCATAAATTTTAGGAAAAACAACCATTTCTATCCATCCACTACCGTCTTCCAATCCTGCAAAAAGCATTTGCGTTCCATTTTTAGTCAAAACTTTTTGCATAAAACTAATTACTCCGCCTATTTTTATATTTTCATTTTCTTTTAATTGTTTGATGTCACTTATTTTGCTAATTTGGCCGGACAATTCTACCAATAAATCTTTAAAGGGGTGGTCGGTAATATAAAGACCCAGCATCTCTTTTTCCCAGGCCAATTTATCTTCTCTTTCGGCCTCTGAATATTCGTCTAATCTAATAGCAGGTCGGTCATTTTTGTTTAATTTGGAAAAAATACTAGATTGACCATTTAATTTTTCTTTTCTCTGGTGTTTATTAAATTCTAATAATTTATCCATGTTTTTCAAAAGAGCGTTGGGCTCACCAAAATGACTCATTGCCCCGGCCTTAATTAAACTTTCTAAAGATTTTTTATTTAAATCTCTGCTTTTAATTCTAGTTAAAAAATCCTCAATGTTTTGAAAATCTCCATTCTCTTTTCTTTCGGCAATAATTGTTTTAACAATATTGTCTCCCACATTTTTAACAGCATTTAATCCAAATCTAATCTTTTTATTTCCCTTCTTTAAATCTTCTGGCAAAACCGTAAATCTAGAAAAACTCTTATTAATATCTGGTGGTAAAACTTCTATATCCATGTCTTCACATTCTTTTATTTTAAAAGCGATTTTTTCTATATCATCCTGGTCAGAGGTTAAAAGGGCAGCCATAAATTCTGTTGGATAATTGGCTTTGAAATAAGCCGTCTGAAAAGCAATCATGGCATAACAAGTAGCGTGTGATTTATTAAATCCATAACTAGCAAAGGGCTCAATTGCCTTCCAAATCTTTTTAGCAATTCTGGTTGATAAACCATTTTTTGTCATTCCGTCTATAAGCTTATCTTTTTGTTCATCTAATAAGGACTTAATTTTTTTACCAACAGCCTTTCTTAAAATATCTGCCTCTGAATAAGAAAATCCCGCTAATTGTCGGGCAATTTCCATTACTTGTTCCTGATAAATGGCAATACCATAAGTTTCTTCTAAAATTGGTTTTAATCTGGGGTCATCATAAGTAATTTTTCTCCTTCCACGTTTACCATTCACAAAATCAGGTATAAATTGCATTGGACCTGGTCTATAAAGAGCAACCATGGCAATAATATCCTCAAATTTATTGGGCTTTAATTTTTTCAACCATTTTTTCATACCTGCGGACTCTAATTGAAAAACACCAGTTGTTTGTCCGGCTTGTAAAATTTTAAATGTTTTTTTATCTTCTAAATCAACATCTTTTAAATTGACTTTTTGGCTATGAATCTTTTCTATTAAATCAATAACATTTTCCAAAATAGTTAAATTTTTTAAACCCAAAAAATCCATTTTTAATAAACCCAGGTCCTCAATAGAATATAAAGAATATTGAGAAATAATTGTCTGGTCGCTAGAAGAAGCGTATTGAAGGGGCACTGTTTTAACCAAAGGAAGCTTACTAATCACAACTCCACAGGCATGCATAGAATGATGTCTGGCCACTCCTTCTAATTTTTTAGCAAAATCAATTAAACGCTTAGCGTCCTGATCATTTTCATAGGCCTCTTTTAATTCCGGGGAGGTGTGTATGGCTTTTTCCAAAGTAAAAAACATCGGAATCATTTTAGCAATCCGATCACAATAATTATATCCTAAACCCAAAACCCGACCGACATCTCTAATAGCTGCTCGGGCCGCCATAGTTCCAAAGGTTATTATTTGCGAAACATGGTCAGAGCCATATCTTTGTTCAACATATCTAATAATTTCACCTCTCCGAATATCAGAAAAATCTATATCAATATCTGGCATAGAAATTCTTTCTGGATTCAAGAATCTTTCAAAAATTAAATTATATTTCAAAGGATCAATGTCAGTTACATTAATTAAATAAGAAACTAAAGATCCGGCAGCACTTCCCCGACCAGGACCAACAATTATGCCATTATCTTTAGCCCAATTTACAAAATCCTGAACAATTAAAAAATAAGAAGCAAAACCAGTTTTCTCTATTATTCTTAATTCATAATCTAATCTTTTTTGCAGAGCCCGTAAATCTACTGCACAATTTTTATTTTTTAAATCAAAGTAAACTGGATATCTTTTTTTCAAACCAGAATCACAAAGCTTTTCTAAATAAGAATTAGGACTTTCTTCATTGGGTAATGCAAAATGGGGTAAATTAATTTTACCTAATTCAATTTTCAAATTACATATTTCGGAAATCTTAACTGTATTTTCTATGGCCTGCGGAATACTTTTGAAATCTTCTATCATCTTTTCTGGCGGACGAAAAGATAAATCAAAATCTAATAAACTCATTCTATCCTTGTCGTTGATTTTTTTCTTACTTTGCAAACACAATAAAATATCTTGAGCTATGGCATCTTCTGGATGTAAATAATGAACATCATTAGAAGCAACTAATCCAATATTATGCTTTTCAGAAAATTTTATAAATTCTTTATTAACCATTTCTTGGTCTTCGTTGCCGGGATGACACTGTACTTCTAAATAAAAATTATCTGGACCAAATAAATTTTTATACTTCAAAATTAAGGACTCGGCCCCAGTCATATCTCCAGCTAATACTGTTTTAGGTATTTGTCCATTCAAACAAGCTGAAGTAGCAATTAAGCCCTCGTGATACTTTTCTAATAATTCCCAATCTATTCTGGGCTTATAATAAAAACCTTCTAAGTGGGCCAGGGTAGTAAGTTTTAATAAATTTTCATAACCCTGATTATTTTTAGCTATTAAAATTAAATGAAATGATTTAGTGTCTATATTAGATTTTCTATCAGTTCTTTTCCTCCGCGCTAAATAAAACTCAACTCCAATAATTGGCTTAATGTCATTTTTTAAACACTCTTGATAAAATTCTATAACGCCATACATAACCCCATGGTCAGTTAAGCCCAGGGCCGGCATATCATATTTTTTGGCCTCAGCAACAAGCTCAGGTATTTTTGGTAACCCGTCTAATAAACTATAGTGACTATGGTTGTGCAGATGTACAAATTTCATAATTTAAAAAATAATCGTAAAAAATGAGGAAATCCTCATTTTTTTACTATCATAAAAAATACTATAGACTTACTGGGTAATAAATTACGTAACATTCCGCTTAGCGGGATTAGAAATTTAGCTAAAATGTGTAATTACAGTAGTAGATTTATTACACAGTAAGTCTAATAACAAAAAATAAGAATAAGCAAAATAATATTTTATTTTTTATTTTTTGTTTTTCTGATTTTTGAGCTAATTTTTTTTGTTTTAGTTTTATTTTTTAGTTTTTTACCAATCTCTTCAACGGCTGTCTTAACTACAGCTGTGGCTAATTGGATATGCGCCGAAGAATTCTTTAATTTATCTTTGGCTCCATTTATAAATTGATTTAAAGAATCTATGGCTGAATGAACAGATTTAATAGTATCGTGTACTTTCTTTACGCTGGCAATGATATAATAAAAAAACCAACATATAAATACTGTAATGCCAATTATAGAAATTGCTAAAACCAAATTTAAAACATCTTTGGAATTTTCTAACATAATGCTATAAATTAATTATAAACTAAATAAATACATAAGTGTTAAAATTA
>CAZAOE010000004.1:0-62803 GCA_964486685.1 uncultured Gammaproteobacteria bacterium
TGCTTTGTTTAAAAAGGGATTGACTTAATTTATAGGTATATTTAAATAATTTTAAATTTCTAATTTTTAATTTCGATTGAATTTTTAATGATTTAATTTTAAATTGATTCAAAATTCGAAATTCAATCAAAATTCAAAATTTATCATTCAGAATTCATCTTTAATTATACCACATTTTTAAAATTTCAAAAAAATGTTAAACTATATATAGATAAATTAAACATATAAATTAGATTATGAATTTTTCAGAGCCCTTAGATGAAAAACAAATCGAAAGACATCTTTGGTATATAAAAAACAAAACTCTATTCAAAAAAATAATAATTATTTTATTATTCATTATTATATTATTTTTTTATAGTTTTGCTGTTTTAAAATTTATTACTATCAAAATACAGGATAATTATGAAAAAAATAATTATCAAGAAATATTTATTAATTTTCGAGCATGGCAAGAAAAAAACAAACCCGAAAATCTTTTAATTATGGAAGAAAATATCATCGCTTTAAAAAATAATAAATATGACATAGTTATTAGTGTTAAAAATCCTAATGAAAGAATAGCGGTCTCAAAATTAAAATATCAATTTATTTACAACAATGAACGGGAAAGCGAAACCAAGGAAACCTTTATACTACCCAAAGACACAAAAAAATTAATTGATTTTAATGTCGTCAGTAATCAAAAAATAAGGTCTTTAGAATTAAAAATCATTGATATCGCCTGGCAACGATTAAAGGCCTCAGAAATCGAAAATATTCCCTCAAACATTTTCTTAATTCAAAACAAAGAAATAAATGTTAATAATAAAAATACCCGCAATTGGATTGAATTTACAGTTATTAATCAAACCCCTTATTCTTGGCTAGAATCTGAATTTTATATTAGTTTGCGCTTAGGAACCAAAATGATTGCAATTAATAAAGTAACAATAGATGAATTTTATTCTTTGGCAGAAAAAAAAGTGGAAACCAGCTGGTTTTATCAAATACCATCATATGTCACTTTAGAAATAGATGCTGATGTCAATATTTTAGATCCTAAAAATTATATCATCCAAAATTAAAAAATATGAAAATATCCTTAAGGGCTTTATTTAAATTTGACTATTTGCTGCTTGGCGCAGTTTTTTTATTACTGGTGATCGGTTTAATAAGTATATATAGTGTTGGTCTAAGCGATATTGAATCTAAAATGATATTTTTTGACAAACAATTATTGTTTGCTATAACCGGCATAATTTTATTATTTGTTTTTTCATTTATAGATTATCGGTTTTTAAAATCTTATTATAAAATTTTTCTGATTGTCTCTTTTCTGTTATTAATATCTGTTTTAATATTTGGTGCGTTTATTAGGGGCACTAGTTCTTGGTTTTCCGTTCTTGGATTTCAATTTCAACCAGTAGAATTTGCCAAAATAGGATTAATAATTTTTTTAGCGGCCTATCTTTCTAATAAGGCCAAAGAGTTTTATAATTGGAAGCCCATTTTAATTTCTGCCTTAGTAAGTTTTGCTATGATAGCTTTAGTGATAATCCAGCCCGATTTGGGTTCAGCTATAATTCTTTTTGTTATTTGGTTTATTATGTTGCTTTTTACAAACATTAATAAGAAAAAGATTATTATCATCTTTATTATTTTGGCTATATTAATATCTGCTGGCTGGTTTGTGTTTTTAGAGGGCTATCAAAAAGATAGAATTATAACATTTTTAAATCCCGAAAAAGATCCTTTGGGGGTTGGCTATAATCTTTCTCAATCCATTATAGCTGTTGGATCTGGTGGTCTTGCTGGTCGTGGTTTTGGTCTGGGCTCTCAAAGCCAATTAAATTTTTTACCTGAACAAAGAACCGATTTTGTATTTGCCGTTATTTCTGAAGAGTTTGGGTTTTTAGGTTCATTTTTTATTATTCTAATAATTATTGTATTTTTATTAAAAATATTAAATATCATCAGAAAATCTAATGATAATTTTGCTGTTTTTTTAGCTCTGGGTTTTTTAATTATGTTTTTTACTCAATCTCTAATGAATATAGCTATGAATGTTGGTCTAGCCCCAGTAATCGGACTGCCCCTACCCTTTATTTCTTATGGTGGCTCATCTCTATTAATGAGTTTGATTGCTGTGGGAATTTTGGAAAGCATTGTCATTCATCGCGTAGAATACGGATAGAGGACAATTTCAAATTATCAATTTCCAATTTTCAATTAAATTTTAAATGATTTAATTTTCAGACAAACTACCCCCGAGTTAAACTTAGTGATTTATATCATACCGACTAACATCGGTTTTTATATTTTATTATAATATCTGCGAACATTACAAAAATTTAGTCAGAATTTGAATGAGACATCCGTTAAAAACTTTGACTTGTTTGAGGAGTGAAATGACAATGGAACGACGAGTTTCAAAGTTTTAGGATGACGAATGATTAAATTACCTAAATTTTTGTACAGTTCGCGACTTTTTAGTTCTACCTTTTTCTAGAAAAAGGTAGAAAAAAAGATATTCACAAAAGTAGTCTTTTTAACTAATAACCTGCGACTCGCAACTTGCAACTTTTACCCCGTAAAATGTTATCGCTTCGCGATAATTTCACAGGGTAAACTTGAAACTTTTAACTTTAAACTATATAATTAAATTAGCTAAATTAAGGGGAATTCACCCCATCACCTAAAATTTTTAGGTGAGGGGTTTAGTATTTTTAGTTAATATTTAAATTAATTTATGAAAAAAATATTTATATCTGACATCGATAAACATTTAGACCAAGAAGTAAAAATAGAAGGCTGGGTCCATAATTTCCGGTCATCTGGCTCTTTATATTTTCTTCAAATTAGAGACGGTTCTGGATTTATTCAAGCTATTATTTCTAAAAATACGGTTGGTGAAAAAACCTGGAAAGAGTGTCTTAAAATTACTCAAGAAACTTCCTTGGAATTGGAGGGCAAAATTTCTAAACACCCCAAAAAAGAAGAATATGAACTTCAAGTCAGTGATTTAAAATTGTTTCAAATTGCCGAAGAATATCCAATTTCTAATAAAGAGCATGGTGAGGCCTTTTTACTAGATAATCGACACCTTTGGTTAAGGTCAAAAAAACAATGGGCAATTCAAAAAATAAGAGACCAAATTATTCAGGCGACTTATGATTTTTTCCATCAAGAACACTTTATTAAAATTGACTCTCCTATTTTAACTCCCAATGCCTGTGAAGGAACAACAACTCTTTTTGGAATGGATTATTTTGATTTGGGAAAGGCCTATTTATCTCAATCTGGACAATTATATTTAGAGGCAGCAATTATGGCTCATGCTCGGGTCTTTGATTTTGGTCCTACTTTTCGTGCTGAAAAATCTAAAACTCGCCGACATTTAACTGAATTTTGGATGATGGATGCGGAAATGGCTTTTTGCGATCATGAATGTAATATGCAAATTCAAGAAAACTTAATTTCATATATTATTCAAGATGTTTTGAAAAATTGTCCTAAGGAGTTAGAAATGCTAGAACGAGACATTTCCAAACTAAAAAAAATTAAAACTCCCTTTATTAAAATGACTTATCAACAGGTCTTAAAAAAATTACAAGACCTGGGCTCAAAAATAAAATCTGGAGAAGATTTAGGCGCAGAAGATGAAACTTTAATTACTAAAAATAGCGACCTGCCTGTATTTATTGAAAAATGGCCCAAGGAAATTAAGGCCTTTTATATGAAACGCGACCCAGAAAATAAAAACTTGGTCCTTGGTTCTGATTTAATTGCTCCGGAAGGACACGGAGAAATAATTGGCGGTTCACAAAGAGAAGATGATTATGAAATTTTAAAAAAGAGAATTTTAGAAGAAAAATTAAATATAAAAGATTTTCAATGGTATTTGGATTTAAGAAAATATGGCAGCGTGCCTCATTCTGGATTTGGTTATGGCTTGGAAAGATTAACTGGCTGGATTTGTGGTGTCCATCATATCCGCGAAACAATTCCATTCCCAAGAATGATAAATAGAATTACTCCGTAAGTCTCCAATTTTCAATTACCAATTTTAAATTTGAATTTAATTTTCAATAAAATAATTTACAATAAATTTCATCTTGTATAACAAAAACGAATGAAATAAAACAGACATTGATAATTGAATAATTGGTTATTAAATGAAAATTGAGAAATGAAAATTGTAAATTTAAAAATAACATTTTAACGATATGCGAATAACTATCTTCGGTACTGGATATGTAGGGCTAGTCCAGGGGGCCTGCATGGCCGACCTCGGACATGATGTGCTTTGTATTGATATTAATCAAGAAAAAATAAAAAAGTTGAATAAAGGAGAAGTGCCTTTTTATGAACCCGGCCTTTCAGATTTAATCCAAAGAAATGCTAAGCAGGGGAGACTACAATTTAGCCTAGATGCTAAGAGGGGTATTGAATTTTCCACGGCAATATTTATTGCAGTCGGCACTCCACAATCTCTCAATGGTCAAGCTGATTTATCAGCTGTTTGGACTGTGGCTAAAGAAATTGGTAAAAACATGAAGGAATATAAGGTAATTGTTAATAAAAGTACTGTCCCCCCTTTGACTGCTCAAAAAGTTAGAGAAATAATTGAAAAAAACCTAAAAGAAAATATAAAATTTAGTGTAGTTTCTAATCCAGAATTTTTACGCGAGGGCTCAGCTGTAAAAGATTTCTTGATTCCTGATCGAATAGTAATTGGCATTGAACCAGGAGACGAAGATGCTAAAAAAATAATGTTAAAAATGTATGATGCCTTAGCCCGAACCGATAAACCCATCATGTTCACTGACACCACCACTTCCGAAACAATTAAATATGCTGCCAATGCTATGTTAGCTTCTAAAATATCTTTCATGAACGAACTCTCCCATTATGTTGAAAAAACCGGTGCTAATATCAAAGAAATAGCCAGAGGTATTGGTTTAGATAACCGAATTGGTCCACGGTTTTTACAGGCCGGCTGTGGTTATGGCGGAGCTTGCTTTCCTAAAGATATTCAGGCCTTAATTTATGAAATGAAACAAAATAATCTTAGTAGTGAAATGTTAGAAGCCATTGAAAGTGTTAATGAAAAACAAAAAAAATCAATTATTAAAAAAGTAAATCACCTTCTTCCTAATTTAAAAAATAAGACTATTGGCATTTGGGGCCTTTCTTTCAAGCCCAATACTGATGATATTCGCCAAGCTCCTTCTAAAACCATTATTAATGATTTATTAAAACAAGGAGCCAAAATTAAGACCTTTGACCCCGAAGCTATGGAAAATTCTCAAAAAGAGATAATCAAAGATCCCGATCAAAAATCTCGAGTAGAGTCGAGAGACCAAAATGGGAGGAAAACTATAGAATATTGTAAAAATCCTTATGAAGTTACCAAAAAAATTGATTTATTAATCTTAGTAACTGAATGGAATGTTTTTAAAGAAATTGATATGCAGAAAGTTAAAGAATCTATGAAAACAGCTAATTTAATTGACTGTCGTAATGTTTATAATCCAAATGAAATGAGAGAATTGGGGTTTAATTATATTTCAATCGGTCGCCCTTAAATAATTGATAATAGTTTAATAGGATAATAGGATAATAGAAAAACATTACCTAATAATCTATAAATAAAATAATAATTATAAAATAAATATATTTATCCCGTTAGATATCAGGATTTTAAAAGCTCTAATGGGATTAGCATAATTTATTCTAATTAAAACAAACAAAACTAATAAATAATATCTAATGGGATGAAAACTTACATTAAAGAAACTATTACTAAAAAAATAAATGAAGAAGTAGAATTAAAGGGTTGGGTTCATGTTTTTCGTCGCATGGGGAAAATTGCTTTTATTGACCTCCGAGATTCTACTGGCATAATTCAAGTAGTTTGCATACCAGCGGAAATGACTCCAGAATCAGCTATATTACTAGACAATATTCGCCCGGAATTTGTAATCAGTTTAAAAGGAATAATTCAAGCTCGAGGAGAAAAACAAATTCGCGCCGATCAATTAACTGATCAGATTGAAATCTTAGCTAAAGACATCAAAATACTCTCTGAATCCGAAACGCCTCCTTTTGAAATTGAAAATGAGGACAGACAAGCCAACGAAGAATTACGACTAAAATATCGTTATTTAGATCTCCGACACGAACGAATGGCTAAAAATATCAAAGCGCGCCATCAAGTAATAAATTTTTTAAGAAACAATTTAAACGACAAGGGCTTCACTGAAGTTCAAACTCCAATTCTAACTAAATCAACCCCTGAAGGAGCCCGCGACTATATTGTTCCTTCTCGTTTGCATAAAGGTAAATTTTTTGCTTTACCACAAGCCCCACAACAATATAAACAATTATTAATGATTGCTGGATTAGAAAAATATTTCCAAATTGCTCCTTGTTTTCGAGATGAAGATGCTCGTTCTGACCGCAGTCCCGGAGAATTTTATCAATTAGATCTGGAAATATCCTTTTTAAATCAAGAAGAAATATTAAACTTAGTTGAAGATACAGTAACTAAAATGGTGGAAGAATTATTTCCCGAAAAAAAGATTACTACTAAACCATGGCCTCGAATTAATTATCAAGAAGCAATGGAAAAATATGGAACTGATAAACCAGATTTAAGAAAAGACAAAAAAGATCCAAATGAATTAGCTTTTGCCTGGATTATAAACTTTCCTTTATTTACTAAGGATGCCGAGGAAGAATTTATTGGCACCAAAGGCAAATGGGCCCCATCTCATAATATGTTTACTGCTCCCCAAGAAAAAGATATTGAATTATTAGATAAAGATCCGAGAAAAGTAAAATCATACCAGCACGATTTAGTATTAAATGGTTTTGAGCTTGGTGGAGGAGCGATCAGAATTCACGATATGAAAATTCAAGAAAAAATCTGGGATTTAATTGGCTTTACTGAAAAACAAAAAAAAGAATTTACTCATTATTATGAGGCCTTTAAATATGGCGTTCCCCCTCATGGTGGAATTGCTTTGGGTATTGAAAGATTAATGATGATTTTAATGAATGAAAAAAACCTGAAAGAAGTCACTGCTTTTCCTTTAACTTCTGATGGCCAAGATCCTTTAATGGATGCTCCTCAAGAAGTTAGTAAAGAGCAATTAGGGGAGTTGGGTATAGAAATAAAATAATAAAAATATGGAAAATTTAGAATTCGAAAATCATACTAATAATTTACAAAAAATAAAAGACATTTTAGAAAATGGAATTAGTAAATTAAAACTAATCTTATTTCGTCATGGTCCCAAAAAAGAAGCTACCGGAGAAAAGGACATACTAGCTAATTATTTTTCAACACAAGTAAAAGAAGGTCTTAATGCGTTAAAATTAAATTCATCTGATTATATTCACATCTCATCTAGTCCGGCTGATAGAGCAAAAAAAACGGAAGATATAACGATAGAACATTTTGAAGACAGCAAAAATGTAAAAACTAAGCCACCTAATAAAAGATTAGGAACTTTTGATGATCTAAGTGAGCATCTTAAGTCAGAACTAAATACTTTAATACAATACCAAGAAAAATTAGAAAAAAAGTTTAAAATAGGAACTCATGAAAAAGATGAAAATAATAGAGAAATCCAAGACAAATTAAAGAACAAAATTGATAGTATTATTTTAAAAAATATGTTTGACGGTACCTTGGATAATTTGAAGCAAGAATTAAATATAGACGAAACGCTTAATTTAACAACTGAAGATTTTTCTCAAAATTTAAAAAAACACATTAGTGGATATTTAAAACATTTATCCTTACTTAAATCAAAAACAAAAAAGCCAGTATCTTTAAATATTACTCATTCATATCCAATCATGTCTTTTTTAAAAAATTACTTGAAATTTATCGATGGAGAACAAATAAAATCAGCCAACGATATGAAAGGTGAAGAATTTTTAAATAAAGTAGGTGGCTGTATTAACGAAACAGAATCAATAACCCTAAATTATATTCAAAAAGACAATAAAAAATTAATTAAGGTTAGTGGTAATAACTTTGAAGGATATATAGATTATGAAAAATAAAAATATAAAATGGGTTTGGAGTCATAGAAGAAAAATGTCTATACATCATTTAGATATTTTTGTGTCTGGTCTAATGAATAATGGTTTTTCCCCGGCCTTAGATTATATGCAAAAAAATCAATTAGCTATTACCTTATCAGGGAATGACACCTATTTATTTGATGATAAAAATGAATTAGAAAAATTATATGATTCAATTTTAAAACAAAGTAAAAGTAAAATATTTATTCAAAATCTATACAAACGAAACGAAGAACTTTTTGGTAGTTTATTATTATTATCAGGTGATATGCAAAAATCTAATTTATCATTGTACAATGAAAAAAAACTAATCGAATTGTATAATAACTTTATAAACCACATTACTCAGGCTCCCTTGATTAGAATACAACTTACTGGCATAGATGCCTGTTGGTCTAAAAATTCACCATTAAAAAAAGAATTGCTATCAAGAGCTAAAAACGATAGTCAGTACAAAAAATGGGTACAAATTATATCGCATTTTGATGGTGAAAGCGTAGCCAAAACAGAACAGATGGACTTTTTACTATTAGTAAATGAATTCTATAAAAAAAATCAACTCAAAAATTTATTGAAACAAGGAAACATGAACTTAGTTAGTAAGTTAATAAAAAACAAATATCAACCACTCAAGGCATTATTATCTAATCATATAGTCAAATATGAATGGATTAATTCAGAATACACTGGACAAAAATGGTGCACTAATAGATGGTTAGAAGAAATATCTAAATCTTTATATGACAATCCATTAAAAAAAATTGAAAGGGTTAAAAAAGAAGAAAAACTAAAAAATTTAGCCAAGCAAAAATTAATCAAAAAATTAAAATTTAGCAAAAGCAGTTTACAAATAATAGACGCTTTGAATTGTTTTTCAACTATCAGAGATTGGTCAAAAGGATATTTTGTTAGAGCTTTATTAGATTATAGATTTTTATTAAATGAAATTAGTAATCGCCTAAAAATTAAATATGAAGATTTATTATATTTTAATATTGATGAAGTAAGATATATATTTAAACAAAATAAATTTGATCAAAAAGAATTAAAAACTAGAAAGAAAAACAACGCCGGGTTACTAATGATTAATGCTAAGAAAAAAATATATACAAATCAAAGGGTCATAAAAAAATTAAAAAATACTAATGCAGTAAAAGAAGTTCTTTCAAAAAAAAATAAAATAAAAAAGTTTAAAGGTGAAATTGGCTACCCAGGCATTGTAAAGGGTAAAATAAAAATTGTTTTACAATCAAAAGATATCAAAAAAATAAAAAATGGTGATATTTTAGTTACTTATATGACAACAATGGAATTTACTCCTATATTTAAAAAAATATCAGCCCTCATTACTGACGAAGGCGGTATTTCTTCTCACGCTGCAATTATTAGTAGAGAATTCAAAATACCTTGTATCGTGGGAACAAAGGTTGCTACAAAAATTTTGAAAAATGGAGATATGGTGAAAGTAGACGCAAATAATGGAATAATTACTAAAATGTAATTAAAGTACTTTAAAGTTAAAAAGTTATCCACAACATTGATAATATATAAAAATCCTGAAAGCTATAAGCTAATTACTATTTATCTACCGAAGTCTAATGATGTAGGTAGGAAACCTAAAGAGATGGGAAGTTACTTGGGCTAATTTGATGACTTTATTTGAAAGTTTAGCTTTGGGAATTACTGATGATGATTTGAATAAAATAGGAAGTGGAAATTTAGGTAATTAAAAAAACCGCTAAGGGACAAAACCGCTTAGAGGTTCTTTCTAATGTGTATTCTAATTAAATTATAGAATAACGAAGTAAAATAGTCAATAAATAAAAAATGAATAAAAAAATACCTGACAATCAAATAGCATTTTATCAATCTCCAGATGGGTCAATAAACATTGAAGTATTTTACGCAGAAGAAAATATTTGGCTAACGCAAAAGAAAATTGCAGAACTTTTTGATACGACTTCACAAAATATAACCATGCATTTAAAAAATATTTACAATGAAAGAGAAATTGAGACAAAAGCAACTTGTAAGAATTTCTTACAAGTTCAAGAAGAGGGCGCAAGAAAAGTAAAAAGAAAATTGACTTTTTATTCATTAGAAGCGATTATTGCTGTTGGTTATAGAGTAAATTCCGAAAGAGGTACTCAATTTCGTCAATGGGCAATTACTATTTTACAACAGTATATTCACAAAGGATTTGCCCTAGATAGTAATCGTTTTAAATACGGATCCCGATTTAGCACAAGATTTTTTGATGATTTATTAGAGGAAATTAGAGATATTAGAAATAGTGAAAGAATGCTATATCAAAAAATTACAGATATTTATGCCACAAGTATAAATTATTCTCCAAAAACTTCTGAAACTAAAAAATTCTTTGCCACCGTACAAAACAAATTACATTTTGCCATTACAGGTCAAACCGCAGCAGAAATAGTGGGTAAGCGAGCTAAAAGTAATAAACCTTATATGGGTTTAAGATCCTGGCGGAAAAGCCCTCAAGGAAAAATTATGCCAAGCGATGTGATAATTGCTAAAAATTATTTGGGCAAAAAAGAATTAGATCATCTAAATAGAATTGTCACTATGTATCTTGATTATGCTGAGCTTCAAGCTGTAAGAAGAAAACCAATGAATATGAAAAACTGGATAAAAAAATTAAACTCTTTTCTAAAATTCAGTGAATACGAAATATTAACTAATACTGGAAAAATTAGCCATGAAATTGCCGAAACATTAGCACTTAAAGAATATGATAAGTTTAAAAAAGCACAAGATAAAGATTATATTTCTGATTTTGATGAAGAAGTAAAAAAAATTTTAGACCAAAAAAACAAAAAAATTACCACTTAAAAATGGCAATTTATAATAGTGTCGTGCTACGGTTTACAATGATTGACCGTGAGAGGGTAAAGACCCTACACGAACACTATAAATAATATATCATAACAAAACAAAAAAGTCAAAAAGTTATCCACAGTGCAAATTATTTATATAAAATCACTAAAACCTAATTATATGCAAAAATTATCTAAACTACAAAAATATATTTTAAAAAAGTCCTTAGGATATAATAGAGGAGGGGTTGATAAAAATATATTTTTTAAATTTTATGAAAGGATTAAAAATAAACCAAAAGATATTGAAAATGTGATTATTAAAAGTTTGAATCGTTTAATTGAAAGGGATTTAATTGTAGCTTTTTGCAAAAAGACCAAATACAAAACTTTTATTCAAAAAATACTTTTGACCCCTGAAGGTAAAAAAATAGCCAAACAATTATGGGGAACTCAAGAAAA
Source organism: uncultured Gammaproteobacteria bacterium (assembly GCA_964486685.1). Classification (GTDB taxonomy): domain Bacteria; phylum Patescibacteriota; class Patescibacteriia; order UBA1558; family S5-K13; genus JAIOTH01. The sequence goes on from CAZAOE010000004.1 coordinate 11,385, forward strand.
ATTACCAATGAAATATAAAAAATCAAAAAAATAATTTAACAATTAACCACAAACCTATGCCAATTAAAAAACAAATTTTAAACCATCTTGAAAAAAACAACATTAAATATGAGGTATTAAATCACCGTAAAGTGTATACTGCCTTTGATGCTTCCCAAACCTTAAAAGTTCATCCTCAAGAAATTGCAAAATCATTAATCATTAAAATCAAAAAGGACTTTTATATGGTTATTTTGGGAGCAAATAAAAATATTGATTTTAAAAAAATTGCTCAAAAATATAAATTAGCCAAAAAAAATATTCAAATACCTTCAGAAAAAATACTTAGCAATAAATTTAAAATCAAACCTGGCTCAGCTCATGTTTTTGGTTCTTTATATAAAATACCAACTATTATTGATAAATCTTTTACTAATTTAACTAGTGCTGTTTTTTCATCGGGAAGTTTCACGGAAAGTTTTAGAATCAAGCTAAAAGATTATTTAAAAATAGAGGAGTGTGAAATCTTTTCTTTTGGAAAAGTTAAAAAGTTAAAAATAAATAAAATTAAACCAAAGAAAAAAGTCACCAAAAATAAAACTAAAAAAACTAAGAAACCAAAAAACAAAGGAAACAAGAAACCAAGAAAGCAAAAAAACAAGAAAATAAATAAATAAAACCACAACTTGCAACTTTTAAACTTTTATCCTGTTGAATTATCGCTTTGCGATACTATTCAACAGGATGAACTTGTAACTAATATGACTAATTACCAAATTAAACTACAAGATTTTGAAGGACCCTTAGAGCTATTATTAACCCTGATTAACGACAATAAATTAGATATTAGTAAAATTTCTTTAACCCAAATTACTGATGAATATCTAGAATATATTAATGATAATCAAAGCTTAGATATTGATGAAATGGCTGATTTTCTAGTCGTGGCCGCTCGCCTATTATATATTAAATCAAAATTAATTTTGCCCGAGGCTCTAAATTTTGGAGAAGACGAAGATCAAATTGAACTAGAAAAACAATTAAAAATATATAAAGAGTATTATCAAGCTCGGAAGATTATTCAACAAATAATCAACCAAAAAAAATTCAGCTATTCCCGCACAAGTCCTCTTATAAAAATAAAAGCTCAATTCCGACCACCAAAAAATATAAAAATACTGGATTTAAAAACTAAATTTGAAAAAATAATTAATTCTATCCAACCCCTAATAGAAATTAAAGAAAAAAGAACCCTCAATAAAACTATTAGCATTATAGAAAAAATAAATTATATCAAATCAATCTTAAACAATAAATCACAAATACAATTTCAAGAAATTTTAAAAGACCAAAAAAACAAAACCGAAATAATAGTTTCTTTTTTGGCCCTATTGGAGTTAATAAAACAAAAAACCATTCTAGTAGAACAAAAATCCATGTTTAAACAAATTATTATTAATACTTATAATCATGAATAAAAAATTAGTATATTTAGAAAGTATTTTATTAATATCTGACCGGGCTTTAAAAATAAAAGATTTGGCTAAAAAATTAAATTTAGAAAAAAAAGAGCTTAAAGAATCAATCGAAAATTTAAAAGAAAAATTCAATATTGAAAATAGTGGCATCCATTTATTAATGGCCAATGATAAAATACAATTCACCACCAATCCTTTAAGTGAAAAAATTATTAAGGAGTTTGTTAAAGAAGAATTAAATAGTAATTTAACCGATGCCTCTTTAGAAACCCTGACTATTATTGCCTATCGCGGACCAATTACTCGTTCAGAATTAGAACAAATTAGAGGTGTAAATTGTAGTATTATTATCCGCAATTTATTAATTAAGGGGCTAATAGCAAGCCAAACAAACAAAGAAAAAATGACCGAAGTTTATAATATAACAATTGATTTCTTAAAATATCTAGGAATTAATGCTCCGCACGAGCTTCCTAATTACGAAAAATTAAATAGCGATGAACTAATAAATAAAATCCAAGAAGCAAAGTCAGATGATTAGAAAATTATTTTTGCTACAATTTTGTAATCATTTTAATCTAATTCCTAAATTTTAATTTAATGTCTTTAATATTAATTATTTCTAATATCCTCTTAATTACTAATTTAATCAGTTTACCAATAACTCAAAATTTTTATTTTGAAACTAATAATCCAGATGCCGAAGAAATATTTTTTAATATTCAATCCGAAAAAAATTCTACTCCCAATTTTCCACTGAAAAATCCTAGCGATTCTTTGGGCGTTAAAGTTTCAGCTCAGTCAGTTTTAGTAAAAGATTTTAATACCGACAAAATACTCTGGTCTAAAAATAAAGACGAAATAAGATCTATAGCCAGCATTAGTAAATTAATGACAGCCATGGTGATGCTAGATTTAGAAGAAATAGAATTAGATAAAGAAATAAAAATAGAAAAAAATGATCTTAATGGAGATTTTAATAAATTAAAAATATATAATTGGGAAACAATAAAATTCATAGATTTATTAAGAGTATCTTTAATCACTTCATCAAATACAGGAATTAAAATTCTAACTAAAAATACCGGCCTAAGCGAAGAAGAATTTGTAAAAAAAATGAATCAAAAAGCCAAATATTTAAACCTGGAAAACACAAAATTCACTGACCCCACTGGTTTAAATAAAGATAATGTTTCTACGGCCCAAGAGCTTATTAAAATGACTAAAAAGGCCTTTTCCTATCCAGAAATAGAACAAGCCACTTCGCAAAAAAATTATTCTTTTCAGACCATTAACTCCCAAAGGTGGATTAATGTTGAAAATACTAATGATTTAATAGGAGGGTATTTAAATATAGAAGCCGGTAAAACTGGCTACACAGAAGAAGCTGGTTATTGTCTTATATCAAAAATCAGCTATCAAGAACAAGGACCAATATTAATAGTGGTTTTAGGAAGCGAATCACATTATCAACGATTTTCTGATTTAAAAAGTGTTTCCACTTGGATATTTAATAATTATACTTGGAAATAAATGCCGGAAATTTTAACAATTTTATATGCCACTCTACCCATTAATGAATTAAGGGGTACTATACCTTTAGCCATTAGTTGGGGCATTAAACCAATTTATGCTTTTATATTGGCTGTTATTGGTAATAGTATACCTGTTTTTATTTTACTATTTGGATTAGACAAACTCTCTGCATTTGCTCAAAAACACTCTTTGTTTTTAAATAAAATCTTAAATTGGGTATTTCAAAGAACTAGAAAAAAAACCGAAAAAGCTATTAAAAAATATAGTTCTTTGGCTTTATTTTTCTTTGTGGCCATCCCTTTGCCTTTTACTGGTGCCTGGACCGGCTCAATAGCCGCCTGGTTATTTGGCATACCATTTAAAAAAGCAATTTTGCCAATTATAGCTGGCATTATCACGGCTGGCATTATCGTTACCTCTTTATCTATTGGCTTATTCTTATACATTTAGATATAATATAAATAATTATATGGCTTTAGAAAACGAAAAAATAATATTAGCAAATTGGAAAATGCAATTGTCCTATCAAGAAACAATTGATTTGGCTGAGGCTTTAAAAAAAGAATTAAAAAAATATAAAAACAAAAAATTAGAAATTGGATTATGTGCTGATTTTATGACTATTCCTAAATTGTCTGAAATACTAAAAGATACTCAAATAAAATTGGGCTGTCAAAATATTTTTTGGGAGGACAGGGGAGCATATACTGGAGAAATAATGATAGATAATCTTAAAAATTTTAATGTTCATTACGCTATTATTGGCCATAGCGAGCGCAGAAAATTCTTGCAAGAATCCGATGAAATGATCAATAAAAAAATTAAGCAAGCTCTAAAAAACAAAATCATTCCTATTTTATGTGTCGGAGAAAATTTTGAAGAAAGACAAAATGGCCAAAAGGACTTAGCCATCATTAAACAAATCAAGTCGGCTTTATCGGAAATAAAAACAAATGATATAGAAAAAATCATTATAGCTTATGAGCCCATCTGGGTAATTGGCTCTGGTCAGGCCATTCAAGCCGAAGAAGCAGAACACACTAATAGGATAATTAAAGAGGTGGTCTTAGATACCCTAATGACTGCAGACAAAAATCTAAACCGAAAAAGCTTAGACAATAAAATTAAATTAATATATGGTGGCAGTATTGATGCCTCAAATATTCTTAACTTTATTAAACAAAAAAATATTCAAGGAGTTTTAGTAGGTAGCGCTAGTTTAAAAAAAGAAAAATTTATCCATTTAATCAATGCTATAATTTAAATTATTTAATCCATTAATTATAAAAATATGTTTTTAAATATAATATTAATATTAGTAATTATAGTCGGATCGGCCGGGATTTTATCTATAACTTCCAAAAAAATACCACAATTAAAAAGAGTTGACCCAAAAAATATTCCCGAATCAAAACAAACCCAAACCAAAAAATATATATTAGAAAAAAAATTCAAAAACGACATTGATTTATTTAAGAAAAAAATTATTGTTTTTGGTAAGCCAATTTTTTCTACTATTTATAAATATCTAAAAAATATTTATCAAGAAATTTATAAATTAGAAAAAAAATATAAAAATAAATTGATTAGAAGTCAGTTTGAAGATAAAATCTCTCAAGAAGACAAAATAAATAAATATTTAGAAAGAGCAGAGGAGTTTAAAAATAATAAAGAATGGAGTAGTGCTGAAAATGAATACATTCAAGCCCTAAAATTAGATATGCGTAATTTTGATATTTATAAAAAATTAGGCAATTTATATTTTCAAAGCAAGGACTATAAAAAGGCCAAAGAAACCTATGAATATATTATTAAAACAGAAAATGATGATACTATATATAATAAGCTCGGAGAAATATCAACCCAAAAAGGAGATTTAAAACAGGCCTTATTAAACTACAATAAGTCAATAGAAATAAAAAATAATAATCCTATTTATCATTATAATTTGGCTGATATTAATCTGCGTTTAGATAAATTAGAAGAAAGCTTAGAAAGTATAAAAAAAGCCCTAAATATAGAACCGGAAAACCCCAAATTTCTTGACTTTCTAATGGATTTAAGTATAATTATGGGAGACAAAGATCTGGCTAATAAGACCTTAAATGAGTTAATGGTAGTCAATCCTAATAATAAAAAAATAGCTGAAATTCGAAGAAAGATTGATAATATTTAAAACTTTGTCTATTTTTTTATTTTTTAAATTTAAACTTTTTGCCGTTGTAGCTTCCACCATAATTCTTCGTTCTACTCAGAATTAAGGCGAGTAAGCAGTTGGTTAAATATTTTAAAATAACAAAATTAAAAAATTTAAACATTTGCCGTTGTAGCTCAGTTGGTAGAGCAACGCCATGGTAAGGCGTAGGTCTCGAGTTCAAATCTCGACAACGGCTCCATTCTAATTAATAGTTTAATTGCATAATAGGGTAATAGTTTAATTGTTTATATATTATAAATAAAAGAAAAGCGATTATGATGTATACAAAACATCAAAGTTATAAAATTGGATTTGAATTATCTAATTTTATGTGGAAAATTGTTAAAAAATGAGATAAATTTTCCAAAGATACAATTGGAAAACAATTAGTCCAATCAGTTGATTCTATTTCCAGCAATATAGCAGGGGGTTGGAATAGATATTATAAAAAAGATAAGATTTTGTTTTTTAATTATGCCAAAAGTTCCTTTTATGAGACTATTGATTGGATAAATAAATCTATAAATAGAGATCTAGTCTCAGAATCAGAAGCAGAAATTATTAATAAATTAGTGAAAGAATTTCCGAGAGAAATTAATGGATTAATTAAGGGCATAAATCAGAATTTAAAGAAGTAGAATCAATTAATCTACTTGTCCTCCGACCTGTCCCCCGAAGCGGATGCGCAGGGGGAAGCTCGACTTGTCCTCCGAAGCTTGAAGAGCGGAGGGGGAAGAGCGGAGGGGGAAGAGCGGAGGTAGATTAACCAATTATCCAATTAACAATTAATTTTTCAATTAATCTATTAATCAATTATCCAATTAACAATTAATATTGGGTCGGTACCGAAGCGGTCAAACGGGGCAGACTGTAAATCTGCTGGCTATGCCTTCGGCGGTTCGAATCCGTCCCGGCCCACCATCCTTCGCTCTGCAAAGCAGAGCTACGGATGGCATCGCCATCCGTAATTTCCAACAGGAAATAGAAGGATAGTCCATCGAAGCCTTGGCGAAGATGGACATAAATATTATTATAAACCGGCCAATTTAACTCAGTTGGTACCCGCCCGCCATGGCTTCGCCAAAGACGAATCGGGCGGAGAGCAACAGTTTTGCCTGCCCGACTTGCCGGCCATCCTAGCTCAGTTGGTAGAGCAACAGTTTTGTAAACTGTAGGTCGTCGGTTCGAATCCGACGGATGGCTCCATCCTTCGCTACTTCCTTCACTACTTCCTTCGCTAAAGCTCCGGAAGTCAAGAAAGCTCCGGAAGTCAAGAAAACTACGGATGGCACGCCATAAATAACTTAACCAATTATACAATTAACCTATTAATCAATTAAGCAATTAACAATATGTCTCAAGATAATTTAGTCAAATTAGAATGTTCTGAGTGCCACAGAATTACTTATCGAACATTTAAAAATAAAAAAACTCTAAAGAACAAATTAGAGCTTAAAAAATTCTGTAAATGGTGCAAAAAGCATACCTTACATAAAGAAACTAAATAGTTTTTATTTCAATTACTAATTAATAAATTCTTCACTCTATTTAGTTGAGGAATTTGTTTTTTAAACTTAATATTATTACAATAAAGTATATTTTACATTTTTGATGGGGGAGTATTTCAGTGGTAGAATGCGGGTCTCCAATCCCTCACCTTTTACTGGGAGCTTAGTTAAGTGGCATAACATCGGTCTCCAAAACCGAGGTCGGGGGTTCGATTCCCTCAGCTCCTGCCAAAAAAATATCTCGATTTATCGAGTTTGACTCGACTTTGAGGTATTTTTTTGTTATATTTAACTTATAATTAATCATTATTATAATGAAAAATAAAACCATTCTAGTCTTTACCGGTGGGGGACTAGCTCCCGCATTAAATTCAACTCTTTATGGAGTTATAAGCTCTGCCAAAAAAAATAATATCAAAGTACTTGGCGGTATGTTTGGTTGGACTAGTTTATTAAATAAAGGTAAAATTATTAATTTATCAAATATAGATATAAGTGCTATCAAAAATATCGGTGGCACTTTTTTAAGATCTAGCCGCTCCAACCCCTTAACATACAAAGATGGGCTGAAACAAGTTCAAAAACAAATCAAAAAGTATAACATTGATTATATTATAGCTATTGGTGGTAACGATACTATGGGAGCTGCTTTTAAATTGTTTCAAGAAGGAATTCCAATCATTGGCGTGCCCAAAACCATAGATAATGATCTTTCCCAGACATACTGGTCACCAGGATTTCCTAGTGCCGCCCATTATTTAGCTAATTTTGCCATGGAAATAAAAAAAGATGCCGCTTATGCTCTTTCTAGAATTTATATTATTGAAAGCTTAGGTCAAAAAGCTGGTTGGCTAACAGCTGCTGCTACTTATGGACATGCTGATGTCATTATTCTCCCAGAAAAAGAAATTGATCTAGATAATTTATTAAAAATTATTAAAAAAAGATACAAAGAAAATGGTAATTATGCCACTGTGGTTATTGCTCAAGAAGTTAACTTTAAACAAAAACTCAAAAGATTAGATAACGCTCAATTTGATCAATATGATACTAAAAGAAGCTCTTATATTTGTCTTTCCTTAAGAGAAAAAATTAAAGAAACTATCAAAGATGTAACTATTAAAGCTCTTTACCCAGGAAATTATTTACAAAGTGGCAATCCCGTTGATATTGATAAAAAAACTGCAATTAAACTAGGACAAAAAGCAATGGAATTGGTTAAAAAAGGAAGGTCCGGAAAAATGACTTGTTTAATCAGAAAAAATAATCAAATCAAAATATCTGAAACTGAATTGAGAAAAGTCATTCAATATCGATCAATGCCTGATGATTATTTTGACTGGGAAAACTTCCGAGTGACTAAAAAATACCTAAACTACATGGAACCTATTCTGGGTAAATATAAAAGAATTAGTCATGACCCTTACTATAAAATAATTAGAAAAGTGAATAAATAAAAAAGGCAGGATTTTATTCCTGCCTCTTAAAAGTTTGTATTATCTCCATCAATTGATTAGGAGATAATTTTTTTTGAGGATCAAGAGAAAGATTACCACCATAAGAAGCGAGATTGCGCATCGCAACTTCGGAACCAATTCTTCCAGATAATCTTAAAGTTTCACTATCAAGACGATGTTTGGCCTGACAATAAATCCTTAAAAAACCAGCTAAAAAAGCGTCTCCGGCACCAACGGTACTTCTAACACCATAAATCGGTTTTAAAGCACTTTGATTAACAATATCTGTTCCACCGTCTTTTTCAACAATCAGAGCTGAACCATACTTGCCTTTGGTAACTATGGTAACTGGATTATTAACTAAATTTACCAACTCTTCTACTACATCAAATTCCCTAAATAAAGACAATTCTGAATTAACAAATTCTTTTGCTTCACGGTAATTAACTTGAAAAACACTAGTTAATTTTAAAATTTCTCTAAAACTTCTTTGAATTTGTGGATCAGGATTCATAATCAATCTCAAAGAAGGAATTATTGCCTTAACTGCTTTAGGATTTTTCGAAAATAATTCCAAAATTAAATCTAAAAATTCCTGATTATCGGGAATGCTGGTTGCAACAATTACATCCCAATTTTGAGAAATAATTCGCTCACGATTTATAGTACAATCAATGGCTGACGGTTTTTCCATATAGAGGGTGGGGTCTGGATTATTTTCAGTTTCCATAGCAAAAGTAACTCCGGTATTAGAAGCCCATAGGGGTATAAATCCAATTCCTGCAGCCTTACAATAATCGGATAATTCTTTAGTTGGAGGTTCGTTGTCAACAAAAACTGATAGGGTGATATCTCTCATTCCCAGAAAAGATAGATGGTCGGCAACATTAAAAGAGCTTCCAGCAAAACTATGAAATAAAATTTTTTTAGCAAAAACTGAAAATTCTTGTTCGCCCTTTTTCCAAACAATATAATATTTATATGGATCTTCGGGCCAACCAATCCTATTAGAATTCTGTGAACTCTCGCGAAGTGAAAAAACTTTCACCTTATCACCAGAAACAATTTGCTCTTGTCCGAGAGATAGAATCATGCAAATTTCTTTATTAGCGCTAGCCAAAACCAATGTTTTCCGATTACAATATTCAGATATTCCTTTCACGGTATCCTCCTGTATTTTTTCTTTTTTCTTTTATACTTAAACTTACCATACCCATTTTAACTTGTAAATAGAAAATATCCACTCCCATTATTTGCTTTATTAGAGCTATAATATTATACTTAAGGGGTTAATAATTTAAAAATTATGAATCCCGTTAGATAATCAAAGAGTTTAATCTAATAGGGAGTAGAAATTAAAATTATAAACATTATTATAAACCCCCACACCTAATTTAGGTATAAGGAGTAATTAATCAAAAATCTCATATTTATTAAAATTAGGTGAGGGGTAAATAATTATCTAACGGGATGAATAAAAAAGTACTAATTACCGGTAGTATTGCCTATGACCGAATTATGAATTTTCCCGGATATTTTAAGGACAATATTTTACCAGAGCAAATTCATAATCTTAATGTTTCTTTTTTTGTAAATGAATTTCGAGAGTCCTATGGTGGCACAGCTGGCAATATTGCTTATAATTTAAACTTAATAAATGCTAACTTTACAACTTGGGCCAATGTCGGAGATGATTTTGAAAACTATAAACAATGGCTCTTAAAAAATGATATTGATATTTCTAAAATCAAAATTTTTAAAGAGCAAAAAACTGCTTCGGCTTATATTATTACCGATCAAGCTGATAATCAAATTGCTGGATTTTTTCCTGGTGCTATGATGGAATCCATTAGCTTAAAACCAATCTCTTTAAAAAATATTGATTTGGCTATTATTGCCCCCCAAAATCCAATAGATATGGTTGAGCTACCTTTATTATTTAAAGAAAATGAAATACCTTATATATTTGACCCCGGACAACAAGTCACAACCCTATCTGGGGAACAATTAAAACAATCCATCAGCAAAAGTAATGTCCTCATAGGTAATGATTATGAGATTAAATTAATTCAAGAAAAAACTAAATGGACTTTAAAGGATTTGCAAAAACAAACCGAAATACTAATAATCACCTTAGGAGAAAGGGGTTCTAAAATTTATAAAAAAAATAAAGAATATAATATAAATCCTGCTGAAGCAAAAAATACAGCAGATCCCACTGGAGCTGGAGATGCTTATCGAGCTGGATTAATTATGGGATTAATAAAAAATTGGTCTTTTCAAAAAATTGGTCAATTTGCAGGATTAATGGCTGTTTATACTGTAGAAAAATATGGCACCCAAACCCATAGTTTTAATTGGAAAGAGTTGGAAAAAAGATATCGACAAAATTTTCATGAAAAGCTATAATTATCACATCAATTTACAATAACCAATTTACAATTTACATTTAATAACCAATATAACAATAATCAAATTATTAATGCCTTACCAAATCTTTCCTTTGTAAAAAAATATATTGATAATTGAATTATTGAAAATTAAATGAAAATTTATAAATGAAAATTGATAATTTACTAAACTAGGATTTAAAAAATAAACATTAAACCTCAACAAAATTATGTTAAAATATGATATCACTGACATTAAACTCGCTCCCCAGGGCAAAAAAAGAATTCAATGGGCTGATAAGGATATGCCCGTGCTTTCTGAAATAAAAAAACGATTTGCAAAAACAAAGCCACTGAAGAATGTAAAAATATCAGCTTGCTTGCATGTAACTTGTGAAACAGCTAATTTAATGCGCACTTTAAAAGCCGGTGGAGCTGATGTATTTTTATGTGCTTCTAATCCCTTATCCACTCAAGATGATGTAGCTGCTTCTTTAGTAAAAGATTATGGTATTAAAATTCATGCTCAACGGACTGAAAATACCAAAACTTATTATAAACATTTAGAATCAGCTATTCAACACGGTCCCCAAATTACTATGGATGATGGAGCGGACTTATTATCGCTTTTACATTCTAAATATAAAAAACAAACTTTTAAAGTAAGGGGTTCAATGGAAGAAACCACTACTGGCGTGATTAGATTAAGGGCCTTAGAAAAACAAGGAAAACTCATGGTACCGATTATTGCTGTAAATGATGCCCGAACAAAAAATTTGTTCGACAATAGGTATGGTACTGGTCAATCAACTTTGGACGGAATTATCCGGGCCACTGATATATTGTTAGCTGGAAAAAATATAGTTGTAGCTGGTTATGGTTGGTGTGGCCGCGGCTTTGCGATGCGCGCCCGCGGAATGGGAGCCAATGTTATTATTACCGAAATTGACGCTATTAAGGCCCTAGAAGCCGCAATGGATGGCTTCCGCGTTATGACAATGTTAGAAGCAGCTCCTATTGGAGATTTATTTTGTACCTTAACTGGCGATATTAATGTTTTAGATGTTAAACATTTTAGAAAAATGAAAAGCGGGGCGATAATTTGTAATTCTGGACACTTTGATGTAGAAATAAATATTCCTGGTTTAAAAAAAATATCCTCAAAAATTAAAAAAGAAGTACGTAATCTTACTGATGAATATACTTTAAAAAATGGCCACAAAATATATTTACTAGCCAATGGTCGTTTAATTAATTTAGCAGCTGCCGAAGGACATCCGGCTTCGGTAATGGATATGAGTTTTTCTACTCAGGCCTTAACCGCAGAATATATAAATAAAAATTATAAAAAATTCCAAAATAAGGTCTATGATGTTCCAATAAAGATAGAGGAGTGGATTGCTCAAGCCAAACTTAAATCCATGAATATTAATATTGATAAACTAACCGCTGAACAAAAAAAATATCTGGCTTCTTGGGAAATCGGCACCTAGCTAATTGGATAATAGTATAATTGAATAATAGATTAATAAATCATAACAATTATCCTATTAACCAATTAATCTATTAACCTATTAACTGGCTCTTTATGGGCTTGTTTTTTTTCTCATAAATGTTAAAAATATGTTAAGATATATATAAGGAAAAAAATTGAAGAATATTTTTAAAATAAGAATATGGAAAATAACTTTCTAAAACAAAAGTTTGATGGTCTTCATATTAGTCCAGAAGTAGAAAGTGCTACTAAGAGAAAAGAAGTAAGAGAAGGAAGTAAAAAAATTACTAAACCAACAGAAAAGATAGAAGCACATCTAGATAGATTAGATGAAATTTTTAGTACAGAAGATAATAATAAAAGAAAATTTAGAATAAACTTCTTAAAGGATAAACTACATGATAAGTTTATTATTAAGCCAGAAGATATTCCTGAAAGCTATTATGACCAACAAAGAAGAATAGTTAGGCAAGAAGGACATGGAGATGTAGAAATTACTCCAAATATGAGAAAAGATGCTGAAACAACTATTGTAGCTGATCAAAAAGCAAGTTTAGATACTTGGATTGATTATTTGGGATCAAAAGATGCTACTTATCCAAACTATCTTAAATATTTTGCTTTTAGAGGAATAATCAAACTAGGAAAGTATAATAAAGAAAAACAAAAATTTGCTAATCGAACCAAAGAAACAGTAGCTCCTTTTATAGAACTAAATCGAGAAGCCTTAGCTTATGTCTTGGATGCTTTAGAAAAAGAACATCAAGGACAAGAACAAGGCGAACTATCAGAAGAATTTAAAAAATATCTGAAGAATGCTAACTTTGGTAAAATGTATGCTCAAGCAATTAAAGATATCTACAAACAAGGAGGAATGGAGAAACTAGATATCCATGACGGAAAATGGATTAAATATGAACAAGGAAATAATTATCAAAAATTACATAAATCTCTCCAAGGAAAAGCAACTGGTTGGTGTACGGCTGGTGAAAGCACCGCTAATACTCAATTAAAGAATGGTGATTTCTATGTTTATTATACTAAAAATAATGATGGACAATATACTGAACCACGGATAGCTATTCGGATGAATGGTAAAAATAAGATTGGTGAAATTAGAGGAGCGGCTCCTAATCAAAATCTAGAATCAGAAGCTGAAGAAATCTTAGATGAAAAACTAACTGAATTTCCAGATTCAGAAGCATACAAACAGAAAAGTCATGATATGAAGTTATTAACTCAGATTGAAGAAAAACAAAATAATAATCAAGAACTAAGCAAAGAAGATCTTAAATTCCTTTATGAAGTAAATAATCCGATTAAAGGCTTTGGTTATCAGAAAGATCCTCGAATCAAGGAAATACAAGACCAAAGAAATGTTAAAAAAGATCTTTCTTTTGTTTTTGAATGTTCCCAAGAACAAATTAGCGCAACAAAAGAAGAGGCCTTAAAAGGAGATATTAAATTTCATTATGGCAATCTTGATCTTTATGGTCTGCAATCAGCTGAAGGACTTACGCTACCCGAAAGTATAGGTGGTGGTCTTTATCTTAGCGGACTTAAATCAGCTGAGGGATTAAAACTACCAGAAAATATCGGCGGTGATATTATTCTTAATGGTTTACAATCAGCTAAAGGACTTAAACTACCTGAGAACATGGGTGGTAATCTTGATCTTGATGGTCTAACCTCAGCCGAAGGATTAAAACTACCAGAAAGTATAAGCGGTTATCTTGATCTTAGTGGTCTGCAATCAGCTGAAGGACTTAAACTACCTGAGAACATGGGTGGTAATCTTTATCTTGGTGGTCTGCAATCAGCTGAGGGATTAAAACTACCTGAGAACATGGGTGGTAATCTTGATCTTGATGGTCTAACCTCAGCCGAAGGATTAAAACTACCAGAAAGTATAAGCGGTTATCTTGATCTTAACGGACTTAAATCGGTAGAAGGACTTAAACTACCTGAAAGTATAAGTGGTAGTCTTTGGCTTAGTGGTCTGCAATCAGCTGAAGGACTTAAGCTGCCTGAAAGTATAAGTGGTGATCTTTATCTTAGTGGTCTGCAATCAGCTGAAGGACTTACGCTACCCGAAAGTATAGGTGGTGGTCTTTATCTTAGCGGACTTAAATCAGCTGAGGGATTAAAACTACCAGAAAATATCGGCGGTGATATTATTCTTAATGGTTTACAATCAGCTGAGGGACTTGAACTACCCGAGAACATAGGTGGTGGTCTTTATCTTAATGGTCTTCGATCAGCAGAAGGGCTTAAGCTGCCTGAGAGTATAAATGGTGATCTTGATCTTAGTGGTCTGCAATCAGCTGAAGGACTTAAGCTACCTGAAAATATAAGTGGTAATCTTGATCTTCGTGGTCTGCAATCAGCTGAAAAAGAAAAATTAAGAGAAAAATATCCTAATTTAAATATTATATAAGTTATTAAAACAAATAATTATTAAAACAAACTCTTTATGGGCTTGTTTTTATATGTTAAAATAAAGACATATGAGAATTTTTTTAGCTTTAAATCTTCCCTTGGGTATTAGGCAAGATATTTTTAATTTATATGCTAAAATTAAAGAACCACAAATTAACCCCTCACCTTTTTCTAAGAAAAGATGCGGGGTGAAATGGACTAATTCAGATAATCTGCATATTACTTTAAAATTTATTGGTGGAGTAGGGGAGAGTGACTTGCAAAAATTAAAAACATTCCTTACTGCTAACCTAAAAATTCCAAGCATAGATTTAAAAATCAAAAACACTATCTTTTTTCCTAAATTTGGTCAAATAAAAATTATTGCTCTGCAAGGAATCATAGATAAAAAAACTGAGCAAGAAATTAATCATTTTCTAAATTTATTAAATCAAAAATTAAAATTCATATCAAAAGACAATCATCCTTTTGCTCCGCATATTACCATTGGTCGAGTCAAAAAATCTATAAAAAAAGAAAATTATGAATTTAAATATGAAAATGAATGTAAAATAAATAGTATAGAATTAATGCAAAGCACTTTAACTCCTGATGGGCCAATTTACAAAATAATTAAATCTTATGCAACGAATTAATATTTTAGGCACAGAAATAGATAAAATAAATTACCAACAAACCCTATCCAAAATAGAGGAGTTTATTAATGATGGCCAACAACATTATCTTATTACTCCCAACCCTGAAATAGTTTTAAAAGCCACAAAAAGTGCTTATTATCGTGGCATCTTAAATAATGCTGATTTGTCTTTACCTGATGGCTTTGGGCTAATATTGGGCTCATGGTTTTTAGGAGATCCTATTTACCATCGTGTAACTGGAGTAGATTTAACTTATAAAATAGTTCAACTAGCCAATGATAATGGCTATAAAATATTTTTACTTGGAGGAAAAGGAGATGCCGTCCAAATTGCCAAAACAAAGTTAGAGTTAAAATACAAAGATATTCAAATTGTTGGAGCAGAGGAGGGCTTTAAAAATATTCAAAATATTTCAAATTCAGAACAAGAAAAGATTATAGAAAAAATAAAACAAAGCCAGGCCCAAATATTATTTGTTGCCTATGGTGCTCCTTTTCAGGAAAAATGGATTTATAAAAATTTAGAAAAAATGCCCAATATTAAATTAGCTTTAGGTATTGGTGGAACTTTGGATTTTATATCCGGTAAAATAAACCGGGCCCCTAAAATAATCCGCAAAATTGGATTAGAATGGCTCTGGCGCTGGTTTTTACAGCCCTATCGAGCTCATAGAATATTTAACGCCACTATTAATTATTCTTATTGTCTTTTAAAATGGAAAATGCATATTTTGAAACCCTATCGAAAAAATGTTGTGGGAATTATAATAAATTACGAAAATAATAAAGTATTGGTTTTAAATAGAAAAAAATATCTAAATAACTGGCAATTTCCTCAAGGCGGAATAGAAAAAAACGAAACACCTGAGCAGGCAATATTAAGGGAAATGGCTGAAGAAACCTCCCTTACTAAGTTAAAAATTATTGGCAAAATAGATAAATTAAATAAATACTATTTTCCAATTTATTGGTCAAAAAAATTACCCCCTGCGGTAATTAAATATAATCAAAAATGGTGTGGTCAGGAGCGAATGATTTTTTTCTTAAAACAAACAGGAAGCGAAACTCCTAACCCCAAGGAAGAGCATCAAGATTATAAATGGATTGATAAAGATGAACTTTTAAAAACAATACACCCCATAAGACACTCCCTAATAAAAATGATTTTAAAAAAAATTGATAAGTATCTCAATTAACCTATTAATCAATTAACCCCTCACCTTTTTTGGAAACAAATTGTTATGATAATTATCATTTTAAAATAAAAATAATCCTCTTACTTTTTTAAATAAAAAAGGTGAGGGGTTAACCTATTAATTTTATGAAGCCCGTAAGATAGATAATCCATTTTATGGGAATAAAATATTACCATAATAAACTATAAAAAATATGACTAGTAAAATAAAACAAAATATATCTAACGGGCTGAAATTACGTTTTGCTCCCTCACCAACTGGATATTTACATATAGGCGGATTAAGAACTGCTCTATATAATTATTTATTTGCTCAAAAAAATAATGGAAAATTTGTATTAAGAATAGAAGATACAGACCAAAAAAGACACGTTCAAGGTGCTGACAAACAAATTATTGAAACTTTAAAAATCTTTGGAATAAAATTTGATGAAGGTCCTTTTTATCAATCTCAAAGATTAGCAATATACAAAAAATATGTCCAGAAATTAATAGCAAACAATAAGGCCTATTATTGCTTTTGTTCTAAAGAACGCTTAGATGAAATGAGAAAAAAACAAATTGCCGAAAAAAAAATTCCAAAATATGACCGTCATTGTTTAAATTTATCTAAAGAAACAATAGAAAAAAAACTAAAAAATAAAGAACCTTATGTAATTAGATTAAAACTTCCAGATAATCAAGATATTG
The DNA here is from genome assembly GCA_964486685.1 of uncultured Gammaproteobacteria bacterium. GTDB lineage: Bacteria > Patescibacteriota > Patescibacteriia > UBA1558 > S5-K13 > JAIOTH01. The sequence goes on from CAZAOE010000004.1 coordinate 28,386, forward strand.
TTTTTCAAGACGAGGTTTATGGTCAAGTAAAAATCAATACAAATGACATGGATGACCAGGTTTTATTAAAATCTGACGGTTATCCAACATATCATTTAGCTGTTGTAGTAGATGATCATGAAATGGGTATTACGCATATAATTAGGGGCGAGGAGTGGCTTCCATCAACACCAAAGCATATTTTGCTTTATCAAATGTTTAATTGGGAAATCCCAAAATTTATTCATTTACCATTATTATTAAATCCTGATAAATCTAAATTATCCAAAAGACAAGGAGATGTAACAGCAGAGGACTTTCTTAAAAAAGGATATCTCCCAGAAGCAATTTTAAACTATATAGCTTTCTTAGGTTGGAATCCAAAAACAACTAAAGAAATTTATTCAGTAGAGGAGTTAATTAAAGATTTTGATCTTGCTAAAATAAACAAAGCTGGTGCCATTTTTAATATTGAAAAGCTTAATTGGTTTAATGCCGAATATGTCCGCAATATAGTCAAAGTAAAAGGCAAAAGATATCAAAAATTATTAGAAGAAGTAAAAAAATATTTTCCTAAAGATTTAGCTAAAAATAAATTAGAAAACATATTTATAGTTTTGTCAAGTAGATTAAATTACTTATCCGAATTAAAAGAATCCAGTAAATTTATTTTCAAATTACCTAATTATGATTCTAAAATGCTGATATTTAAAAAAAGCGACACCAAAACAACTCTAAAGGGTTTAGAAATAGTTTATAATGAATTAGAAAAAACAAAGGAATGGGCTCTAAAAAATTTAGATAATAACTTGAAAAACATAGTAAATAATAATGAATTAAAAGCCGGAGATGTATTTTGGCCTGTCAGAGTAGCTGTTTCTGGATTAGAAAAAAGCCCCAGTCCAGCCGAGATATTGTGGGTTTTGGGTAAAAAAGAAAGTTTAAAAAGAATTACAAAAGCTATTAATAGATTAAAATAATGTTTTGAAATTTTAAAATGATCCGCTATAATAAAACCATGGTCAAACAAAACAAAAATATCAGAAAAATACTCAGCGTTTTTTTAATGCTTCTTATTTTAATTCCCTTAAATCAAACTCGGTCTGAAACTATACAAGAATTAAATAAAAGAATATCTGAACAAAAAAGAGTAATTGAAGAACTAAATAAACAAAGACAAGTATATCAAAACCAAATAAAACAAAAACAACAGGAGGCTGTCAGCTTAAAAAATGAATTATCCACCTTAGATAATAAAATTGCTGACCGCACCTTGGGCATTCAAACTACAGAACTACAAATTCAAAATACTGGATTAGAAATAAAAGCTATTAATCTAGAAATGAATAAAAAAGAAGCGGAAATAAAAATAAATAAAAAAAGAATAAAAAACTCATTACAAAACCTATATCAAGCAGAAGAAAAAAATGATTATCTTAAAATTTTATTAATGTATGATAATTTAAGTGATTTTTTTGATGAAATAAATAAATTGAAATCCCTGCAATCTGATTTAAATTTAAAATTAAATACTTTAAATGATTTAAAAGAATGGCTGGAGAAAAAAAATGATAGTTTGGACAAATCAAAAACTGAATTAGAAAGTTTAAAAAAGAAACTGGAAATGGATAACGATAAACTAAAAGAAGAGCAAGGTGTTAAATTCTTATATTTATCCGAAGCTGAAAACGATGAGTCCAAATTTTACAACTTAATATCAGAATTACAACAAGAACAGGCAGAAGCCAATACTTTAATAATTCAATACGAACAAATAGCTCGCCAAAAAATGGCCCAAACCGGAGAAATACCGGATGATAACGGAGAGTTAATTTGGCCAATGCCATCTAAATATATTACTTCATATTTTCACGACCCTGATTATCCCTTTCGTCGTATATTTGAACATCCTGGTATTGATATCCGGGCTGGGCAAGGAACACCCATTAAAGCCGCGGGCTCGGGTTATGTTGCCGTAGCTAAAGATAATGGCTATGGTTATAGTTATATCATGTTAGTTCATAATAATGGTTTATCTACCGTCTATGGGCATGTCTCGCGCATAGATGTAAAAACTGGCGATTTTGTTTTACAAGGAGATATTATTGGGCTCTCTGGGGGCATGCCAGGTACAAAAGGAGCTGGCCGTCTAACAACTGGACCCCATCTTCATTTTGAAGTAAGGGTAAACGGAACGCCCGTTAATCCATTAACTTATTTAGGAAATTAATATTTATGAAACAAAAAATAGGTTTTTAAAAACCTATTTTTTTATTAGTTTTATTTTAAAGGATGAAATTTTCTATGTACTTCTTCTGCAAATCTATCTGAGGCATGCACATATCTAGTGGTAGTATCTAAGGACTCGTGGCCCAATAAAATTTGAATTGCCACTACACTGGCGCCATTTTCAGCTAAATAAGTAGCAAAGCCATGCCGCAAAGAATGGGCACTCACTGGAATATTTATGTTTAAACGCTCTCGATAATATTTAATTCGATACTGTAAATAATTGGTAGATATTTTAACTCCTTTTTTATTAACATTTCGACCTCGAATGGGAACAAAAAGACATTTAAAATCGTCTTTTCTCAATAATAAATATTCATTTAAATATTTTTTAGATCTTTCCGTTAAATAAACAAATCTTTCTTTTTTCCCCTTACCTAAAATAAATATACGGCCAGTTTTATCAATTTGATCTTTTTTTAAATTTACTAATTCAGAAATTCTCATACCGGTTGAAAAAAGGACCTCTAAAATAGCTCGATTTCTAGCCCCGATTAAAAAATTTTTTTCTAGTTCTGTAGGGGATTCTATTAATTTTACCAATTCATCAAACTCTGGAATTTTAGCGTGTTTTTTAATGCTTTTCACTAACTTCACATATTCAGGAAGTAGAGGAGTGGGCTCATCATGTTCTATTAAATATTTTAAATAAGCCCTTAAAGTAGAAAGAATTCTATTTACAGAATAAGCCGATAATTTTTTTTCTGTGTTAACTTGATTGCTAGTTAATCTATCAACAGAAAAAAGGTAGGCCTTATACCTATCCACAGATAGTTTATTTAAGTTATGAAATTTTAAACTTTCAGATTCTAAAAAATTAATAAAGACCTTTAAATCCCGTTCATAATTATAAATAGTTTCTACAGAGTAGTTATTTACTTGTAAAGATAATAAAAAATCATCCAATAATGGTAATAGCGGTCGAGTAGTGGGCCCAGAAGCTGGTTTTGGCTTATTTTTAGACATATTGTTAATTGAGTATAATATCTCTTACACTCAATTAAATAATAGCATAAATAGAGCTTTTAGCAAACACTTAATACCCTGTTTAATATATATAGCTCTTTACTTGGTCTTTTTAACTTTTAATTTTTTGGCGCCCCTGTCTTTGCCGGCTGTTATAATAAGTTTTAAAAATTTAGATTTAGCTTGAGGATTAAACATTATAGCATTTTCCCATACACAATGACCTCCAATACCTTTTTTTGGTGGATAAAGAGTTGGTCGAATAACATTTTTTTTACCCATTTTTTTATAACCAAGGTTATAAGAATCATTAAAATCCTCAAAGGTTTTAAAATCTACGCCAAACTTATCACACAATCTTTTAATTTCACCAGTCCAAGCAATACAAAGCCCATAATAAGAAGTTGATAATATTTTATTTAATTCTGTAGATTCTGAAGGTATAAATATTTTAGATTTAACTCCTATCTTACGATAATTTTGAGCTGCTTTCTCCCCTGCTGCCTTAGTTTCAGCGCCAATATATTTTATAAAACATTTTAAACTTTTTGTCAAGTTAGGATGCATACCCCTGACTGGACTATGAACCACAGATTTAGTTTTTAAAATCTGATTAATTTTTTTAGTAATACCAACGTCTACAGTAGATTCAATAATAGTAATCCCTGGTCTATTTTTTTTAATTTGTCGTACAGATTCTTTAACAAAGCCCTGACTATAAGGAAAACAAATATGCAGAACATCTATTTTATTATTCTTTAAGTCATCTTGCTTTAAATCCTTAGACAAAATATTATATTTTGATTTTGAATATAACTTGGCCACGGACTTACCAATTTCACCCCAACCCATAATTCCAATTATTTTCTTTTTCATATTCTTTTATATTATTCATTTAATAATTATTTGATCTTTTTGTCTTAAATCAATATATTCGATATTATCTAATTCTTTATTGCCCTCCTCTATTAAATAACGATATAAATTAGAAATTTGACCTTCTAAATCCTCGTTGATTTTAAAATAAATTTTAAAATTATCTGTAACTAAAATTAAAAAATTTGGTCCAGCAAATTGATATTCATAATATTTTCTCTGATAATTAAACTTTTCCTTATAATTATAATCTAAGTATAAAATATTTTCTATGATCTCTTCTTTAAAAAATTTATCCCCAATATTAGGCATATTTGGATAAACTTCTTTCTCTATCGGCGCTATAATTGCTTCTTCTTTAACAATTAATCCTTGCCCTGTATCAGCCCAAACAAAAATAGTAGAAGTACTATTGGTGTCCTGATAAAGCGGATGGTCTCTAACAATCCTGCTATTTTGTTTATCAATCTCTTCTTGATTAATAATAATTTCTTGCGGAACTTCTTTAATAATAATTTCGTCTTCTGCTGGTGGGGCTACTTGAGAAATTAAAATTCCCTGTTCATCAACTAAAAAATTACGATTATCAATTGTATAAAATAATTTATAAGGCCTTTCTTCTAATTTTATAAATAAAGTAGAAAAGTATTTTTTCTCTACTTGTAAATAATTAAATAAATAATCTTGGGCCAAGCTCTGCTCTGCCTTGTCTGGGCTAAATAAAAAATAATTATTATTCTTGAAAAATATTAATCTTCTTTTATTTAATATTTCTTCGCATTTTTCAATAATTTCTTGCGTAGAAATTTCTTCGTTGCCTTCGACAATGATTTGGTTTATCTTAAAATAACTAGAAAATAAAATAATATAAACAAAATACATGCAAACAAATGCCAAAAAAAGAATTAAAACTCGAGTTTGCCATTTTAATTTAGCGGTTTTAGAAAAATATTCTGTAATTTTGCTTCTACTATAATTCTCTCTTCTCTTAAAAGAAACGTTTTTTTTCCAAGCTGGATTTTTGGGTATATATCTATACATTTTAATATCCTCTTTTGATTCTTCTTATGCTTTCAATTAAATAATTAATAAAATATTTAGGTCTTAAAATTAAATCTTGAGCGTGAACATATTTTTCAGCCCAGCCCCCAAAGCCCATTTTAAATCTGCTTAAACCCAGCCAAGGATGCTTTTTTTTATCTGCTGGGGCAATTCCCCAAAAATTATAGAGTTTTAATCCCCTGGCCTTAGCTTCTAAAATGGCCTCCCATTGTAAAAGCTCTGCTGCTGGAACCTGGGCAAATTTTCTAATTGAAGCCCCGTGATGGTAAAAACCGGAATTATTAGCAAAAATAATTACAGCAGTTGCTATGAGAATATCTTGATAATAAGCAAAAAAGATCATGGCCTTATTTTGAAAGCTAAAAATTTTAAACTCTTTTTGAATATATTCTTTGGAAAAAGGCACAAAGTCCTGCCGGTCAGCCGTTTGCTGATATAAATTATAAAATTCATCTATATAATCCAAATTTTTGGTTTTAATAATTTTTACCTCATCTCTTTGGGCCTTATTAATTGAATACCTGGTTCTTTTTTTCATTGCTCTTAAAAGTTGGTTTGAATCTGCTTCAATATCTAAAATCCAGGCAATTTCTGGATGCATATGGATAGGTGCATTTTTAAAACCTAAATTTTTAAATATATTTTGATTATCTTGACTGTCTTTTAATAGGGGGCTGATTCTAATAAAATCAACCTTTTCTTGCTTGGCTAATTTTTTAATATAATTAATTAATTCATTAAAAATATTTTTTTCTTGATAATTAATTAATGGTCCATGCGGACAAAATAAAAATGACCCTCTTTTAGCCCTTATCTTATAAATAAAAGCTATACCCTTTAATTGCTCGGCTTGATATATTCCTAATCTAAAAATTTTATAACCCAATTCTTCTTGAGCCAGACCCCATTCCCAAGTATGCAAAAAAGTGTGCGGAGCATATTTTTGTTCAAAATTAGTCCACTCCTCTCGAGAATCTATTTTTTTAATTTTATAATTCATGGTTTAAAAGAATTAATGGCTTTAATGATTCTATGGGCATCTTTAGGGTAAATATTTATATTTACTGGCAAATTAGCTGATTGCGCAGACATCTCCTCTGCTACTGGACAAGTACCTTTTTGATACTTGGTTTGAGAAAAATCAATATCATGGGGAGCAATATTTGGTTGATACCAATCTCCTAAAATAATCTGTTGTTTTTTTAAATAAATTTTTAATTCCTTGAAATAATTAGTTAATAAAGGATATCTTAAACAAATACTATTCTGTAAATCAATATTATTCGTTTGCCAAGGCAATTTAATATATTGATTCTTAATTTCTTGATTATAAATCTGAGCAATTTTTTTTCTATGAGCAATATTTATTTCTAAGGCCTTTAATTGCTCAAATAAAATATTAGCTAAAGAATTTGGCAATTGGGCTGGATAAAAAACATCTGGCTCTCCTCTCTTTTCTGGCTGATAAATAATTTTATTAATAATATTTAATTTTTTAGAAATATATAAAATTAATTTACCTAAAAAAATACTATAAAATATTTTTCCCTTCCAAAAAGCCGGATAATGAAATAAATGTTGCAAAACTCTGCTGAATGGCGACTGCTGAAGATTGTTTTGAATGCTTTTTAATTTTAAACCCAAATTGTCTTGATTAGTGATTAAAGCCCCGCCGCGAACACAGGAAATAATTTTATCTGAACCAAAACTAAACATTCCTATATCACCCCAAGTACCAGTTAATTTACCTTGATATTTGGTGCCTAAAGAATGGGCACAATCCTCAATAATTTTTAAATTATATTTTTTGGCAATAATCAATAATTTATCTATATCAGCTACGGCCCCAAAAGTATGCTGAATTATTAAAACTTTTGCCTGAGGTGTAATTTTCTTTTCTAAATCTTCAGCATCCATATTAAAATCATTTTGCACATCAATATAAACTGGCTTGGCCCCAGTCCAATTAATAGCATTAGCCACCACCACACAAGTATAGCCCTGAACCAAAACCTCGTCTCCTGCTTGGACGCCTAAGGCCTTGAGAGCTAAATGTAAAGCACTGCGACCACTATCAAAAACAAAACAATATTTAGATTGAAAATAATTTCTTAATACTGCTTCTGCTTTTTGAGGATAATTTCCAAAAATAATTTTAGGCCAATTCCAGGGCAAACATAAAAATTTTAAAGATATTAAAACATCTTTAAATCTTAAATTAGGAGCAAAACCAGTAAAAATTGTTTTTTGAAAAAACATCAAATTTTTTTAGTTAAAAAATCCACTTTAATTTTCAATCCTTCTTTGGGATAAACAAAAGGATGCTGTAAAATTGGAACTCTAAATTTTTTATTGTCTAAAATAATTGGAATATCACAGGCCTGTGAAAAAACTATTCGATCGCTTCCTATATTATTTAAAGAGCCGAGCTTTAAAGTTTTTTCCTGTTGATATAAATGCTCAATAGCTGGATCTGCTGGCGCCCATTTCTCATTGGGCAATAAAATTTCTGGCCAAGCATGCATAGTATTATTTTTATAACCAGCCCAAAAACCAGATAAAATTCTAGCTGGAATACCCTTTAAAATGCACAGGGAGACAAACAAAGAAGAAAAGCCACCACAATCAACACATTTTCTGTCTAAAGCATCCTGAGCAGAATAAAGGCCTGATATTGGGTCTCCATATTTAAGATTAGCAATTAAATAATTGTTTATTTTTTGTAAAATTTCATCAATTCTATCCTCATCTCTAATAATTTCATCTGCTAAATCCTGAATATCCTTATCCTCTAAATTTAGAAAACTATTCTTTTTTTTATAAATCTGATTTTCTGTCTCCTCTTCATAATCTTGAAGCTTCAGTCCTTTTTCTAAAATTTCTACCCGCGGACTAACTTTAATAGAAAAATTCTCCTGAACCACAAAACTTTCTCGGGCCTTTAAATTCATTTTCCAAAAAACATACTTATTTCCATATTTTAAATCTTCTCCCCGACCATCTATTTGCGGGAAAAAATTTACAGAATCTAAAATATTTTGATATTTGGTATTACCGGGTACTGGCAAAACTAAAAAAAACTCTTTTTTAAAGTCGCTGTTATTAAAAATTTCTGCCCGATAATTAACTTTGTAGGTCTGGGGATGGTTATAAAAATTTAATCCTAATTTATTCCTTAAAGAATTTAAGGATTTTCTTATTTTAAACATTATTTTTCAATTCTAGATTTTAATATTTTAAAATTTAAATACTTTCTTAATACCTTGGGTATTTTAACCGAACCATCTGCTTGTTGATTTTGTTCTAAGATAGCTGGTAAAATTCGCGAGGTAGCTAAACCAGAAGCATTTAAAGTATGAACAAATTTTTTGTTCCCTTGTTCGTCTTGATATTTTATATTAGCTCGCCGAGCTTGATAATCTAAAGCATTAGAAACGCTAGAAACTTCTTTATAAATATCTATGCTCGGAAAATACACTTCTAAATCAATGGTTTTAGCCATAGTAGCACTAGTATCTTGGGCAGCTAATTTTGATGTTTGAAAATGTAAACCAAGCCCCTGAACAAGCTTTTCAGCGTTTTTTAATAATTCGTTGAATGATTCTTCGCTCTTAACTGGCTCAGCGAAATGAAACATTTCAATTTTATTAAACTGATGTCCACGCATTATTCCTCTTTCTTTTGTACGATAAGCACCAGCTTCCTTTCTAAAGCAAGGCGAGAAAGCATAATATTTTAAAGGCAAATCTTGTTTTAAAATTTCATCTCGATGGTAATTTAAAAGCATCATTTCGCTAGTAGCATTTAAACACAATTGTTCATTATTTGTCCAAAATAAATCTTCTTTAAATTTTGGTAAATGGCCGGAAGCATAAGCTGATTCTTGATTTAATAAATAAGGTAATAATAAAAATTTATAGCCATTTTTTTGATGAAAATCTTTAAAATAATTCCACAAAGCCCATTCTAATTCTGCTCCTTGACCAACATAAGCCCAAAAACCAGCCCCAGACATCTTAGTGGCCCTTTGATAATCAATTAAATTCAAGGATTGGGCTAATTCCATATGGTCCTTAATTTTAAAACTAAACTGGGGTTTTTTTCCATAAGTACTTATAACCTCATTATTTTCCTTACCACCAGCCAAAACATCAGCAGCCGGAATATTTGGTAAAGACGATAGCTCTTCTTTAAACTTTTTATCTAGATCATTAAATTTTTCTTCTAGAATTTTAATTTCTACACCTATTTTTTTCATTTCTTCTATAATTTCTAGACTAGGTTTGGTTTTAGAATGTTTATTTTTTTCCGCCTTTAAATTATCTAATTTGGCTATTAAATCACGACGCTGTTTATCTAATTCTAAAATCTCATCCAAATTAATCTCTGGGACCCTCTTTTTTAAAGCTTTTTCAATTTCTGCTTTATTTTCTCTAATTTTTTGAATATCTAACATAGGTTTAGATTTTTTCTTTTTTGTCTCTCAAAAATTCTACCACCCCTTTGTCATTCTGAACTTGTTTCCTGCCTGCCGGTAGGCAGGCAGAATCTGTTATCAACAAAATAAATTTTTTAGATCCTGAAATAAATTCAGGATGACAAAAAAGAAAAAGTTACTTAATTATTATCTCAATTATATAATCTTTTTGTTCAATGGCATCAACTATATCTTGTCCAGAAATTACTTGGCCAAAAATAGTATGCAGACCATTTAACCAAGACGTAGCCGTGTGGGTAATAAAAATTTGCGAACCATTGGTATTGGGTCCAGAATTAGCCATGGCCAAAACTCCGGCCTGAGCAAACTTTAAATTTGAATCAATCTCATCTTTAAAACTATATCCTGGTCCTCCTGTTCCAGCAATAGGTAATTTATCTGGATTATTATTCGGATCATAAACAAAATCTACATTCTCCTCTCCTTTGGTAAATAGATCACCGGTCTGAATCATAAAATCGGCAATTACCCGATGGAATTTTATATTATTATAATAATCTTCTTGAGCTAATTTAATAAAATTATCTACTGTAATCGGAGCTTGGTCTTTATAAAGTTTTAATTCTATATCGCCTTTATTGGTTTTAATAATTGCTTGCATATTTTTTTCAATTATTTCTTCTTTTTGATTAATATTGCTTATTTGTGCATTATTGGTACAGGCAGTTAGGCCTAAACAAATAATGGATAATAATAATATTTTTTTCATAATATATATCTTAATTATTTATAAACCCAATTCATTAGAAATACTTTGCATGGCTATTAAGCCAATCTTTAAAAAACGTTCTAAATCCATCTCAAAATCTGCACAAGCCACTATCCCTTCTCTGCGCGCTCCTTTGGCAAAATTACCCTCTCTAAATCTTTTTTGTAATGACGCTAATTTTAAATCCGCTAATTTTTTACTTGGCAAAACTAAAGTGGAAGCAACAATTAATCCAGTCAATGGGTCAACAGCATAAATACATTTTTCTATTAAAGTGTTTCGGGTTTTGCCAGTCATTTCATTATGTGCTCTAATAGCATTAGTTATAATTTTATCAACTCCAATTTTTTCCAACTCCTCTGCTATCTTAGCACCTTGCCTAGAAGAATTCTGCAAACATTCCTCGTCTTCCATATCAGCATCATGTAAAAGTCCTGCTAATCCCCAAGCCTCTTCATCCTCTCCAAAATGCTTAGCTAAGGCCCGCATAATGGCCTCGGTAGCCAACATATGCTTAATTGAATTCTGATTTTTTACTCTGGACTTAATCAAATCCAAAGCTTCATCTCTAATCATACTATTAACCTATTATTCAATTAACCTATTAACAATTATTCTTTTGGTTTCATTAATGGAAAAATCTGACATTCTCGACCCGGTTTATCCATTAAAAAACTAAAAACCCTTTCACTCATTCCATAGCCACAAGTTGGTGGCATACCATATTCTAAGGCCTCCACAAATTCTTTATCATACATTTGAGCCTCATCATCTCCTTCGTCTCTTAATTTTTCTTGTTTTTGAAATCTTTGAGCTTGGTCAATGGGGTCATTTAATTCACTATAGCCATTTCCTAATTCTGAACCAGCAATAATCGGCTGAAATCTTTGGGTAAGTTCTGGATTATCCTCTTTTCTTTTGGCCAAAGGAGAAACTACTTCTGGAACGCCAATTAAAAATCCTGGACCCTTGATTTGCTTGCGACAGTATTTCCACAAATTATCTATCGCTCGAGTTAAATTAAAACCTTTTTGATCATATTTAATTTTTAATTCTTTTAATTTAGCCTCTATTTCTTTTTGATTAGTTTTTAAAATATCTATCCCGGTCATTTTTTGCACAGTTTTTTGATAATCATAAATTTCCCATTTTTTATTTAAATCTATATTAAAACCCTTAATTTTAAATTTGGCTGTCCCAAAAGTTTCCTGAGCCACATATTTATACATCTCTTCTACTAATTGCATACCTTTTTTGTAATCAGCATAGGCCCAATAAAATTCCATTTGTTCATAGTCCTGTAAATGTTCGGCGTCCATGCCTTCGTTTCTAAATTGCCTACCAATTTCAAAAACTTTTTCAAAACCAGCCACCATTAACCTTTTATGCCATAATTCACCGGTCGAAATACGCAAATAAACATCTAAATCTAAAGCATTATGATGAGTTATAAATGGCCGAGCATCAGCTCCTCCGGTTTTTATTTCTAAAGCCGGAGTTTGTACCTCTGTAAATCCTTTATCTAATAAAAAATTACGAACAGCATTCCAAAACTTTCCTTTTTTAATAATCATTTCTTTGACTTCTGGATTGGCAAGAATATCTAAATATCTTTTTCTTAATCGCTCTTCTTCGTCTTTTAAACCATGATATTTTTCTGGTAAAGGTCGTAAGGTTTTAGTTAATAATTTCCAATCCTTAACCATTAAACTTTGTTCGCCTTTATGGGTAATAAAAAGAGTGCCATTAGCTTGGATAAAATCCCCAATATCAATTAATTTTGTAAAGTTTTTGTATTTTTCATCGCCAACTTCTTTTTTAGAAAAAGCTAATTGTATTATTCCAGAATCATCTTGGATTTGAGCAAAACTAAGATTTCCATGCGAACGAATACTTCTTAAACGACCACATAAAAAAATATCCTCTTTCTTTTTTTCCAACTTTTTAAAATTAGCCAAAACTTCCTCAATCATGTGGGTTCTTTTAGAAACAGCTGGATAAGGATCAATACTTTTTTCCCGAATCTTTTTTAAACGCTCAACGCGAATCTTATATTCGTCGCTAGGGTTAATAATTGTTTGTTTATCTGCCATAAATTTATTTGAAATTATATTTAAATCATAAGCCAAAACTCCGCATTTTAATGCGTATTTCTTATCTTTATTATAACAATTCTATACACATTGAAAAGCCCTTGACATCAACATTTATTTATGCTATTCTTCAAAAATCACAAAAAAATAATCTGGGAGGATTATAATGAAAAAAATAACGTTGTTGCCAATAGGGATAGCCCTATTTTTGGCCATCCAAATCCTTTTTTCTCTTATTTGGAAAGAAAAAATAATTTGGACCGAAAACATCCTTTGGGTAAGTTTAATTATAGGACTCATATTAGCGATAGCCCTTGATAAACCCAAAATTGCTATTATCTTAGAAGTTGTCAGTGTATTTGCCTTGTTGTCTATCTTATTCATAAATAAAGTAACGTTCTTATTGGGGATTGAGGATCTGAAATATATTGTCAATCCTTTGTCGTATTTCATAATTACAGTAACAATTATGGGTGTCATATTAAACAAGATGCTCAAAAAACAGATCAGTCACGTTACTATAATTTGGAATAATATTTTGATTCTTGTAGTTACTATGTTGATTGCCATAATTATTTTAAATAATTACGAAATAATTGACATGGGTCTGCTTTATGTCAAACCATGGAAATTATTTCTAATATTGATCGTCAACATCATAATGTGTGTTGAACTTAACAAAGAACACGCTGAGTCAATTGGAACTGAATCTGAAACTCAAAACCAATAATTATTTAACTCCTTGGGCAGTTCGCAATCGCGTTCTGCCTTTTTTCTTTTTTAAAAATTATATAATCTCAAGTTAGAAGGGCTTAAACTATCAACTTCTCCACGCGGTCGAAGATTGATAGATTTAAATCTCTTTGAAAAATCCTGGTAACTTTTATCCCGTTAAATTATCGCTTCGCGATATTATTTAACGGGATAAACCTGTCTGACCACCGGTAATCCATGGGACAAAGGAAGGTAACCAGTAACTAATTCTTCCCCTTTATACTTTCTCCTTTTTCCTTTATACTTAAAATATGTATGCTCAAATAAAACCCTTAATTAAGCTCAAAAAGGAACTAAATCTCCTGGATTATATTGTCCCAGAAAAACTTAAAATTAAGCCCGGACAGCTAGTAGAAATCCCTTTCCGCAACCGTAATATCTACGGAGTGGTTTTTGATGTTAAAAATAGCACCGACCAACCTAAACATATTTTAAAACCAGTCACTAAAATCGTAAATTCAACTCCTCTCTTCTCTCAAAAACAAATTAAATTTTACCAATTTTTTGTTGAACACAATTTTAGTTCATTAAATTTTTTAAACCAAATCACTCCTCTGCCCCTCAAAAGAGCAACAAAAGAACTAAAAAACCAAAAAACAAAAAGACAAATAAAAAAATTTGAGTTGAAAAAGATTTCTGATGACATTCTAAAAAATAAGCAATTTATTTTTAAACATACTTATTTTTCTGAAAAAATATCCTTAATTAAAAAAACCATTGATACCAGCAATAAGCAAGTATTAATAATTTCTCCTACTAAATTACATTTAGAAAAAATGTATTCTTATTTATTAAATTTTTATAAAGAAAATGATATTAGTATCATTACCGGCCATACTCACTTGAACAAAACTGAACATAACCAAATCTGGCAGAATATTCAACAAGGAAAAATTAAAATTATTTTAGGAACTAAAACTGCTATTTTTTATCCTCTAAATAAAATAGGATCTATTATTGTAGATGAAATTGAAAATGAAAATCATAATCAAATTGATATTAATCCCCGCTTTGAATTTTTACCCAATGTATTAGAGCTTAGTAAAATAAATAATTGCCAATTAATTTTGACTTCTTACTCTCCTCCAGCAAATCTTTATTATTTAGCTCAAGAAAAAAAAATAAAATTATTAGAAACAAAAAATAAAATAACTACTGAAATAAAAACTTTGGAAATGGCTACTAAGTATTTTGAAAATCAAATTCATTTTAATACTGAAGAATATATTAACCAAACATTAGAAAAAAAGGGTAAAATTTTATTTTTAATCAATAAAAAAGGTTATAGTAAAAGCTTATATTGCTCTGATTGTGGCTATATTTTCAAATGTCCTGACTGCCAAGCAATCCTTAGTTATTCTAAGGAAAAGAATGCTCTCTATTGTTATCATTGTCAGCAAGAACACTCCCTGGCTTTAAAATGCCCTTCTTGTCAAAGCACAAACTTAAAATTTAAAGGCATTGGAAGCAATCAATTGCTTTCTAAAATCAAACAAGGCCTTCCCAAACATCAAGCTATCTTAATTGACAAAGACCATCAAGACAATCTCAAACAAATTAAAAAGCATAATATCGTTGTAGCTACCCGTCTAATTATTAACTATTTAAAAGCAAAAGATTTTGACTTGATTATTTTGCCCTTAGCTGACCAATTTTTAAATACTAATTTTGATGCTCAAGAAAAATTTTATCAATTCTGTGCTAAATTAGTTTCTTTTCAACCAAATAAAATCATCCTTCAAATTTTAAATGAATTGCCAATTTATGATTATATTCAAAAACAAAAATACTTTAAATTAATTACCGAGGAAATAAAATCTCGCCAATTATTTCACTATCCTCCTTTTTATGAAATACTTAAAATTACCATTAAAGATAAAAATCAAAAAGAATTAGATAAAAAAACTAATTTTTTGTATAATGAAATCGAACATAATTTGCCAACCAAGGCAGAGCTTTTACCAATTGTTGACCCCCAAATTAAAAAAACCTTTAATTTTTATTTAAAATATATTATGATTAAATATCCCTTAAATGCTAATATTGAAAAACTAAAACCAATTTTAAAAAAAATAGATATAATTGAACAAATATAGTAATAGGCAATTAATAACATTTGACATTTGACCTTTGATCCTTGGCCCCTATCTACAAACTACTAACTACCTACTAATAACTAACCCCTTATGAAACTAAACATCATCACCTACCCCCATAAATTATTACGCACTAAATTGGACAAAGTTCAAAATTTTAAGAACCCTGAATTAAATCAAATTATTAAAGAAATGACTTACTTAATGCTTAAATACGATGGGATTGGCTTGGCCGGTAATCAAACCGGAATAAATAAAAGAATTATTGTAGTTAATGACCGCGGAACTCCTCGGGCCTATATCAATCCGCAAATAAAAAGAAAATCATTTTTTAAACAAAAAATAGAAGAGGGCTGTATTTCTTTTCCAGAAATAATGGGTTATGTTTCCCGGTCCAAATCAATAATTTTAGAATACTACGACCAAAAAGGTAAAAAATACCAAACCAAAACAAGCGGACTTTATGCCACTGTTTTTCAACATGAAATAGATCATATCAACGGCATTATTTTTACGGACAAAATTAAAAAATTTACCCAAGGAAAAGATAGATTTAAAAAATTACAAGCCCAAGCTAAAAATGATGAGAGATAATTTTCAATTATCAATTACCAATTTAAAATTTTTATTCAATAATCAATAAATCAATAATCAATTTTTATTAAGGATTTATTTAAAATTGAGACATTGAAAATTCAATTAAAATTTAAAATTTCAAATTGAAAATTCTACAACAAACTATTTTAAAATTTCCTAACATTTAACTTCTATATATGAATAGTATAAAACCCACCAACATTGTTTTCTTCGGTTCTGATCAAAACTCAGCTAAATTACTAGCGGACTTAATTCAAGCTAATTATAATATTGAATTAGTAATTACTAAATCAATTAAAAAAACTGGCCGGCAACAAAAACAAAACCCAGTTCAAAAAATGGCTGAACAGGCTGGGCTTAAAATTTTAACTAAAAACAAATTAAACTCCGAAGAAGATATTAATCTTTTTAAAAACATTTCTGCTCAATTAGGCATTCTTTTGGCTTATGGAGTGATTATTCCGGAAAAAATTTTAAATTTATTTTCTTTAGGAATTATAAATATCCACCCCTCTCTACTTCCTAAATACCGCGGGGCCTCTCCTATACAAAGTGTTTTATTAAATGGAGAAAAACAAAGTGGCGTAAGTATTATGCTTTTAGAAAAAGAAATGGATGCTGGACCAATTATTGCTCAAGAAAAAATTAAAATCGACCCTAAAGACAATCATGAAACTTTAAACCAAAAATTATTTTATTTGGGTAATAAATTATTGCTTGATAATTTAGAAAAATATATTAATAAAAAGATTACTGCTCACCCTCAAGACAATAATCAAGCAACTTATTCTAAAATAATTAAAAAAGAAAACGGATTAATTGATTGGAATAATTCTGCTGAAAAAATAAACAATCAAATCCGAGCTTTTTATACTTGGCCAGGGGCCTATACTTATTTTAATGGTAAACCCCAACACTTAAATAAGTGTAGGGGTAAATTATTCAAAATAATTAAAGCTGATATTAGCGATCAAAATACTGACCATCAGCTTGGTAAAATTTTCTTAGAAAATCAACAAATTGCTATCCAAACTCAGCAAGGACTCCTCTATCCTTCCATTGTTCAAATTGAAGGAAAACAAAAAATGGATATTACTCCATTTAGCAACGGCCAACAAAATTTTATTGGAACTATTTTAAAATAAATTACCGTCAACTAAGGGGTAATGGTTTCTGTTGTGCCGACCAATCCGGCTTTTGTTTTTTTAATAAGCCTAAACAACACCTCCCCTGCCTCCCCTCCTTCACCCCGTACAAAAGCTTCGCTTTATACGGGGCGAGACTGAGGAGGGGAAGAGAAGGGGTGGTGATAAAAAAATATAAAATAAATAAATAACTATTGTAACTATAAATAATTTATCCCATTATACTAATCATATCAAATAATATGACGAGGTGATACATGCACCACTAAGCAAAATAATTTTTTGTTAACAAAAAATGGAGATTAATCCATTTAGCAACGGCCAACAAAATTTTATTGGAAGTATATTAGAATAATAAGCCATAAAATAACTAATAATAACTGATAGCTAGCGGCTATATTTTTTTTGTCACTTGAAATCCAAGACGAAACTTACCGCCCAACATTAATCTGGTCTGGGCTTCGGTGGCTGGGATAGAACCAAAGAAAATCATAGTTATTGGAAATAATAACCACTGTAAAAACATCAAAGGATATGCCAACCAAGAAATCTCTTTAGGTTTTTTTGGTAAAAATCCCAAATTGAACAAAGAAATGAACATAATGCCTCCCAAACCAAAGTTCATAACCATTTTCAAAATTTGAGGAGCATTGTGAATTAAAACATTATAATGAATAGTTTGGTCAGCTATCCAAATTGGTAGATAACCCAATAACAAAATTAAAATTGGCAAAGTGGCCCAAGTATAAACGCCCTCACTCTGATTCCATAAATAAGTAAATTTTTTCTTCCAAGAAATTTTTTTATTTTTAAATAAATGAGTCATCATCCAGGGAAAATGTTCGGCCCCCCAACCCCAGCGGCGCATTTGTTTATATTGATTTTTAAATGACCCCCAAATATTTCCAATATCTACGGTCTGCATAGATACTGGAACAAAAATCGGCTGGGCCTGATAATCGCCATTAAAATAATTTAAACAGCGTAAAAATATTCTAGTATCTTCAGTAACAACATCTTTAGGATGAAAACCTGCTTTAACTAAAGTATTAAAACTCATACTATGCGAAGAAAAAGTAAATAAACGTTCTGAACGCGACATATCTGTTAATAACCAGAAGGTGGTAGAATTAGCCACTACTCGTACCAAAGGATTTGATTTCCAAATATTATTATTAAATAAAACTAAGGGCTGATAGCTATAATGTTCAGGATTATCAGAGGCCAGATAATGATAAGTTAGGGCATTAAAATATTGCGGATGAGGCCAGGTTTCAATATCAAACATAGAAATTATTACTCGTTGATAATTTATATTTCTTTCTTTAAAATATTCAGCCATTACTCGGCCAATATGATGCATATTAGAACCCTTACCTGGAATTTCTCCTGGCAAATCTTTGGGATGAACCGTAATTATAATATCTTTAAACTTATCTTTATATTCGTTTTTAATTTGCTGAGCTATTTGTAAAAAATTTTTCTGGTCTCTTTCTTCTCCACCCAAAACAATAACCATTTTATTTTTGGGATAATCTGACTCTAATAATTTTTCAAAAGTCGCTTGAACAACTTTATAGGGCTCCTGGTAAGTAGGTAAAGCGATTAGATGAATATAATTTTGCCAATTATCAAATTGATTTAATTTTGCCTTCCAGTCAATTCTAATGGCCTTAATATATTTAACCCAGGAAACAAAAAGATACACAAAAAGATACCAAATTCTTACCACCCAATAAACATCTATAACTATAATTCCATAAATAGCCCAAATTGGTTTGAATATTGATAAAAATATCGCTACAATAAAAGTAAGCCACACTAAAGAACCAGGAATCATTTCATATATTCTCAATTCTGTTTTATCTAAAGAATCCTCATGGACCCTAAAAAATTTTAAAATTCTTTTAAACATAACTTAATCTTATACTAATAAGTTTTAAACAAAAAATCAATGATATGTTGACCCATATTCTAAATATTTTCCGAAAACCCAAGCCCAAAAAAAATTATATTTTTTATATTGCTATTATATTTATAACTTTTATCAGTCGTTTACCATTTATAACTAAGTATTTATTTGAATGGGATTCTGTACAATTGGCCTTAGGAATGAAAAAATTTAATATCCTTTTACATCAACCCCATCCGCCAGGATATTTTTTTTATATCTATTTATCTAAATTAATAAATATTATTATCGCCAATCCCAATTATTCCATGATTATAATAAATATCATCTTTAGTATTATTGCTGGAATAATCTTTTTCAAAATTTCACAAGAAATATTTAAAAACAAAACCCTCTCCTTATTGTCTGCCCTAATATTTTTATTTAATCCCTTTGTCTGGTTTCATGGTGAATTTGCCAATATATATACCGTTGATTTTAGTTTTGCTTTAATATTTTTTTATTTAACTTGTTTAATCATCAAAAAAAAGAAAAATCTATTACCTTTATATAGTTTTTTATTTGCTCTGGGAATTGGTTTTCGGCAAAGCCTTTTGATATTTTTTAGCCCCCTTTATTTATATACCTTTTATTTTTATATTCAACATCAAAAAAAACCAATCATAGAAATAGTAAAAAATGTCAGTATCTTAATAATTGTTAGCTTGGCTTGGTTAATGCCTACGGCATATTTAAGTGGTGGATTATTCCAATTCTTTAAAATCACTATTCATCAATATAGCGGAGCCGTAACTAATACTTCTATATTTTCCTTGAGTAAAATAAGCTCTGTATTTAAACAAAGCATTAATGCTTTAAAAATTATAATTTATTCTGGCAATATATTGTCTTTTCTAATTATTTTAAATTTTATTAAGAAAAAATTCAAATTTAATAAAATTACTAAAAATATCTTATTATTATGGTTTTTGCCTTCCTTTATTTTTTGTGCTTTAATCCACCTCGGTAAAATAGGATATTTAATGACCATTGTTCCGCTAATTATATTATTGGGTATTTTGGCTATTGATAAAATTAAAAATACTAAGAAAAAATATTTTATTATGCTAAGCGTGATTTTAATTCAAATTATTATTTTTACTTTTGACATTGACTCTTGCTTAGAAAACAGATTATTAAACAAATTTCTAATTAATGTCGCTCCTTATAAAATAAATGCTCAAAATTTAAAAAATAATGACCTTAAATTAAATACTATTATTGATTTTATAAAAAAGTATAATCCAGAAAATACTATTTTAATATGCGAGGGAGATAGTCCTTATTATCAAATCCGAACTAACTTTATTAAAAATGCCCGTCATTTGAATTATTATTTGCCTCAATATTATATTTATTATTTATTTAATGATAAAACAACAGCCACTAAATATTATCGATATTATGGTTCAAAAAGTGAATTATTGTACCAATGGTATATTCCTATTGGCCAAGAAATTAAAAATGTTATCTTAATAGCCGATGACTTTAATTATGAAATATACGACTTTAAATATACTAGCCACTATATAGATGAAAATGTATTTTATAAAAACATTTCAAATTTAAACAGCTTTGAATATCTCGGGTATCAATTCGTAAAACAGTATTGATATTCAATTTACAATTTTCAATTCTCAATTTTTACCCCCTCTTTAATTCTCCCCCTTCCTCCCCTTAATAAGGGGAGGTGTCCGTAGGACGGAGGGGTAGGTGGAGATGTCCTTAGCCCGCCGGCAGGCAGGTTAAATTAAAATTTGAAATTGGAAATTTGAAATTCAATAATGCGTAGCATTATTGGAGATACTTCTGCTTATTCTGCTTGTGTTCTTCAAAGGTCTTGCTCCAAATGGTCTGACCTGTTTTTGGATCAGTTAAAAAATAATTATAATCAGTGAATTGCGGATAAATAGCGGCCTGAATAGCATTTAAGCCCGGACTACATATTGGTCCCAAGGGCAATCCTCTGTGGCGATAAGTATTATAAGGTGAATTAATCTGAGTATCTGCTTGCGAATAAACCTCTTTATTTTCTCCTAAAATATAAGCTAAACTAGCACAGGATTCTAAGGCCTGTCCATATTTAATTCTATCCCAAAAAATACCTGACACAATTTCCATATCTTCAGCGCTACGCACTTCTTTTTCAATTAAAGAAGCCATGGTTAAAATTTCAAAAATTGTTTTTCCTTGGGCCTGAATTTCAGCCCGTAAATTATCAGCTAATTTTTGATTAAAATTATTTAACATTTTTAATAAAATATCTTCACAATCTGCCTGAGTATAAATTCGATAAGTATCTGGAAATAAATAACCTTCTAAACTATCTGTCTTAGGTCTAGTGTTTAAAAAATCAAAATCATTATTATTATAATCATTAGCCAGCTCTAAAAAATCTCTCTGAGAACATAAAGTATTTTTACCTAAATAATCAGCAATTTGTTTTATATTCCAACCCTCAATAATGGTAATTTGCTTTTCAGCAGATAAAACTTCTGTAGAAGTAATTTTTTGGGCAATTTGTTTAAGATTCATATCTGCAGACAATAAAAAACTACCAGCAATTATTTTATTAGAAAGTTTTTCTTTTTTAAGATAATATCTAAACCAAAGGGCGCTGCGGATAATTTCTGAATTTTCTAAAGAATCAGCAATTTGTTTTGGGGACTGACCAATTTCTATGGTAAATTCAAACTGATTAGTTTTTTTTGAAATTGGATAATTAATCTGATAACTATAATAAAAAATCCCGAATACTCCGAGAATAACCAAAAAAATTAATATTAAATAAATCTTTTTCATAAATATTTCTTTAAGTTTTTGTCTTGTTTAATTTTTTCCACTATTTTTTTTACCTGCTGAGCTCGGGATTGAGGACAAATTAATAATACGTCTTTAGTATTAATAACTACCAAATCATTAATTCCAGATAAAGCAATTAATTTATTTTTATCTTTATTGATAACTAAATTATTTTCAGCAGCCATTAACAAATTATTTCCAAGAGATAAATTCTTTGATTTTGAAAAACAATCTTTAACGGCCTGCCAATTTCCAATATCATCCCATTTTAAATCAACTGGAATTACTAACATATTAGAAGTTTTTTCTATAATTCCATAATCAATAGAGATTTTATTTACTTTTTTAAATTCTTTCTCTAAAATAATCCCCTCCTCTTTTGTCCCAATTTTTTGTTCAATATTTTTTAAGGCCTTATAATGACTTGGTAAATGTTTTTTAAATAAATTCAACATGGTATCAGCTCGAAAAACAAACCAAGCTGGATTCCATAAATATTTTTTATTTTGAATATATTTTTTGGCTGTTTTTAAATCTGGCTTTTCTTTAAATTTTTTAATCTTATAAATTGATTGCTTTCCTATTTTACTAAATAAACCTCCTGATTCAATATAACCGTAACCTGTTTCTGGATAATCGGGCTTTATTCCTATTAAAGTTAAATGATTTGGATTTTTCTTGACTATTTTTTCAGCTATTTTTAAAACTTTAATATACTTATCTTCGTTGGCTATAAAATGGTCAGAATTGGCCATCGCTAAAATTGCTTGGGGATCTTTTTTAAATAGTTTTAGACAAGCTAAACCAATGGCCATGGCCGTACCCTTGGCTTCGGGCTCTAAAATAAAATGATTTTTTAAAACTTGTGGAATTTGTTTTTTTAATAATAACCATTGAGATTTTCCACAAGAAATATAAATATCTTTTTTAGCAAAGCCCTTTGAAATTCGTTGATGAGTTAATTGTAATAGGGTTTTTTTATCAAAAAAACGCTCGGCCTGTTTGGGCTGATTTTGGCGAGAAATTGGCCACAGTCGCGTTCCTGTTCCTCCAGCAAGAATAATAGGATACATGGTTTTAGTGATTAGGTAATTAGGTGGTTAGGTGGTTAGCTTGTAGTTTATCTACGAACTACTAACTACAAACTACTAACTATATTATACCATATTACATTTTTTACAAAATAAAAAGGGCTGATAATTATCAACCCTAATATTTTTTTGCTCACACCCAGCCAAAAATCCAATGGTGGATGCGAACTAAGAATTCTTTTCTTCGCCAAGTTTTTCTGTCTCTGGTCCGATCCTGAACTGAACCCTCATCAAACAATTCAACAAAAGAATTAACAACTACTGGTTTTTCTTCAACCATAGCCTCCCACAAAGCAACAACTCTCTTAATATGTAATTTGTGGGCAAGTAAAATAGGAATGTTGAAATCCTTTAAATCCATAATCTCTATGGCTTTTTCTAAAACTTCTTTAGAATTAAAACCTTTTTTACAAGCTTTGGGTGGCCAAATTATAAAAACCTGGTCTTTATGATTTTCATAAAAATCTCGATCTAAAGCAACGGCTACTTCCCACTGCAATAAAGCGGGAAAAGAATGTTTAAGCATCAGTTCTTGAACGCGTTCAGCCAGTTTAATATTTGGCAAACCAGGATCAAAAAAACTATTATTAATGATCTCGATCATTTTCGGATCATCTAATCTTTCTGCCATAAAACCAAGTAAACCTAAATCATTATCCTCAATGTCATTCCGACCAAAGGCCAAACAAATAATACAGTCTGCTTCTTGGTGTCCACCGGAATCAACCAATCCTTCACTTACCTTAAGATACTCAAACAGATTCATCTGTTCCTCCTACTATTTTTTGTATTTTTTATTATCTTATTTTCTAAATTGTCAATATATAAATTTAACAAAAAAATTCTAAAAAAGCAAGGGTAAAAAACCAAAATTTTCTGCTATTGACAAAGCGTTTTAGATATGCTATACTGAAACAGTAAGTTAAAAACTTACCAAAAATAAAAACCAAAATCAAAAAATACCTTAGATGAAAGTCGAGGTAAAAACAAAACACAATAAGAGTAATTTTAGCTATATTTATAAAGTACTTTGATTTTGGTAAAGTACTTTTTTATATTCTATGATAAAAAAACACCAAAAAATAATTCAACTCTTAGTCCTCTCTTTATTTATAATACAGATACTGTTTTTTAATTTTAAAACAACTGAAGCTGAGCCCCTAATATCAGAAACGACTATATTTAAACTTATTAATCAAAAAAGGGTGGAAAATAATATCCCTCTCCTAAGCATTAATAATCAGCTTACTGAAGCAGCTATTGATAAGGCCCAATATCTATATAAAAATGATTATTTTGACCACGAGTCCAAAGATGGTCAAAAAACATTTTCTTATTGGATAAAAGAGACTGGCTATGAATATTCTTTTGTCGGAGAAAATTTAGCTACTAACTTTAAAAATAATCAAGACCTTATTCAGGCCTGGATGGATTCTCCTAGTCATCAGGAAAATTTACTTAATGAAAATTATTTAGAAACCGGCATTGCGGTCTATAAAAACATTATTGTTCAAATATTCGGTCGACCAGCCGAGATGCCAATGTCTATTCAAAAAACAATTGGCAACCATATTTCAGAAAATCTGATTTTATATATTAGTTCTGGAAATAAATTAGATTATAAATTAGAAACTAATAGTTTAACTTAAAAAAATTAAAATTATAATTGCGATAATAAGACGATAAACAGCAAAGCTATATAAACCATATCTATTCTGTAAAAGCTTCATTAAAATCTTAATCGCCAATATACTAAAAACAAAAGAAATTAGAAAACCCAAAATATATATTTTAAAATGATTGATATCTAAAAATGAAATATCAATTATTTTTTTTAATCCAGCTCCAAACAACAAAGGTATGGCCATTAAAAAAGAAAATTTAGCGGCCTCAATTCTGCTCAAGCCCCTCTGCATTCCTCCCACAATAGTAATCCCGCTTCTAGACATTCCTGGAATAAAAGCCAAGCACTGCATCAAGCCAATTATAATACTGTCTTTAAAATTCAAATTTTTTAAATCTTTATTTATCTTAAAAAATCTTTCTGCTAAAATAAAAATAATAGAGCCAAATATTAAGGCACTAGCTACTATTAAAGGACTTCTTAATTCTTCAATAAAATCTTCTAAAAAATAGCCTACTAGCACAGCCGGTAAAATAGCAACAACTATAAACAACAAAAAATTATGTTTAAAGTTTTTAGTTTTTAAATCAACTACAAGATTTTTACTTATCTTAATTATCTCTGGCCAAAAATAAATAATAACCGCCAATAAGCTTCCAGCGTGTAAAAAAACATCAAAACTCGCAGTATTTAAAATCCCTGAATCCAAAATACGATGAACAATTATTAAGTGCCCCGAACTAGAAACTGGTAAAAATTCAGTTAAGGCCTGAACTATGGATAAAATTATAGTATTTAAATAAATCATCATTGTATATTTTTTAATTTCACCTTATAATTATATTATAATATTAAAAATTATGGAATATAAATTAATCCTCATACCTATTTTAGTGGTCTTAATCTCTCAAATCATTTTAAAGCCCCTAATTGAAATGATTAAGGGTACTTGGACTTGGAAAAATATCACTGCTTATGGCGGTATGCCTTCTGCTCATAGTGCCTTGGTTTCTTCTCTGGCAACTGTAGTTGGATTAAACCAGGGGTGGCAATCAGCTAGCTTTGCTATTAGTTTAGTGCTGGCTATTATAGTAATTACTGATGCTATTGGCTTTCGAGCTTATTTAACCGAACACAGTAAGGCCATTAATAAATTAATTATTGATTTACCGGATGAATTTGAATATAAGTATAAAACTTTAAATGAAAGAGTTTCTCATACCATGCCTGAAGTTTTGGCTGGGACTGCAGTTGGAATAATTTTTGCTTGGATATTGTTTCAAATAATATAACCCCCTCTTTGTCTCCCCTTACCCCTCCGTCCTACGGACACCTCCCCTTAACAAGGGGAGGAAGGGGGGAGAATAATTCTACGCCTTGTTGGAGTCTCTCATTAGAGGACTCCAACATTTTCAATAATTGCTGAAACTTAGCGTCAAATATCGTTTAGGTTTTGAATAATCCCACCACTCCTTTACTTCCCCTCCTCATCTGAGGAGGGGAGGGCCTATGTGGCTATTCCAATGTAGTATCTAGAATAGTTAGGACCCCTCCTTACCAAGGAGGGGCATGGGGAGGTTATATTATGGCTTTTATAGGAATTATTTTCATTAATTTTTAACCCCCCTACCTTCATCCCCCACTTTTTTCAAAAAGTGGGGGGCTACGGCCGGCAGGCTTTATCTCCCCTTATTAAGACTGAACAATTATTGTGTTCAGTATTTTTTATTAGATTAAAGATTTAGTTTTTACTGAATCGGGAATAGAAAGGCCTAAAATTTTTAAAATTGTTGGATAAAGTTGATTAATTTCACCACTAAATTTTTGATTTTTCAAATCTTGCTTATAATTGAAATCTATAAAGCTTTTGTTTTTCCAGGCCTTAGAAATTAAAAATAAGGGTACTAAATTTTTTTCCTGATTAAATCCACTATCTGCCGTGATTAAAAGTCCCCCATTATAAGATAAGACAATTTCTACTAATTTTTTAATATTTTTATCTATTATTTTAAAAATATATTTAAAATTATCAGTAGTATCCAAAAGATCGTCGTAATTTATAAGCATAAAATCATAATAAGCACGACCGACCTCTTTGATGGCTTGCTGGGTTATTTTCTTGGTATTATATATAGAAAAATTATCTGATATTAAATTATTATTTAATTTCAACCAATCCTCTTTTTTATGCTTAGTCCTTTTTTGACTATTAAAATAATAACTTATATATGCATAGGAATTAATAGTGGCTAAATGTAATTGGCTTAAATCAGCATCGCTGATAACTTGAGCCAAAGGAATATTATTTTCTTGATTTCCTCTGCCCATATCTAAATAATTTTTAAATAAATCCTTGCGAGAAGCATAATGTGATTTTAAAACTAAAAAAGGATAACTCTGAACCAAACTATTTAAATAAGAAAAATTAGCAGATAAATCATTTAAATTTAATCCGCTAATAATAATCAAACATAATGGTTTTGGTCTATCAATCATATTATACTAATATTAGAAATTTGTTAAGTCGAAATTTGAAAATAGTAATAGAAAGTAGAAATTAGAAATTCGTTATTAATGATTTTCGATTTTCGATTTTCTATTACGAATTTCTATTTTCTAGCAACTATTTTCTAATTAGTATATTAGTATCATTTAATCTAATTAGTATATTAGTATCATTTAATTAGTATCATTTGTATTAATTGCTATCGCTTAATTACTTTTTCAATAAAGATTGCCCAGTCATTAAACGAGGCTTTTGCAGACCAAAAATATCTAAAATTGTAGGAGCAATATCTCCTAATTTACCTTTTTGCAATCTTTTCTTTTTTAAATCTGGATGGATTAAAATAAAAGGTACTGGTGCACAAGAATGTTTGGTGTCAACCTCTCCAGTTTTTAAATTAATCATTTCCTCAATATTACCATGGTCAGCAGTAATTATCATCGCAAAATTCTTTTTCTTCTGTAAGGCCTTATATATTAAGCCCAAAGAATAATCTACGGCTGCCACGGCTTTAATACCGGCCTCTAAATCTCCAGTGTGAGCAACCATATCTGGGTTAGGATAATTAACTACTATAAAATCATATTTATCTTTATTAATATAATTAATAATTTTCTTAGTTAAAATTTTAGAACTCATTTCCGGCTTTTGAGCATAAGAACGAACATGAGGAGAAGGAATCATTTCTCTATTTTCACCAGCCACGGGGTCTTTATAACCACCATTAAAAAAATAAGTTACATGGGCATATTTTTCGCTTTCCGAAATATACAATTGCCGATAGTCCTTTAATTGCATGGGTAGGGTCTCTTCAATATCTCGAGAGGGAAAGGCAGCTAAAATACCGTCTAAATCAGGACCAAAGTCAGTCATAGAAACAAATTTGATATTCTTTAATTTTTTTCTATTTATCTTACAATTTTTATTACGATCATAAAGATCTTGCTGTACGAAAAGCTTAGTTAATTGTCTGGCTCTATCAGACCTTAAATTAAAAAATATAATTGCATCATCATTCTTTATTTTAACAATTGGCTGGCCTTTTTTAGTAACTACTGTGGGCTTTATGAATTCATCCGATTCTTCCCTATTATAGGCCTGAACCATAGCTTCTTCTGGCGACTCAACTTTTAAGCCCTTGCCAGCAGTCATAGCCTCATAGGCCCTTTCTGTTCTAGACCAATTTTTATTTCTATCCATGGCATAAAATCTACCCATAATAGTAGCTATTTTTTCTTTATTTTTAAAATTATTTTTTAGATCCTTTAAAAAATTTATACTGGCGTGTTGAGAAGAATCCCGACCATCAGTAAAAAGATGTAAATAAACATTTTTCACACCCTTTTTTCCTAATAAATTCAATAAAAAATCTAAATGTTCTGGATTAACATGAGCACTCTGGATTCCACTTAAAAGGCCTACTAAATGAAGGTTGGATTTATTTTTTTGAACATGATTAATGGCCTCTAGAAAAGCTGAATTTTTATCAAATAAACCATCTTTAATAGCTTCGTTAATATAGATATCATCTTGCAATACGGTTCGACCGGCTCCAATATTCATATGACCGGCTTCTGAATTTCCATCCTGATCTTTGAGTAATCCTACTTGTATTCCATGCGCTATTAATTTAGTGTGTGGATATTTTTTCCACAAAAAATCATAATTAGGGGTTTGAGCCAAACTAATAGCATTACCTTTAGCCGGTACTGCCAAGCCCCAACCATCTAAAATAATTAAGATACATTTTTTTATTTTCATATACGAATTATTATAATGCTAATATACGAATTAATACTAATTATACAAATACAATACAAATAAATCACTTGAAGATAAAATAATCACTTAAAAATTAGTATAATATTCGTATTATTAGTATACATTAGCATATTGGCATTATATCAATTCATCTTCAATATTTAATAAGCGATTATATTTACAAATCCTTTCGCCTCTACAAATAGAACCAGTTTTAATATGTTCTGCTCCACATCCAACAGCTAAATCAGCAATAAAATCATCACAGGTTTCACCACTCCGGTGAGAAACAACAATAGACATCTTATTATCTTGGGCCAATTTAATACAATCAATAGTTTCTTTAATGGTGCCAATTTGATTTGGTTTAATAATAATAGCATTAGCGGCTTGTAAATCAATACCCTTTTTCAATCTTTGCACATTAGTAGTAAAAAGGTCATCTCCAATTAATAAAATGTCTTTATCAATTAAATTCAAGGCCTGATTAAATTCTACCCAATGCTTCCAATCCTCTTCATCTAAGGGGTCTTCAAAATAAGCTAAAGGATATTTTTTTAACCAATCAATATAATAATTAATCATTTCCGTAGAATTTAAATTCTTTTGCTCTAATTTGATTTGATATTTACGAGAATGCTGATTATAAAATGTACAAGCCCCAGCATCTAAGCCCAATCTTACTTTTTCTGTATAGCCAGTTTGCTGAATAGCTTTTAAAATCATATCCCAAGCATCATCTGTTTTCTTTAAATCCGGAGCATAACCACCTTCATTACCAATATCAGTATCATAACCGCCTTGGGATAATATTTCTCCAAACTTATGAAAAATTTCTGAGCTGGCCCTTAAGCGTTCTTTAAAACTATTAAATTTTTCCGGTATAATCCACAGCTCTTGAAAATCCAAATTAGTATCAGCATGTTTACCGCCATTGAATATATTAACCAAGGGAATTGGCAAACTAGGACTAACAGAAAATTTATAATATTGATTAATAAATTTATAAAGAGGTAAATTATTAATTCCAGCACAGGCCTTATTAATGGCTATAGAAACAGCTATAATAGCATTGGCTCCTAAATTACTTTTATCAGCGGTATCATCCAATGCTAATAATTTTTCATCAATAACTATGGGGTCAGAAACATCTATTCCGTGTAAAGCATCGTTAATTAAAGAATTAATATTATGCACAGCCCCTAAAACTCCTTGGCCATTATATCTGGTCCTGTCTCCATCTCTTAATTCTTTGGCTTCTGAACTACCCGTAGAGGCCCCTGAAGGAGTAGAAGCAAAATAATAGCTATCATCATTTAAAAAAACTGTAGCGCTAACAGTAGGATTACCTCGAGAATCCAAAATTTCCCGACCGATTATTTTATCTATTTTAGGCATGGCTTTAAATGGTTAAATAATTTAGTTATAATCGCTTTTCTCTAATTTTTAACCCCTCTTTGTCTCCCCTTGGTAAGGGGAGAATAATTAGGACCCCTCCTTACCCCGTACAAAAGCTTCGCTTTATACGGGGCGAGGCCAAAGAGGGGTTAGGGGAGGTTAAAAATACTTTTTAATCTTTTCTATAACTCTATCTAAATCTTCATATATTTCCAAATTACTGAAGCGTAAGAATTTGATACCTAGTGATTCTATATATTTTTGTCTATTATTATCATATTTTATGGCATCAATATGTGAATCACCATCTATTTCAATAGCTAGTTTTAGTATTGGACAATAAAAATCAATAACAAACTGTTTTACACTATATTGTCGACGAAATTTATAACCACTTAATTGTTTATTGTTTAATTTCTTCCATAAAATCCATTCAGCTAATGGCATATTATTTCTTAACAATTTTCTTTTTTCTGTTTCTGATTTTTTATTAAATAATTTAGTCATAATCGCTTTTCTATTTAAATTTATTAATATAACCCCTCTTAATCTCCCCTTGGTAAGGGGAGAATGGTTGGTAGACAACCCATATTTGTCTCCCCTTGCTTGCCCTGAGCGAAGTCCCGTTTAGTGGGACGACGTCGAGGGAGTAAGGGGAGAATAATTAAAATTTACTAACTATTAAACTTTTTATAATTTTTTTCTAAGGCCTTTAATGCTGGTAATTCATTTCCTGCTAAAAATTCTAAAGAAGCACCTCCGCCTGTGGAAACATGCGTCATTTTTTCTTCTAAGCCCAAACTTTCTATAGCACTAGCTGTGTCCCCTCCTCCTATAATTTTAACAGCTTTTAAATTAGAAATAAAATTGGCTATGGATCTGGTGCCTGCAGAAAAATTAGTCCATTCAAAAACTCCCAAAGTACCAGCCCAGACAATAGTTTGGGCATCTGTTAATATTTCTTCATAATTAGTAATGGTCTGAGGACCAATATCTAAAATCGTTTTTTCCGCAGGAATGTCTTTTATATCAATAATTTCAAACTTGGATTGGCTATCAAATTTATTAGCCACTACTAAGTCCTCGGGTAAAATAATTTTATCTGCATGAGTATTAATAATTTTTTTAGCAAATTCCAAGGTCTTTTGGTCAAATTTAGAAAACCCAATATTGACACCTTGTGCTTTTAAAAATGTATTAGCTAAAACCCCGCCAATTAAAAATTTGTCAACTCTGTCCATTAATAATTCTATTACTCCTATTTTATCTGATTTTACCCCACCAATAATAGCATAAAAGGGCTGGACAGGGTTTTTTATAACTTGATTTAAATTTTCTACTTCATTTTGGACAATAAAACCAGCGCAACTAGGAATAAATTTTTGAATACCGGCAATAGAAGCGTAATTACGATGGGCCTGGCCAAAACAATCAAAAACAAAAATATCTGCATAATCAGCTAACTTTTTAGCGTAGTCATCGGAATTTTTAATTTCACCTGGATCAAATTGAATATTTTCCAACATAATAATTTCCCCAAATTTCATTTCTTTAATAGCCAGTTTAACATCATTTCCTAAAACATCATCTAATTTTTTTACTGGTTTTTGAATAATTTCTGATAAAGTTTGAGCAATTTTATCAACTCTTAATTTTTCTATTATTTCCCCTTGGGGTCGACCAAAATGAGTAGCAATAATAAGTTTAACATTTTGGTCTAAAAGATAATTAATGGTCTTTAATGATTTTTTTATTCGCCAATTATTTAATATATTTCCTTGCTCATCAATGGGCAAATTAAAATCTACGCGGAGTAAAACCCTCTTATTTTTAAAATCAAAATCTTTTAATGTTTTAAATTTATACATCCCATTAGCCCCGTTTAGAGATAAATCCATCACCAAATTTTAAATTTGGTGATGGGATAAATCTCTAACGGGGTTAGATAATTACTTACCCCCCACCTAATTTTAATAGCTATGAGGTTTTTGATTAATTACTCCTGATGCCTAAATTAGGTGTAGGGGTAAATATTTACTTTGCTTAATAATTTGCAGGGCCTGCTCTGGATCATTGATAGTTACAAAAAATTTCTTATTCTTCTTGGTCTCAATCATTAAACCATCTCCAGTTCTAGCAATATAACCCATAATCCTATGTCTATTAAATCTAACACCATAGCCAAAAAAATTTCCTTTACTAGTATCTATAATTATAGATTTAAGATCATTTTTAGCTATTTTGCTTTTAAAAAAACCATAACCAAACTCCAAACCCTCACTAGTAATTTTAAATTTAAGTTCATAAAAACTTCTAAAAATAAATATATCTACTAAAAAAATAACGCCTAATATAATTCTGGTAATCCAGGGTAAAGGTGGCAATCCCATTCCTGGCGGACTGATTATTAACAACAATAAGACCAAAGAAGAAAACAAATAAATCGCTGTTAATAAAAAATAGGACTTTTGTTTTTGTTCATGGATGATGTACATAGGGGTTAGGAATTAAGGGATAGGTTGTAGGAAATTAGGGGGTAGGTTTTAGGGAATTGGGGGGTAGGGATTAGGAGGTAGGTTGTAGGGAATTAGAAGGTAGGGATTAGGAGATTAGAAAATTGGAGTCGGGTCTAATTTTTACCTTTTACCTTTCCCCTTTTGCCTTTCTACTTACTTAATTTTATCATATTGAGCGTGGATTGTCATTTGGGGTGAATGGATTGGTAATGGATAATAGTTTTTTATCTAATAAGATAAGTACTATTTGTTGAAAAATGAATAAATACAAATTCTAAATTTAGCTTAACTTATTTTAATAAAGTATTGTTTCGTTATATAGTAAAATATAATTATTTTAATTTTGTCTGAAGATATTTTTTCTTTTTCTACTTTTTTCTAGAAAAAAGTAGAGTCCCGCCTGCCAACGCCTGATGCCGTTAGGCTATGGCGGGCAGGCAAAAAGTCGCGCCTGTACAAAAATTTAGACAATTCATCATTAAGATAAATGAATTTCAATACTCGTCATACTTATTCCTCGTAGAAATTCTATTTGTCTTCATTCGAATTGTATCTAAATTTTTGTAAGGGCGCTTAAAATACAAATACAAAACTATTGTAATAATTATATTTTATTGTTTTAAGCGTTTACAGTGTTTGATGGAGAGCCAAGGGGAGTATATTATAACTTTTTTAACCCCTCCTATCCTCCCCTTGCAAAGGGGAAAAAATTAAGGTAAATAAATCCCCACACTTCAAGAAGTGTGGGGATAAAAAAAACCGCTGGAATAAAACCAACGGTTTTTTATCAAATATCAAAATGAAATTATTCTGCTTCTTGAGATTCTATATATTTTTGAATGGCCTGAACTACTTTTCCGTCTTCTTTTAAATCTTCAATAAAAAGAATATGGTCGCGGTTAATACGCATTTCATCATTAGGACCATGCAATTCATTGCCTAATTTTACCAAAGACAATTCACTTTGTTCTGTTTGGCCTTCTGTGGCTGGTTGAATGGCTCGAGTAACCTGCAAGTAATAAATATCTTTTAAAGTTACTATGTCAGAATTTTCACGAGAGGTCTGTCCAAAATAAACCTGTCCATTAGATAAAAATACGGCCTGATATTTGCCAGAAGCTCCGGTCTTATCAATTCCTAAAACATTCCAATTTGTAATTCTAGAAACGGCATATAAACCAGCCAAAATGATTAAAACCACAATGATTAAAACAATCAACCAGCGTAAAAAACTACCTTTTTTCTTTTTGGAGCTTTCTAGATTGCTTGCTCCTAACGGGGCAGATTTGATATCTGCAGTCACTTTTTTGTCCATAATTCTTTATCCTTTTCCGTCCTCCGAAGCTTTCTTGACCTCCGATTTATCCTCCGAAAATTTATTGAAGGAGGAAGATTTATCGAAGGAGGTAGCGTAGGAGGGCTTTATTTTTAATTAATTATGTAAATATGCTTTTACCTATCGCCTTTTTTAAAAAGGTGATGGGTTTATTTTAGCATATTCATTAAATTTTTCAAGTGGAAAACCCCTCTATATCTCCCCTTGGTAAGGGGAGAATGAATCCCTCCGGCCTTTGCCCTTAACTCCCTTATCCCCTCACCCCCATCCCCTCTCCACCCCTTTTGTCTCTCAACAAGCTCGAGACATTTCCCCCTATTCAGGGGGAATAGGGAGAGGGGTTAGGGGT
>CAZAOE010000005.1:0-62067 GCA_964486685.1 uncultured Gammaproteobacteria bacterium
ACCTCTATGCAAAAAATAATCCAATTCATTAAAAACAATTATAATAAAATTTTTATTGGCTCCATTGTCCTCTATGTTTTAATAGTATTTGTTTTTTTAATTATTAAATATAATAATTTTCAATATAATGCTTTAGATTTAGGAATTTTTAATCAGGTTTTTCATAATTCAATTCATGGCAATCTTTTTTATTTTACCATTCACCCTCATTCTTATTTGGGTGACCATTTCGCCTTATTTTTAATATTTCTACTTCCTTTGTATAAATTATTTTCTTCTCCTCTGTGTTTGCTTTTTTTACAAACTCTAATTATTGCTCTTTGTGCCATACCAATCCGACTAATCGCCAAGCATGCTTTAAATAGGGGCTGGGCTCTAATAATCCCCCTTTTATGGTTAATAAATCCTTTGGTAATTAACATGAATTTTTTTGAATTTCATCTTTTGCCCTTTGGATTATTTTTGCTCTTATTTACTATATATTTTTATTTGAAAAAAAGATTTAATTTATTTATCCTTTTTACTTTATTGTCCTTAACTATTCGTGAAGATATAGCAATTGTTATCTGCATGTTTTCTATTTTGGCTTTACTTGAAAAACGAAAAGTCAAATGGATAATCTGGCCAGCCATCCTTTCTATTGGCTGGTTTGTTTTAGCCCAAAATATTATCCAAAATTTCAATCCTACTGGTGGCTACAAATTTATTGCCTATTATAATTGGATAGGCGGAAATTCTCTTTTAGAAATTTTCAAAAATTATTTAATTCATCCTCTACAGACCATTGTGCATATCTTTTCTCCAAATAATATTACTATGAGTTTTGCTCTTTTAATGCCCTTTGGTTTTATCCCAATTTTAAAACCCAAATATCTCTTATTAGCTTTAGGGCCTTTTTTACAATTTGCCTTAATTAAAGATTATGGCGGATATACTGTTTTAACCACCCATTATACTTGTCTTTTTTTACCGGCTCTAATAGTGGGCTTCATTTATGCTTTAAAAAAGATATATTCTCCTTTACAAATAAAGGAATCAAAATTTATAAAACTTTTAAAACACAATAAAGCTTTAATTATAATCATCATTATAATTTCTAGCTCATATTCTTTGCTTGTCCTCTCCCCTTTAGATATAAACAATAAAAATAAAGCACCCGATTATAATCAAAAAATTGACATAAAAATTAATCAAGAACTATTAAATTATATACCTACGAATGAACCCGTGGCCGCTTCTATAGAATTTATCCCTCAATTATCTAATCGGCCCAAAGTATATACCTTGGGTTATGCTTGGCTGGGATATAAACAACTTTCCTATCTTCCCTATGAATTACCAGATGATGTAGAATATATACTCTGTGATTTTGATAATGTTTTAAATTATAATATTCAACATATTCAAAACAAAGAGGAAACAACCTATGAAAATAGTTATTTAAATTGGCAAAAAACTTTTGCCAAAAACAATATGAGTCCTTTAAAAATTATAGATACTTATAGTGTTTGGAAATATAATCTTAATTTAGAAAAATCTACAGCAGAATACCAAAACCCACTTTATGAAATTAAAAATCTAGACGAAGAAACAAATATTATAAACAAAAAACATCAGGACATTAATCAAGAAATAATATTTTTGGGCTGGGATAAATTAGAAAAAACTGAATTGAATCAATTAAAAACCGTTGCTACTCAAACTATGCCCTTGGCCCTATATTTTCAAAAAAAAGATAATGTGGAAATAAAAAATAATTATCAATTGCAATTAGGCCTAATTCCTAAAAACAAATCTCTTCCTGAATATACTAAAATATATCCCCTCACCTACGGATTTTATCCTAGTTCTAAATGGCAAGATAAAGAAATAATAAAAATAAATTATTGGTTTTTAATTCCCGCTGAATTTTATGCTGAAGATTTTGTTCTTAAATTAAATATCATAAATGCCCAAGGAAATTTTGTCTTGGGCTCAAATAGAACTTTGATTCGAAATTTTCCTAAAAAAGAAATTTTTCAACCAAATCTTGATATAGATTATTAAATTGTTGCTCCTTATTTCTTTCTCTTTTTAGCAAACTTCAATTTTAAAACATTCAAAAAAAAGCCCACTGCTTCTTTAAGGCCTAATTTAGAAACTCCTTTTTGTCTATCTACAAAAGTAATCGGTATTTCTTTAATTTTAAATCCATTTTTTTCCAACAAATAAACCATTTCTTCTTGAAAAGCATAGCCATTGCTTTTTATTTTATCCAAATCTATTTTTTCAAAAACTTTTTGATGATAACATCTAAAACCGCCGGTAACATCTTTTGTTTTTAAATTAAGTAAAATTCTAGAAAAATCCATGGCTAATCTGGACATCAATTTACGACGCATATTCCAACCAATTATTCCTCCGCCAACAACTCGACGGGAACCCAGACAAGCATCATACCCTTCTCGCACACAGCGCACAAGCTCGGGAATTTTATAAGGATGGTGAGAAAAATCAGCATCCATTTCAACAAGTAAATCCGCTCCTTTGTCCAGGGCATATTTAAAACCCGCAACATAAGCACTGCCTAAACCCATTTTCTCTGGACGCTTAATAATTTCCACTGGATAATCATTCATCATTTCTTCTACTGCTTGGGCTGTCTTGTCTGGAGAATTATCATCCACTATCAAAATTTTTAAATCTAAGACATTCAAAGCACTAATCTTTTTAATTAGGGCCTGAATATTGTCTTTCTCATTATATGTAGGAATTACGACGTAAATCATAAATTTAAATTTACGAAATGGCTACAAAATAATTTTGTAACCATCTCCATATAAATTATATAAACTATTCTAATATAAATCAATTCTCTAGGCATTTATAAATAACCGCATACTTATCTAAATATATTTTTTGAAAATTTTTGTCTTTATCTAATTCTCTTCTCAAATTATTATGTCCCATAGAAACCAAAACATATCTACTTTTTAATTCATGAACAACAAATTCATTGCTTTGCTTACTTTTTACTTGTGTAAAATCAGACCATAAATTATATTTTTCCGGATCGGCCTTATAAAAAAATGTCGGGTCTAATCCAGCCATATACTGATTATGGTCATTATAATAAAAAAGCATAGGAAATTCATCCCAAGAACTATGAACTATAATTTCATCTTTAGCTGTATTTTTTTTCAACCAATCCATTGCTTGAGCAAACATCTTATAGTCATAACCTGTTAAAAGCTGTCCTCTGGTGCCGTTAAATCCTAAATATAAATTTATGGGAATTGTAATGCTAAAATAAATTAAAATAATAACAAATAAAATTTTCTTTTTTCTATAAAAACTAATTAAATATTTTTTAAAATTTAAAAACTCAATCATTTGACTTAATTTTAAAGCGGAAAAAATTAAAGCCAAAGGAATAAAATATTCTACATATCTTCTGGACTTTAAAGTTAAAACAAAAAAGAAAAGCGACAAAAATAAAAACAAATGGTCTTCAATCCTATTTTTTTTAAAGTATAAAAAATAAAAAAATATGCTTAAAAATAAAACTAAAAAAATTAAACCCGCTCCGGCCAAAAGAGAACCAAAGGTATAAGGATACCATTCTTGTCCGACATTTAATACTTGTTGATAATTAATTACTCCGATTTCAAAAAATTGCGTCCAATAAAAAACTATATTCTTGGGAAAATAAGGATTAATAACCAGTCCCAAAACGCAACCCACTAAACTATAAAAAAATAAATTCCAGCTACTTTTCTGCTTAATTGGTTTTAAAAACCTACCTATTGTTTGTGATAAAAATTTTTCTATTTTTTTATGCCGATGATTTAAAAAATAAATTAGACAATATATTCCTGAAATAAAAGGCAAGAGTTGCCAGGCACCATAAGACCAGACATATAAAAATGATAAAACAAATAAAAGCCATTTTTTATTTTCTAGTAAAAAATATATGCCTATAATTAAAAAAATTAAAGACAAAGAATTGGCTTTAACTAAATTTATTCTAAATAAAAAAGGATTTATAAATAATAAAAGCAAACTAAAGAAAAGGGCGTATCTAACTCCTCTTTTTCTTAAAAACCAATAAATAAAAGTTATTAATGCACTAGATAATAGAATAGTAGCAATTTTTAAACCAAAAAATGGAAAAATTGCCACCAAAGGAGCTAAAATTAAATGATATAAAAAATGATGGTCAGTAAAATAATCATTTAATATCGTATAAGGAAGCCATTTGAAATTTAAAAGGATTCCTTTCTGAGATATTAATTGGGAAATTTTAAGATGATAAAAGGCATCTGGGTCTGTAAAAACAGATTCTTTTTGCAAATATAAAAAAACCAAAAAGCAAATCAAAAATATTAAAAAATACCCTAGATATCCTTTATTTAAAAAGTTAGTCATTTGACTAAAAAAAGATTTTCTTTTTTTCAAAAACATAAAAGCGCGATGCTAATATACAAATACATCCGAATGATGCGAATTAAAATTTTTGGGTAATTCGCCTGCCTGCCGGCAGGCAGGGATTAATTTGTATATTCGGATTGATTAAACAAAATTATTAAAATCTCTTAAAAAATTTATTAGCCTAAACATCTAAATTCTGATACTTTTGGGAATTAATAAGCTTTATGTTAAAATTATTATATTAATATACTTTTTAAAATACCCATGGATTATAAATACAAATTTTCTATCATCATCCCTGCTTATAATGAAAAGGATAGGATATTAGGAACCTTAAACAATATTTATAAATATTTCAAGGGGAAAAATTCTGAAATAATTATAGTAGATGACGGCAGCACCGATAATACTGCTTCCTTTATTGAATATGAAAAGGAAAATATTGCTAATAATATAAAAACCATTAGTTATCAGCCAAATCAAGGCAAGGGTTATGCCGTCAAAACAGGAGTAGAAAAAGCTCAAGGTGAATTTATATTATTTACAGACGCAGATAATTCTACTCCCATAGAAGAATTTGCTAAATTAGACACAGGAATTAAGCAAGGTTTTGATATTGCTATTGGCTCCCGCTATTTAAAAAATAGCGCTGTTAAAATAAAACAAAGTATTCTTAGAATCTTAATTGGGAGATTAGGAAATCTGCTCATTCAATTATTATTAGTCAAAAATATCAAAGACACTCAGTGCGGATTTAAATTATTTAAAAATAAAATTGCTAAAAACATTTTTTCTAAACAAACCATTTATGGCTGGGGTTTTGATATGGAAATATTGGTCATCGCCCAGCTTTTTAAATATAAAATTATAGAAATTCCCGTGGACTGGTATAATTCATCAGCCAGTAAATTCAGTCCCGTTAAAGATACTCTGCAAACATTAAGCGAATTAATAAAAATAAAAATCAACTTAATCACTGGTAAATATAAAAAATGACCTTTAAAGAAATTGTCAAATCCATAGATAAAAAAGAAAAATTATTCATCCTGTATTTTTCTATTTTTTTAATCCTATTGCTATTAATTCCCTATCTTTATGGATATTTTTCTGCCCCGGAAAACACTTACTATAACCCAATCTACGGATTTTCTTCTGGAGATAAAAGCGTTTATTATTCCTATATAGAACAAATCAAACAAGGAAATTTTTTACTTAAGGACTTATATACTTCCGAAATTCAATCTCGACAAACTTTAAACGTTCTCTGGCTCTCTCTTGGGATTTTAGCTAAAACATTTCATTTATCTCCGCCCCTGGCCTTCCTCTTGTCTCAAATATTACTTACGCCTATTCTGATATATTCTTTATACTTATTAATTTCTTTGATATTTAGTTCAAAAATTAAAAGAAAAATAGCGCTTATCTTTATATCCCTAGCTTCTGGTCTAGGTTTTATAATTAACATTTTTACCCATTCTTTTCCTCCTAATAATTTTATGCTCTATCCTTTGGATTTATGGGTGGCAGAGGCCTTTACCTTTCCTTCTATTTTTAACTCTGCTCATTTTATAATGTCTACTACTTTAATAATTTTAATATTTTTATTCTCTTTTTTGGCATTAGAAAAAAATAAAATAAAATATAGTATCTTTTCTGGAATTTGTGGATTAATACTTTTTAATTTTCACCCTTATCATTTAGCTACTATAATTGCCGTTTTATCCATTTATTCTTTTTTACATGCCTTAAAAAACAAAACCAGTTTATTTTATTATTTAAAACATTTATCTATAATTCTAATTATATCTGCCCCTTCAATCTTATATCATGTTTGGCTAATGCTTAATGACCCAATTACCCTGGGAAAGGCCATGCAAAATATATGTTTAACTCCAGTAGCTTGGGCGACAATAATAGCTTATGGATTTCTTTTAATTGGTGCTATAGCTTATACAATCATATTATTGGATAAAAAAAGGCCTTTAAAAAATTTAGAATTGTTTTTAATCACTTGGTTTATAGTTCAATTTTTATTAATATATTTTCCCCTCAGCATTCAACGCCGACTTACTCAAGGACTTAATATACCCATGGCTTTACTTTGTTTACTTTTGATATTTTATATCTTTAAAAAATTTCCGAAATTGAAAATAAAAACACGTTTGGATAAAATTATTCTAATTTTTCTATTTATACTTTTATTTAATATGTCTAATGTTTGGGGTTTAATAAACTCTTCTTTAGAACAAAAAACAGAAGCTTGGAAATTTTTATATTATATAAATAAGGAAGAAAAACAAGCTATAGATTGGTTAAAAAATAATTTACAAGAACAAGACAATATTTTGTCCACCTATATACAGGCGAGTATAATTCCTGGAATTACTGGAAAATCTGTCTTTATTGGTCATAGCCACGAAACCATTAATTCTGAACGAAAATATAAACAAATGCAGTGGTTTTTTACCGATGAAAATAACGATGAATTGCATCTTCAGTTTTTAAAACAAAATAATATTACTTATATTTTTTATGGGCCTCGCGAAAAAAAATTAGGTGCCTGGGCACCACAAAACAAAAAATACCTAGAAAAGGTATTTAGCAATGAAAAGATAGAAATTTATAAAGTTCTCTAAATTAATTTTTCATCCTCTTCTTTAAATAATCCACCCAGGGATTTGGTTGAGGATCTATTTTATTGTATCCAGCTAAATAATAAACCAGATAGGAAGAAATTCCTAAAATATACATGCTCTGTGACCAAATATTATCACCCCGAGGATTAATTTCAATAAAACTAATCTTTTTTTTCTGCAAAATTTCTTTCATAATTTGATAACGTTTTTGATTTCTTTTAAAATAAAGCTTTGAATTTATTAAAATATAAATAATGTTCTTATTCAGGTCTTTAGGAAAAGACAGACCTTCAAATTGATGATGACAAATTTCTGGAATACTAAAATAAGTAGCAAAATTTTTTCCGGTCTCATTAAGTTGATTTTGCCAAATATGGGCATTGCCGATTAAATGTTCCGCAGAAATTATAATCGGAATTTTATTTACAATTTTTTTAGCTATTTTTTCAGCTATTTTTTTACCTTGGTAAAAATAATGGATATTACTTTTAATCTTTCGTCCGCAAAAATCTAATATCTTAAGCTCTTTAAATAAAGCAATAAAAATTGCTATTGAATAACCAATAGCAAACCGCGGATTTAAAGCATAATTATATTTGGCCTGATAAACAAATTTATTAGCTTTCATCAAAGCCAATTTTCCACCGCTACAAATTATAAAAACTTTTAATTTTTTTCTTTGGGCCTGCTGATAACAAACTATGCTTTCTTCTGTATTACCGGAAAAGCTAGAAATGATCACTAAAGTATCTTGATCTGCCCATTTAGGCAATTTATAATCATTAATTATTAAAATTGGAATTGATAAATGTTCTTTAAAAACCTTTCTAACTAAATCTGGACCTAAAGCCGAACCGCCCATGCCACAAACTAAAATCTTATTTATTTTTCTAAAATTAGTCGGTAAATTAAGCTTTTTAAAATCTAAAAAAATTTGTTCAAATTGCTTAGACATCTCTTGATAAGTTTTTAAAACTAAATCTTGGTCTTTTTTAACCATAATTTTAATATCTAAACTCTAAATTCTAAACTCTAAACAATTCTTAAGCTCAAATATTTTAATATTTTAAATTTTGAGTTTTGAATTTTGAATTTGTTTAGATATTAGATATTAGGATTTAGGATTTATAATATATAATCTTAATTTTATTATAACATAATATTGCTCATTTTCCCTTCTCTTGCTAAGATAATTATACTAAAGAACTTAAGGACCAAAGAACTTAAAAACACAAGAACAAGAAAACAATTAATCAATTAAACTATTATACTATTAAGCTATTATCCAATTAACCTATTAATACTATGTCTGGACATTCTAAGTGGGCCACCACTAAACACAAAAAAGCAATCGTTGATTCTAAAAGATCTTCTTTGTTTACTAAATTGTCTAAAATTATAAGTATTGCAGCTCGGGATGGAGATGATCCAACTATGAATTTTAAATTAAGAATGGCCATTGATAAAGCTCGGGGGCTTTCTATGCCCAAAGATAATATAGAAAAAGCCGTGGCTCGAGGAGCTGGAACCGGAGAGAGCAAAGAATTAGAAGAAATTATTTATGAGGGCTATGGCCCAGAAGGCATTGCCTTGATAATTGAGATAGTTACTGATAATAGAAACCGCGTGGCCTCTGAAATCAGACATATCCTCACTAAGTATGATGGTTCTTTGGGCTCCAGTAATTCTGTACTATGGCAATTCCAAAGAAAGGGTATTATTTATTTAAAAAACGAAACTATTAACGAAGAGCAAGAATTGCAAATTATAGATGCCGGTGCTGAAGATATTCAAAAACAGGATAACAGCATCAGAATTATAACTGCTATGGAAGATTTACAAAAAATTCAAGAAAAAATCACCAAAGGTTCCGACCAAAGCAAAAGAAAAAATATTATTGAGATAGACAATGCTGAACTTGAATATATTCCCAAAAATACTATCCAACCCCAAAATCCTGAAAAAATAGAAAAACTTTTTGCAGAATTAGATGAAAATGATGATGTCAATAATTTTTATTCTAATGCTGAACTATAATCAATTACCAATTATCAATTTACAATTTTCATTAAATGAACAATTAATCAATTACCAATTTGGAATTATTTTAGAAGCTAAATCGATAATTAAAAATCAAATAATTGATAATTTATTCAAAATTGAAAATTTAAAATTTAAAATTCTACCCCGTGCTTATCAAAATAAACTAACAAAAATAACTGAATTAATGTCAATAAAAAATAAAAACAAAATAATAATGGGTATTGACCCTGGCTTAGCTACCGTGGGTTATGGTTTTATTGAGGTTGAAAAAAAAGAAGCTAAATTTATAACTTGTGGTTGCATTGAAACC
Source organism: uncultured Gammaproteobacteria bacterium (assembly GCA_964486685.1). Taxonomy (GTDB): domain Bacteria; phylum Patescibacteriota; class Patescibacteriia; order UBA1558; family S5-K13; genus JAIOTH01. The sequence goes on from CAZAOE010000005.1 coordinate 9,400, forward strand.
AAAGCCAAAACTGATTTTAATAAAAGATTGGAAATTATAAATCAAGAATTAACGCAATTAATTAAAAAATACCAACCCGATCTTTGTGGAGTGGAACAATTATTCTTTTGTAAAAATGTTAAAACCGCGATGAACGTTGGTCATGCCCGCGGAGTAATTATTATGACCTTAAGTCAAAATAAGGTTCCTTTTCGAGAATTCACTCCCTTGCAGATTAAACAAACGATTACTTCTTATGGTCGGGCTGATAAAAAACAAATCGCGGAGATGGTCAAATTAACCCTTAACTTAAAACAAATACCAAAAAAGGATGATGCCTCTGATGCCCTAGCCATAGCCCTGACTACTTTATATAGTAAAATTTATAAATAAAGTTGACAAAAAATATTATATTTAGTAAACTGAAATGAAAAAATAAATACTAAGGAGGACATGATGAAAGGTCCAGCTGATAAAAAATTAAGGAAAGAAATAAAGGAATCAATGAAAAGTCCAATTAATGAAGATTTGAAACGCTTTACAATACCGACAATAATCCTGACTCTTGCTTTATTCGCTACTACTTTCTATTTCCTTAATAATTGCGATAATTGGGAAGTGGGAAAATATTCTACCCTCTTGATATTGGCTTGTATTGTGAATATTGTAATTTTTTTTCTTGGAAACTTTTTTAAAAAAAAAGTAATCCGAATAAACTCACGTAGCGCTGCTACCGCTATTAATATATTTGCTGTTTATATTGGAATTGAAATTTTAATTTCCATACTAAAAAATTGTGATCCTAATAACATGATAGATTTTTTTATTTTTTTAGGACTTGTAGGATTTTTCATATTTATTTCCACTATATCTTTGTATGGACATTTCTGTGCTTTTGATAAGTCAATCAGTCTCCTTGGAGAATGGTTGCCGAATTCTTGTAGAATCTTTCAAGAGTTTACTTTTGAGCGCATAGATTCTACCTATCAGCCATATCTACTCCATTACCCGCCTAAAATATATTGGCAGATCGGTATTATCAAAAAAACATGTTTTATGGAGGGGGCAGTCATAGTCGTGCTTTTAATAAGCGCTCGATGGATTGTGCCACTAATTTAAAATCTATACCCACGACTACCGAATTTATGTTCGGTAGTTTTTTATTAATAATTAAATAATTTAAAAAACAAATCGCTGAAATGGTTAAAATAACTTTAAATTTAAAACAAATACCTAAAAAAGATGACGCTTCTGATGCTTTAGCGATTGCTTTAACTACATTATATAGTAAAAAATACTAAAACAAATTAATAAAGAAATCAGCACTAAAGTGCTGTTTTTTTGATGATTATCTAACACTGCCCTCCTTCGCCAAAGGATTCGGAGGACTATCCTTCTATTTCCTAACGGAAATTACGGATGGCCTGTGCCATCCGAAGCTCTGCGAAGCAGAGCGAAGGATGGAGCGGGTAGGGGGAATCGAACCCCCGTCTTCAGCTTGGAAAGCTGTAATAATAACCATTATACTATACCCGCAAAAGTAATTTTCAATTACCCGCCTTAATTTTATTGTTTAAAATTACGGCAGGTTACCAATTATCAATTTTCAATTATAAACTTTTATTTTGAATTTTGCGCTTTGCTCTTTTAAAGTAATATCTATTAAATCATACTTATAATTCAAAGTCAATATTTCTTTACAACTCAATCTCCCCTTCTAAAACCTGTTCTTGAAAATTAAAATCTAAATCAGACCATTGAATAAATTCTGACAAAAAATATTTTGTTTCTGCTTCATCCATTAAAATATTTTGCCCGGCAACAGATTTAAAAGGATATAAATATATTTTATAGCTAAGTTCTTGTTCTGGACTAAAGAAAGTGGATATTCCTATGCCTAACCCTTCTTGCGTGTCTGGAGAAAAATATTGGTCAAAAATAAAATTACCTAAAGAATAAAAAATCGGCTTATTTTGATAAATTTCCATGCCCTGCACAACGTGCGGATGATGCCCAATTATCATGTCTGCCCCTTGGTCAATAAAACTATGGGCAATTTCTTGTTGTAAATTGTTCTGATAATGAGTATATTCCACTCCCCCAATGAATATTTACAATTACTAAGTCCGTATTCTTTGCTAAATCTTGAATTATTTTATTGGCCTCCTCTTGGTTAAATTTTCCATAAACCATACTAAAGCCGGCTAAACCAATTTTATAATTGCTTAGTTCTAAAATTTTAGAACTACATTCTCCTACTTGGCGGTCAATACAGCCCGAGTAATTAAAACCTAAATTTGTTAAATTTTCTCTGGTTTCTTCTACGCCTTGCTGGCCCTGGTCACTAAAATGATTATTAGCTAAATTAAAAAAATTAAAATTGTAATTTTTTAATCCTTGAATTAATTCTGGATGAAAAGCAAAATCATAAATCATTGTTGGCGGATAATGTTCGCCTTCATTGGTTACTACTCCTTCTAAATTAGCGCTAATTAAATCCACTCCCTTAAAAAATCTGTTTTCTTGACCAGCTAATTCTTCAAAAATATAGCTTAAACCCTTTTCAGCAATTAATTCTTTAACATGGCGATCAAGCATTAAATCACCAAAAAATAAAAAATTTAAAACCTCGGGATATTTTTCCATTATTTCTTCATCGCTTTCAACAATTTCTTCTTGATTAATGTTTTTTCCTTGAACTATTTTTTCTTTTAAACTATTTTGCTCTAATTTTTGATTTTTGGCTTGTAAATAAAAACAAAGGGTTAATAAACTAACTAAAATTAAAAAAATATTTAAAACAATAAATAAACCATTATGCTCTTTTTTATTTTCCAAATTAGAATAAATATCTTTTTCTTCCTTCATATAATTATTTAAGCAATCATAAATTTATTTTATCATCAAAAAAGTAAAATTAAAAAGTTTTCTTTACTATTCTGCTTATCTTTGCTAAATTAAATATTACTTAATTAGTAACAAGTTAAAAGTTACAAGTTACAAGTAAATTAATAGCACTTGGAACTTGCCTGTCCTCTGAAGCCTTGGCGAAAGAGGACAACTTGAAACTATCAACTATTTATGAAAATTGAAAAAAAACAACTACCTAAAAATCAAGCGGAATTAACCATTGAAATTAAGCCCGCAGAATATCAAAATTTTTTGGAAAAAACAGCTCAAAAAATGTCTGAAAATTCAAAAATTAAGGGCTTTCGACCAGGCAAAGCGCCTTATGATTTATTAAAAGCCCAATTTGGAGAAATGAAAATTTTGGAAAATGCCTTAAACGATATTTTAACTCATTTTTATTTTGAAACTATTAAAAAAGAAAAGCTAAAACCGATTTCTTATCCACAAATAGATATTCAAAAAATGGCTGTAAATAATCCTTTAATTTTTAAAGCTACTATTAACTTAATTCCAGAAGTAAAGCTTGGTGATTTAAATAAAATTAAAATTAAGCCAAAAAAAATTGAAATCAAGGAGCAAGAAATTGATAAAGCCATAGAAACTTTAAGAGAGAATCAGGCCAAAGAAATTTTAGCTGATAAAAAAATAGCTAAAGGCGATAAAGCTGAAATAGATTTTACTGTTAAAATCGACAATGTTCCGATTGAAGATGGTAAATCCACCAATTACCCCCTTGTTATTGGTAAAGGACATATGATTCCTGGTTTTGAAGATAATTTAATTGGCAAGAAAAAAGACGAAGAAATAAAATTTAAACTTAATTTTCCTAAAGAATATCATAATAAAAATTTAGCTGGTAAAGAAGCTGACTTTGAAGTTAAAATAAAAAGCGTTTTTCAACGCGAATTGCCAGAAATAAATGACGCCTGGGCTCAAAAAACCCTAAGCTCTAAAAATCTAAATGATTTGAAAGATAAAATAAAGAAAAACTATCAAATCCAAAAAGAGCAAGAACAAGATAGGAGATTAGAAAACGAAATTATAGAAAAATTAATCCAAAATTCAGAAATAGGTGAACTTTCTGATAATTTACTTCAGCAAGAAACTCATAAAATGATTGAGGAATTAAAACAAAATATAAGCCAACAGGGTTTAAAATTTGAGGATTACTTAAAACAAATCAATAAAAAAGTAGAAGATCTGGAAAATAATTTTAAAGAACAAGCCCAAAAAAGATTACAGGCCTCTTTAATCATGAGAAAGCTTATTGAAGAGGAAAAGATAGAGGCCTCTGACAAAGAAATCCAAAATGAAATTGAAATGGCTCAACAAATGTATGGAAATAACGAACAAATAGCTAAAACCTTAAACTCTCCAGAATATCAAGCCCAGTTAAAAATAAATCTTTTAAACAAAAAAGTAATGGAATATCTGAAAAAGAAATGCGACCCAAATATTACAAATTAATCCCCGCCTGCCACGTCGAACGTGGCCTGCCATCGCCTGCCCACTCGCCATTGCTATCGCTCAGGCGATTAGCAGGCGAGATGCCGTAGACTATGGCGGGCAGGCGAATGACCTAAATTTAAAATAATCAATGCTCTTTGGGTCAAGAAAAACCATGACTAAACCTTTCAAACTTATTCTTTTCACCTTCTTAATAATAGCTGGCGCTACTCTATTTGTTATTATAAAATTCAATATAGACAATAAACCCCTTTCCTTTTCTAAAAATAATTCAAATACTATGAAAAAAATAATTAAAGAATGCACTTTGGCTGGTTCTTTTTTTCCAGCTGAAAAAGAAGAATTAAACACAATGGTTGATAATTTTTTAAACAATGCTGAAAATAAAAATTATCAAAATATTAAAGCCATAGTTGTACCGCATGCTGGACTAATTTATAGTGGACAAACAGCGGCTTATGCATATAAACAATTAGAAAATAAAAATATAAACAAAATAATTTTAATCGGTCCGACTCATCACCAATATACTGATAAATTAACTTTTATGCATGCTGATTATTGGAACACTCCTTTGGGTGAAATAGAATTAGACAATAAATCAATTTATGAATTAGAAAAAAATCCTGATTTTACATTTTTTGACCAGGCCTTTATAGAAGAAAATTCTTTAGAAACACAATTGCCTTTTATTAAAAAAATACTGCCTCAAGCTAAGCTTATTCCTATTGCTGTTGGCATTTTAAACAATGGACAAATTCAATCTGCCAGTGCCAGCTTATTAAACATTATAGATGAAAATACTATTTTAATAATCAGCACTGACCTTTCTCATTATCATCCACAAGAAGAAGCTCAAAAAATTGATAAAATTTGTTTAGATTCAATTAAAAATTTAGAATTTGATTCTGAATGCGAGGCCTGCGGAGAAGTGGGTTTAAAAATCCTTTTTCAAACGGCTCAAAAATTAAATTGGCAAGCCGAGGTTTTAGATTATAGCCATAGCGGTGAAATAACTGGCGATGTAGAAGTGGTGGGATATGCGTCAGCTATAATAACCGGGGAACTGAAGAACCTAAAAACTAAAGAACAAGAAAATAATTATTCTACGGAAGAAATGGCTTACTTATTAAAATTAGCTCGGGATACTATTCAATATGCTTTTGAAAATAATGGTAAAATAATGCCTTTAGAAAATATTCCTGAAAAATTTAAAGAAAAAAGAGGTGTTTTTGTGACCCTACATAAACAAGGAAAATTACGCGGTTGTATTGGTTATATTCAACCGATTGAAAAGCTTTACCAGGCTGTTCAAAATAATGTTCTTTCAGCAGCTCTTAATGATCCTCGTTTTAATCCTTTGGAAAAAAATGAGTTAATTGACTGCGAAATTGAAATTTCTGTTCTCAGTGTTCCAGAAAAAACTACTTTAAACGAAATTCAGGAAAATATTGATGGTGTTATTTTAAAACAGGGTCTTAATCAAGCCACTTATCTACCTCAAGTTTGGGAAGATATTAATGGTCCAGCAGAATTTTATGGTTCTTTATGTATAAAAGCTGGATTACAAGCAGATTGTTATACAGACGAAGAAACTGAATTTTATAAATATCAAGCAGAGGTATTTCATGAATAACGCGATCCTAATATACTATATATTCTTAACCAGAGACCAGGTCTGCTGTATATGAAAATTACCAATTACCAATTTTCAATTTGAATTTAATTAAAAAATTTTCAATCATCAATGTCTTACTAATTATCTACTTAAAACATTAATCGAGAGGAATTGTAAATTGAGTCATTGAGATTTAAATGAAAATTGAAAATTTCAAATTGATAATTGACTAAATTCTTCATTAAAATCACTAAACAAATTTAAATAATCTAAGTTAAATTAAAATCACCTATGCGTATTCTTGGAATAGAATCTTCTTGTGACGAAAGTGCTATTGCTTTGTTAAATATAACTAAGAACAAATTTAAAATTGAAAAAAATATTGTTTCTTCGCAAATTAATATCCACAAAAAATATGGCGGAATAGTTCCAGAAGTTGCTGCTCGTCAACATGCTGAAAATTTCTTTCCTATTTTAAAACAAGCTCAAATAAATTTTAAAAAAATTGATAACATTGCTGTAACTTATGGACCAGGATTAATTACTTCTTTAATGATTGGGGTAGAATTAGCTAAAACCTTAGCTTATATTTATCAAAAACCATTAATACCCATTAATCATATTGAAGCTCATATTTATTCTAACTGGTTAAGCCATCCTGAATTATTTAAAAAGAAAATTTTTTCGTCCTTAGCCGTGGTGGTTTCCGGTGGACATACTCAAATATTTTTAATGAAAAATTATGGTCAATACAAATTAATTGGTCAAACTGTTGATGATGCTGTTGGTGAGGCCTATGATAAAGTAGCAAAAATTTTAAATCTTGGCTATCCAGGCGGCCCAATCATTTCTCAACGAGCTGAAAAATATCATGGTCCTGATAAATTAAAATTTCCACGTCCCATGAAAAATACTAAAGATTTTAATATGTCTTTTTCAGGATTAAAAACTGCCGTACTATACAAAGCCCGGGATGAAAAAAAATGGACTGATCAAAAAATTAATGAATATTGTTTTAGTTTTCAAAATGCAGTTGTAGATGTCTTAACTCATAAAATAATTAAAGCTGCTAAAAAATATGAAGTAAAAAATATTTTATTGGGTGGCGGAGTTAGCGCTAATCAAGAATTAAGAGCGACTTTAAAAAATAAAGCTGGTAAATTAGGAATTAAAACTTATTTTCCAGAATTAAAATATACCGGCGATAATGCCACTATGATTGCTATGGCGGGATATTTTAATAGAGCTAAGGCCAAAAAAAATTATTTTAATTTAAATGCTAATGCTAATTTAGAATTATAATCTTTCCTTACCAAATAACAAAAAATCGCTGATTCTATTATCAACGATTTTATTTTTTAAAATTTTCAAATGCTTTTTGAATTTCATTTCCAAAATCCAAAATATTTTTCTGCACTATTTTATTACCGTAATCAACACAGACAAAATTACCATTTTTAGAATAACCAAAATTAAATAGATTACGAAAAACATGGGCATGAACAAGGTATCCTTCGTCAAAACTAAATCCATTAATTGTGCTAACTATAAGCTTCTCGTATTTATCAATTTCATTTGATTTACAAGTTAGAATAACACATCTTTCCTGAATATTTAAAAATCCCAAAAAAGAAAAAAGTGTTTTAGCACAAAAACTATGATAAGTTCTTTGATAAAAAATAAATTCAGACCAGTTTTCTAGAACAGGTTCTATAATAGATTTTAGATAAGATAAAAAATATTTTTTTATAAAATCTTCTATTGACATACCGACTCTTAATATAGTAAAAAAATCTGAAAATAATCTTCTACAAACTTTTAAAGAATACGATATATTGATAATTTTTATGACAAAATTATCAAAAATTAAAACAATACGCGTAGAACCCTTTAAAATTTTCATTGGTCCTCCTTTAAATTAATTGTTCAATTTTATAATATACAAATAAAAAAGTCAAACTTTGATTGCTCAAAAAGAACAAATTTGCTAATCTTTTAAATATGAAATCAATAACCTTACTAAAAATTAATAATTTTAAATTATCATTTGCTTGGTATGATTTATGGATTGGATTTTATATTGATAAAGATAATAAAAAATTATATATTTGTTTAATACCTACTTTATTAATTACTATAAAATACTAATAGTTAATACCAATATACAAATATAATACCAATCATGCTAATACAATACGAATAATATATATAATCTACCTAGAAAAACAATCTTAATCATTAGTATAATATTCGTATTATTGGTATTAATTCGTATATTAGCATTATAATCATTAGTATATGACTAAATATACTACTTATTCTCTAAAACAAACTTTAAGCTTGGGTCAAAAAACAGCCAAATCTTTTAATACAAACATAATTGGTCTTATCGGTGAGTTGGGTTCTGGAAAAACTGCTTTTACTAAAGGTGTTGGAGAATATTTTGGTATCAAAAATATTACTAGTCCCACTTTTGTAGTTATGAAAGTGTATGAAGTTAAAAAAAATAACTCTAAAATTAAAAGATTGGTTCATGTTGATTGTTATAGATTAAACAATTATCAGTCTTTATTAGAAATTGGTTTGGAAGAATACTTAAATGACCCCGAAAGCCTTGTTTTAATTGAGTGGGCTGATAAAATTAAAGATAAGTTGCCTAAAAATACAAAATACTTTAAATTTAAGTTAGGTGAAACCGAGGATGAGAGAGTTATAGAAATAAAATAATCTTTTGTACTTTTAACTTGCAACTCCGAAGTCCACAGGACGAAGGGGGGTAACTTACAACTAAATTCATATGGACAAAACATACGAAGCAAAAAAATATGAAGATGATATTTATTCAGAATGGTTAAATTCTGGATATTTTAATCCTGATAACTTGCCAAAAACAAATGGTAAAAATTTTTCAATTGTTCTTCCTCCTCCAAATGTAACCGGACAACTTCATATTGGTCATGCTGCTATGTTAGCTTATCAGGATTTAATGATCCGTTATCATCGCATGAAAGGTGATCAGGCCTTATGGCTACCCGGCATGGACCATGCTGCCATAGCTACCCAAACCGTGGTGGATAAAAAATTAAAAGTTCAAGGAATAGATAGACATCAAATTGGGCGAAAAAAGTTTTTAGCAGAGGTAGATAAATTTGTCCAAAAATCTAAAATAGTAATTAAAAAACAATTACAAAAAATGGGTTCTTCTTTGGACTGGTCGCGAGAAAGATATACTATGGACACTGGTTTAACTAAGGCCGTCCAAGGAGTGTTTATTAAAATGTATAATGATGGACTGATCTATAGAGGAAAAAGAGTGGTTAATTGGTGCCCACATTGTCAATCAACCTTAGCTGATGATGAAGTAGAATATAAAGAACAAAAAACCCCTTTTTATTATTTTAAATACGGTCCAGTGATAATTGGAACAGCTCGTCCGGAAACAAAATTTTCTGACAAAGTTATTATTGTTCACCCCAAAGACAAAAGATATAAAAATATAATTGGCAAAAAATTTGAAGTTGAATGGATAGATGGCAAAATTAAAGCCCAAGTTATTGCTGACCCCATCGCTGATATGGAAATGGGCACTGGGGCTATGACTATTACTCCGGCCCATAGTTTTGCGGATTTTGAATTAGCACAAAAATATAATTTAAAAATTGAAGAAATAATTAACAAAGCCGGAAAAATGACTTCTGCGGCCGGAAAATTGGCTGGCCTACCGGTTAAAGAGGCCCGTCAAAAAGTTGTGGAAATATTAAAGGCCAAGGGTTTAGTAAAAAAAATTGATCAGAATTATGTTCATAATCTTTCGGTTTGTTATCGTTGCGGAACACCAATTGAACCATTGCCTTCTGAACAATGGTTTATAGACGTTAATAAACCAATTAAACATAAACACAATAAAAGTTTAAAACAATTAGCTTCTGAAATAGTCAAAAAAGGTGAAATTAAGATTATTCCAGACAGATTTAATAAAACTTATTTCCAATGGATGGATAATTTAAGAGATTGGTGTATTTCTCGACAAATCTGGTTTGGACATCGCATCCCGGTTTGGTATAACCAAACTTTAGAAGTTGAAACTGATAAAATAAAGGTTCAAAGCGAAAGCCCGGGAAAAGATTGGATTCAAGATCCCGATACTTTGGATACTTGGTTTTCTTCTTCTTTGTGGACATTTACTACTTTAGGTGGTCCGCAAGAAACTAAAGATTTAAAAAAATTTCATCCTACATCAATAATGGAAACCGGGTACGATATTTTATTTTTCTGGGTAGCTCGCATGATTTTAATGACCACTTATATTTTAGACGAAAAACCTTTTGAAAAAGTTTATTTACACGGCCTAGTAAGGGACAAGCAGGGCCGAAAAATGTCTAAGTCCCTGGGCAATGGTATTGACCCCTTAGAAATGATTGATAAATATGGAGCTGATGCCCTAAGATTGTCAATGATAATCGGCTCTACTCCAGGAAACGATATTACGCTTTATGATGAAAAAATCGCTGGCTTTAGAAATTTTGTTAATAAATTATGGAATATTTCCAGATTTGTATTATTAAATATTAAAAATCCAAAAATAATAGACAAACAGCCCAAACCAAAAACTTTGTTTGATAAATGGATATTAAATAAATTAGCTGGTTTTATAGAAGATACCACAAAAAATTTAGATAATTTCAATTTTTCTATGGCTGGCAGAGCCTTAGAACAATTTACTTGGCATGATTTTGCGGATTGGTATCTTGAAATAGCAAAGATAGAAAAAGATAAAGAAGAAATATTACTTTATTGTTTACAAACTATTTTAAAACTTTGGCATCCCTTCACTCCATATATAACGGAAGTAATTTGGAAAAATTTTAATTCCCAATTACTTATGATTTCCGAATGGCCAAAATCAAAATATAAAAAAGATCAAAAAACAATGGATAATGTTCAAATAATACAACGTATAATTTTTGAAATTAATAAATTTAAAAATGAACACAAGCTTGATCCTGGAAAATATCTAGAATGTTTAATTATTAGTAAAAAATATGATAAATTGGTTAATGAACAAAGTCATATTATAGAAAAATTAGCTCGTGTTAAACATATTAAAAAGGAAGAAAAATTAAAAACGGAAATTCATCTTCCTAATATCAAAATTTACTTAAAAACAGAAACTAACCCCTCAACTTCGCTCAGGGCAAGAAAATCTAATGAAAAAGAAATTTCTAATTTAGAAAAATACATCATCGGACTTAAGAAAAAATTATCCAATAAACAATTTATTCAAAAAGCTCCGACAGAAATAATTAAGCGAGAAAAGAAAAAACTCCAAGAAGCCGAAGAATTATTAGTTAAAATAAAAAAGTAAACCCTTTGACAAACCCTCTAAAATAGTATAAAATCTGGTTATGCTTATAATAGCCATTAATCTATTATCCTATTAATCAATTAAACTATTAATTTCATGTCCGTACCTAAAAAACATAAAACTTCTTCCGCCAGAAATAGAGGCCGCTCTCATCAGGCCCTGAAAAAAAAGCAAGTTACCAAATGTCCTAAATGTAAAAAACCCATATTGCCTCATCGGGTTTGCAAAAATTGTGGTTACTATCATGGTGAAGAAGTTATCAAGATTAAAACAAAACTAGACAAAAAACAAGCTAAGGCAGAAAAGAAAAAAGCCAAAAAAGAAGAAGAAAAGGAAGCAAAGCAATAAGGCCTTGTTTCTTTTTTTTAAAGCGATACAAATATAACTAATATACGAATTATTAGTATTTAATTAGTATATTAGCATCATCTCATTCGTATCATTAATATCAACAATTTCGTTAAAATCTACTAAACCAATCTTAAGCATAAGTTATATATAAAAAATTTAACCCAAAAACGAACATGCAAAAAAGGCACGTGGCCAGAATAATTATCTTACAAACCCTGTTTGCTTGGGATTTTAATGGCACCCAAGAAAATCCTGAACATATATTAGAATATACTAAAAAAGAATTTACTCCTGCTGTTGATGATGAGGGCTTTGCAATGGATTCTTTGAAAGGAATTATCAAAAATTTTAAAGAATTAAATGATTTAATAATCAAATATGCTCCGGAATGGCCATTAAAACAAATAAATATTGTTGATAGAAATATTTTAAGAATTGGCATTTATGAATTAAAACATAACAACAATATTCCTCCCAAGGTAGCGATTAATGAAGCCATAGAACTAGCTAAAAATTATGGAGGAGATAATAGCAGTAAATTTATCAATGGGGTTTTGGGCACAATATATAAAGAAATTACTGGTGAAGAGTTTATTATAGAAAAATCCGAGGATGATGAAAATTTAAAATAATGCTAAAATATAAATATAAGATAAAAAATAATATGCTTAAAAAAACTGGCTCAAACAAAGATAAAACACCCCAATTTGCCAAAAAAATAAATATCCAATTTAAAAATCCCGACCTCTTAAAACAAGCCTTTGTGCATAGGTCTTTTTTAAATGAACATCCTAATTTTAAATTAAATAATAACGAAAGGTTGGAATTTTTAGGAGATGCTGTTTTAGAACTTATCTCCACGGAATTTTTATTCAACGAATTTCCTAAAAGACCAGAGGGTGATTTAACAAATATCCGAGCCAGTTTAGTTGATTCTAAAAGCCTTACTAATACAGCAGAACTATTAGATATTGAAAAATACTTATTTTTAAGCCATGGGGAGTCCAAAGAAAAAAATACCAAAGCCCGTAAATATATTTTAGCTAATTGTGTAGAGGCCGTAATTGGAGCCATCTACTTAGACCAAGGATATAAAAAAACTGAAAAATTTATTAAAAAATATATTTTGTCCCGAGCTCAAAAAATAGTAGAAAATGAATTGTATTTAGATCCTAAAACTAAATTTCAAGAAAAAGCTCAAGAATTATATAATATTACTCCCTATTATAAATTAATTGACGAAAAAGGACCGGACCATAAAAAAATATTTACCGTTGGTTTATATATAGAAAAAAAATTAGTTACTAAAGGCGTGGGCAGCTCTAAACAAGAAGCTGAAGTTAATGCTGCCGCCAAAGGTTTAAAAAATAAAAATTGGTAATGCGATGCCAATATACTAATACATGCTAATTATATGAATACTAAGATAATTGCTATAATTAGTATACTGGCTTTTTTCATTTTTCAATATAATTATTAGTGTTAAATTAGTATAATTAGTATTAATTCGTACCTGCCTGCCGGCAGGCAGATATTAGAATCGATAAAATGTTTTTAAAAAAAATTGAAATCCATGGTTTTAAATCCTTTGCTAATAAAACCGAATTGCAATTTGATCAAAACCTAACTACTATAGTTGGACCAAATGGTTCGGGAAAATCCAACATTGCTGATGCCATTCGTTGGGCCACTGGCGAGCAAAGCCAAAAACTTCTTCGCACCAAAAAAGCTGAAGAAGTTATTTTTGCTGGGTCAGATCACAAAAACCGCCTAGGTATGGCTGAGGTTAATCTTTATATAGACAATTCTCAAGGCAAAATACCAATTGATTTTAAAGAAGTGGTAATTACTCGTCGAGTTTATCGAACCGGGGAAAGCGAATATATTATTAATAAATCTAAAGTTCGACTAGCGGATATCCAATTGCTTTTAGCTCGAGCTAATTTTGGACAGCATAATTATTCTATTATTGGTCAAGGAATGATTGATTCTATTTTAACCCAATCATCTGAAAGTCGAAAAGGTTTTTTTGACGAGGCCACTGGAGTTAAGGTCTATCAAATTAAAAAAGAAAAAGCTCAACACAAATATTCTAATACACAAAATAATTTACAACAAAGCAAAGCCATTATTAAAGAAATTTTCCCACGTTTAAAATATTTAACTAGGCAGGTTAATAAATTAGCTAAACGACAAGAGATTAAAAAACACTTAATTAAATTACAAAATGATTATTATGGATTTTTAATTTCCGAAATCAATCAAAAAATCAAGCATACTGAAGAAAAAATGAAAGGCAAGAATAAACATAAAACTGATTTAGAGGAGCAAATGAAAAAAATTCAAGACAAATTATATGCCGAAGAAAATAAAAACTCTTATGCTGACGAATTTAATAAAATTCAAACTGAATATAATGATTTAATTAATCAAAAAAATAAATTGACTCATGATAAAATTGTTTATCAAGGAAAATTAGATTTAGAATTTTCTGGTTCTGGAAATAATATCAACTGGATTACAAATCAAAAAAATGAATTAGAAGAAGAATATCATAATAATCAAAAAGAGTTAAAAAAATTAAAAGAAAAATTAATAAATATTCAGCAAGATTTAAATACTAAAACCGAAAAACAAGACGAATTTTTGAAAAAAATTAAAAATATTCAAGAAGAACTAGAAAGCCAAATTAAATCCGCTGGTCCGGAATTAGAATCTGATAATTTAAAACTTAAAATTAAAAAACTTAATTCTATTATCAAAAAATTAATAGAAAATATTGATAAAATAGAGAAAAAAGAGCTGAAAAAAGAAATTTATTTTATTGGCAAAGAAATAGAATATTTAGATAAAGAAATTAATAAAGAACAGAATGACAATAATTATCAAGAATTACAAAATAAATTTCAAAAATATTTAATAACCAAGGACTCTTATGTTAATGAAATATACGAATTAAAAAATAAAAAGAATCTTTTAGAAAATAAAATTGAAAATATAGAAAAAAAACAAATCAATCTGGAAAGTAAATTGGAAAAACTAAAATTAGAAATAAAAATGTCTACCTCTACCGATAAATCAGAAACTGAAAAGGAAATAAATAAAATGATTGATAGTTTGAATGAAAAAATAAAAGATACTGACCAAAAAATTTCCTCAGTCCAAGAAAAAATAGATGATTTAGATAAAAAAAATAAAGAGGAAAGAAGGGGTTTATTTCAAATGCAAAGAGAATCGCAAAAAATACAAAACGATTTAAATCAAATTAATTCTGAAATTCAAGATATTAATATTGAATTAGCTAAAGAACAAACTCATCATGAGGATTTAGAAAGGGAAATTGAATATGAAGAGCTTAAAAAAGAAAACTTAAATCTACAGATAGAGAATTTAGAAAAAAATGAAATATTTAATAAAATTAATAAGTTTAAAAGGCAATTGAGTCAAATCGGCGGGATAGAAGACGATATTGAAGATGAACATCAAGAAGTAAAAAATAAATTTGAATTTTTAGAAAAACAGATCGAAGATTTAGAAAAAGCCTCTAAAAATTTAAAGGAAATGATTGATGATCTAAACGAAAAAATAGAAGAAAAATTCTATTCCAATTTTAAAAAAATTAATGAAACCTTTAATAAATATTTTCAAATATTATTTAATGGCGGACACGCTAATTTAACAATTAAAAAAGAAAGTATTAAGAAAAAAGAACTGACAGATTCTGAAAATATAGAAAATGAAGCAGAAAAAGAAATAGAAACAGAGACAGAAGCAGAAATTAATAAAACCTATGAAGGCCGAGCAGAAAAAATCAGTGATATTATAATTTCAGTCAAATTACCCGGTAAAAAACAGGCCAATATGACCTATCTTTCTGGCGGAGAAAAGGCCCTTACTTCTATCGCCTTAATTTGTTCTATTATATATAATAATCCCTCTCCTTTTGTGGTTTTAGATGAAGTAGATGCCGCTTTAGATGAGGCTAATTCCGAAAAATTCGCAGAAATAATAGAAAATTTAAAAAATAAAACTCAATTTATTTGTATCAGCCACAATCGAGCCACTATGTATAGAGCCGACACTCTTTATGGAGTAACCATGGATAATGAAAGTGTTTCTAAACTTCTTTCTTTAAATTTTAAAGAAGCTCAAAAATATACCGATTAATCCCGTAAGACAATTCATCAAACGGGATTAATATTGACAAAAGCAAATAAAAACCCTATTATATAAAAACGAAACGTCATTACGCTTTTTTTATTATTAAAAATTTATAACATGTTAACTATTAGATTCAAAAGAGTTGGAAGAAAAAAAATTCCTATCTATCGAATAGTTTTAATGGAAAAACATAAAGATCCTTGGGCTGATTATAAAGAAAAGCTCGGATTTTATAATCCTAAAACTAAAGAAATAGAATTAAACGCGGAAAGAATAAAATATTGGATATCAGTTGGGGCTCAACCCTCTAATACTGTCCATAATTTATTAGTAAATAATGGAGTGATTGAAGGTGAAAAAAAGAAAGCCGTCAAAATCAGTAAAAAAAGACTGGCCCGGGAGAAAAAGAAAAAAGAAGCCACAGAAAAAGAAACTAAAACTAAGCAAGCAAAAACCGATCAAGCTAATTCTAAAGAAAAAGTAGAAACTAAAGAAGTAACAAAAACCACAGAAAGTCCTAAAGAAGAAACTAAGGATGAGGGGTCCCAAGATAAGAAACCTGAAGCAGAAAAACCTGAAGATAAAAAAGTAAAAGAAGAGGTTAAGGAAGTTAAAAAGGATATCGAAGAAGTAAAAACAGAAATTAAACCTGAAAAAAAAGAAAAGATTAAAAAACAAGCAAAGCCCACAGAAACCCCAAAAGAAGAACCTATGGCTGAAGAAAAAAAAGAACAAAAACCTATCAAAGAAAAGAAAGAATCATCCTCCACTGCTATGCCTGCTGGCAAACAGGAAGCTACGGATGACAAGAAAACCAAAGAAGATAAGGTTAAAGATGAACCTAAGAAAGTTAAAGAAAAAAGTCCTGAGGAAAAATAATTAAAAATTGAGTCATTCCTGCCTTCGCCCCTCGATAAACTCAGGGCTACGGCAGGCAGGTAAAATTCATTTTAAATTGAAAATTTAGCAAATTTTAATTTTATTAAAATTCGCGTATGCGGGTATCGTATAGTGGCTATTACACGGCCTTGCCAAGGCTGAGAGAGGGGTCCGATTCCCCTTACCCGCTCCATGAACTATTCGTCAAGCTCAGTAAACTATTCACTTCGTTCAAGTTTACTGCAGGTCGCTTGACTCAAGTTCATGGCGCGGCCATCAGTGCTATCTACAACATTGTTCAACGAATAGTTCATGTGGTGAACCCGAATGGAATGAGTGGTTTACCACTATCTCACTTTATTCGCTCAGGTTTATGGCGCTGCCACATATAAACCTATCAGAACGAATGGTTTATGTAGTGAACCCGAACGACTTGCAGTAAACCCGAACGAAACAAAGTGAAGAGAGTGGTTTACTGAGGGAGTGGTTCACTGTTATTACATACATAAAAATTAAAGAAAAGCGATATGACATTTTATTTTGTTTATATTTTATTTAGTTTAAAAGACAAAAAATTGTATATCGGTTTTACAAATAATCTCAAAAGTAGATATTCAAAACACAAAAATGGTAAAGTTAAATCAACTTGCAATAGAAGACCTTTGAAATTGATTTTTTATGAGGCCTATTTAAATAAGTATGATGCTTTAAGAAGAGAAAGATATTTTAAAACCAATAAAGGTAAAACTACTTTGCGACAAATGTTAAAGAATTTTTTGGAAGAATAATTATCAAAAAACCAGCGCTGAAATGCTGATTTTTTATTTAAAAAAATAAAAAGGCGCTAAATAAATAACGCCTAAAAAATTACCAATTTTTATTGTCAATAAAATATTCAAGAAAAAAAGAAGCTCTATTGTAGAGCCCCTAAACTTAACATCCGTGATCAAACCTAATTTTACGGTTTGTCGTGGATTGTGATTCCACCAGGAAGTCGGGTGGTCACGACGTAGTCATTTTCACCAGGACCAAAAGGATGAATATGCGTATCTCCTCCTCCTGGTAGGGGCACAGAACTTTTTTTAATAATGTTCTGCTGCCATTGGGTGGTTCCGTTGTTATCCATGATAATCCTCCTTAGGATTTGATACTTTAAATATAACAATTAGCTAAAATTTGTCAAATTTCTAAATCAAATGCCCCACCTCCCAGAACAAAGCTACCCATAAAGCAAATTTAACGCAGAACTGCAGGGCCACGCGGATATGCTTTATTTTTTGTGGAAAATAATATTCTAAAAATAATAAAAATATAAAAAACAATTCTCCCAAAATAAACAATTTAATAATTTCTAATTTATTGCCAATTAAATTTAAAACTAAAATATATAAAACTATATGGTTAATCCGATCGCTGATATGATCAAAGTATTTACCGCTTAAAGTAGCCATATTTCTATATCTAGCCACTGCGCCATCTAATAAATCCATAAAATACACTACAAAAAATATACTCACCTGCCACCAAGCAGGATTAAAAACTGCCAAAGGTATCCATAACAAGACAATAATCAAACGAAATAAAGTTATGTGATTAGGAATAATTTGTGGCGATAAACGCTTAGTAATAAAAAATAAGACCTCGTCTTTTTTAAAACGAAGAGTATTGTGAGAATCGCTTAAATGCAAACCAATTTTGTTAAGCATGGATTATTTTTATTTATTAAATAAACTTTTAGCTAAATTCCAATATTCTGGATTTCCATTAATTTTTCTTAAATACCACCACTCAGCGCCCCAAAGATAGGCCTGATTTAAATCAGTATTAATTGCATATTGAAGATTTGCTTTAAATTGTTTTAAATCAAAAGATTTATTGGACTCTGTGGCTGGTAAATCAGCTAAGGTGCCATTAGGAACCCAGGGCTCGGCCTGAAGCTCACTAATAATAATATCCTCTTTTTTTATACCCAATAAATTGGCCTTAAATCTATAAAACCAAGATGGCAGAGGATAGCGAAAATAGCCAAACCATTTATTCCAAACCACTCTATATATAGTAGTGCCCAAGATATCCGCCAAACCCGCTTCTCTTCGCCAACTACTTAATTCTCCCGAAGCAGATATAAGTATTTTTCTGTCATCTAAACTTTTAACTAAATCAACTTCTTTTCGTAAAAAATTTTCATCGCCATCTGGACAAACGCCAAAACTATTTAATAAGGGTTCATTTTCTATCTGCCAAATAATAATTTCCTCGTGGTCTTTATATTGATTTACGGCTTGAGCTATCATTTCTAAGCTCTCTTCTTCTATTTCTTCTTTCTTTAAATCTTTTAACCATTGCGGAGAATGGCATTCTGGCCAGCGAGGCAGACGCCAGCCAATAGTAGCAATAAATTTGACTCCTTGCTTTTTTCCTTCTCTAAAAAGATAGTCATAATCATTAAAATCAAAATGGTTATCTTTAATTTCCACATCATCCCAATAAATTGGTATGCGAATATATTTAACCCCTAAATCATTAATAATGGCTTGATAGGTCTCTTTCCAATCTAAACCAATCTCATCACAAAATTTTCTAGAAAAAGTAATCCCCCAGTAATTTTTATTGGCCTGACTTAAATCAATATTAGGCGGATCATGTTTAGCGAATTTTAAAAACCATAAAGCCCCTCCTATAATTAGGATTGTTATTAACCAAATTATCATTTTTTTAAACCTTCCCATTTTAAATTTTAAAAATTATATATTTAAATAAAATTAACTAATTGCTAGAAATTAATAAGTGTAAAATGCGATACTAATAATCGATGCCAATATAGCGATACCAATATACTAATCTCATGCGAATAATACGAATATACTAATTATTAGTATTAATTTGTATATTAGTATCATCCAATTCGTATCATTAGTATATAATTAATAAATAAAATATAAACCTAAACCTATTAATATAATAGCAATTATTTTTTGAATAATTATGGAGCGAGATATATTTTCCTTAATTGCCTTAGGTCTAAATACCGTTATAATGGCTCCTAAAATTAATAAAAAAACATATTGTACACCCTGTAGAGCATTAACTAAAACTACTGAGCCCAAAGCAATGGCATAATTCTGTAAAAAAGACCCCATGGCCGCTAAGCCCTGATTTCCTAAAAATAAAAACCTGCCCTTATCTTTTGCTAAACTCTTAATACTCTTAAAAATATCTTGACGTTGTTTTTTGTTAATCAATAAAAATAAAACTGCTATAAAAGTTCCTAATCTTATCCAAATAAAGCCACTCATAAAACCTTGCTGACTGTATAAATATTTAGAACCAATAAAAAATAAGGAAAAAAATAAAGCTGACATTATAGCCGTAATTATTCCTTTTTTGGGATCATCCTTGGTCAGACCAAACCAATGGGCAAACTTATTCCAAATATTTTTTTTATCTGGTATCCAAGAAATAATAATAGTTCCAATTAATAAAAGGGCTATAGCTAACCATTGTCGGGGCGCAAATCTCTCTCCTAAAAAAACTACTGAAAAGAAAATAGTAAATAAAGGTATGGTCCCGCCAATTAAAGTAATTATTTTTGAAGTGTCTCCATCTTTTAAGGCCCTGTATAAAAATAAAAGCGCTGGTGGAAAAAGAGCCCCAATAATTAAACTTAAAATAAATAATAAAAATCCCGGCCAGACCAAAAACCAAGGAGCTAAAAATAAAGCTAATAAACTTAAAACGCCCACTAAAAATGTATAGACCTTATAATTAGGAATTACATTGCCTAATAAAAATTTATCAGCCAAATTAACAATGGCTAAAAACAAATAAGCCAAAACTGCGATTAAAATAAAAGACATAGGGTTTTAGTTAGTAGTTAACCTGCCTTCGCCTGCCGTAGCCCCCCACTTTTTTCAAAAAGTGGGGGGCTACGGCAAGGCAGGTAGTTGGTAGTTCGTAGTTTTATTACCAATTACTAATTAAATTGATTCAATAATTTCCTTCAAATATTTCATCTTTTTAGAATTAAAATCCTCGGCAGTGATGGAATTGGCGGCAGAAAGGGCATTAGCGGCCTTAGATTTATCTTTCTGATACTTTCCAGGGTAATTTGCTTCTAAACTACCATTAGGAAAAATATATAAATTATATTTTTTTAAATTTTCAATTCGCTTGTCTCCTTTTAATTTTATATTTAAATGATTTATTAGCTCTTCCAAATAATAACCTTTTAAGGCATCCCTATCTAAAATAATTAAAAATGGAATCTTAAAAATTTTTAATAAATCTGCATATATATTTGTATTGGACTTACCATAAGCTTGAATAACCTTAATTTCTTTATTTCCTTTATAAAATTTCTTTATTAGGCCTTGAATTATTAATTTGTCAGAAATTCCTTCAACTAAAAGTACCTTGTCAGCCAAAAACATTTCCAAATTATCAGCATTTAATTCTTTTATTAATTTATCGTAATTAAAACTTCCTTTTTCTAAAACATAAGCATTTGTATTGCCGCGCTCTTTATTGATTCTAAATAAGTGTAGAAGTGTGGCCGGAGTTATGAACAAAGGCGAATGTGTTGTAAAAATGATTTGCCCAGCATTAGCATTTTCCATGGCCCATAAAAGTTTTTTAATTAAAGCCGGGTGTAAATGAGTTTCTGGCTCGTCAATCATCACTACTGTATAATCTGGATGAAAAATATATAAAAGCATGGTGAAAATCCTACCGAAACCAGAACCCAAATAATCCATAGTTACCCTTCTTTGACCCTCATAAAGTCCTTCTTTCTGATATTTAATATCCATAGCATTTTCCGTAAGAGTAATTTTTGGAAAATGATTTTTTAAATGTTTCTTAAATTTATGTAAACTTTCCGGATAATCAAATAAGCTTTTATAATCTTTTTCTATTTGTTGATAATCAACAAAAGCCCCCTCATTTAATCTCTTAATCTTTGCTCTTAGTTTTTTTAGAAAAGTTGGGGTAGATAAATTTCTTTGACCATTCTTTAAAGATAAAATAAATTCCTGACCTTGATGTTCACCTTCAATAAAAACATCAGCTTGGGGATAAAAAAGATTGGATTTATCTAAATTTTTATTAAAAGCATATTCTAAAGCATCTAAAATATTTGACTTGCCACAATTATTTTGCCCAATTAAAATATTAATCGGCAATAAGTCCAAAACCATCGGTTTTTTAATACTCTTATATTGATTTATTTTTATTTTTTTTATAAACATATTTGTCGATGTTAATATACGAATTGTACTAATTATACAAATGGATTATACGAATGATACAAATAAAATCTACTAATATTCGTATACTAATATTATAATAAGTGGACATCCTTAATCTCACTAAACCTGCCTTCTAAAACTAAATTTTCAATATGATAAGTGCCTAATTTGGGAGCATCTAAAAAACCTTCCATGGCGGCCTCAGCTAACCAGCCCGACTCTAACCAATCAAAAAGCCATTCATTTACATATTTAGGATTTTTACTATCTACTCCACCCCCAATAGCCAATAACCATCTACGATTATAATGTTCTTGAGAACCAATGGGCCGAGACATAATGATTGGAATTCCCAAGCCACAATAAAAACTTAATTCCGAGGGCTTGGTCCATAAAATGTCCGTTGTTTTTAAGGCCTGATTGAATTTTTTAAAATATTCCATCTTATCTTCTGCATAAAGTATTTCCACTCCCGGACAATTATCAATTTTATTTTCTTTCAAATATTTTTCATAATATAAATAAACATCGTTCCTATTACCAGCTACTAATATTAATTTTAATTTATCTTTTCTAATATGTTCACTTAAGCTTTCCAAAATAGTTACTCCTAATTCTCTTTGGGCACCAGCTCCACCAACAGCAAACATAATTGTAACTGGATGTTCATTTCTCTTAATCTCTTCCACTGGACATAAATATATTTCAATTAATTTAGCATATTTTTTTCGATAAATACCCTGAGGATCTAAATTATATAAACGAGATTTTAAATCAGCTTTTAAAATTTCCATATCTGGCCCACCAATATTTTCTTTAGGCAAAGGAAATCCCGTAAAATAAATATTTTTTGATTTCACTCCATATAATTCTAACCTTTCTTTAACTCTTTTATTAGGAACTAAATATTTAATTCTGCTTTTCTGCGGATCATAAGGAGCCCAGGCCCGAGCCACATCAGCATCACAAATCACACAATATATCTCTCCTTGATATCCATAATATTCAGCAAAATAAGCTGGTACAAAAAATGTTGTTATCAAGGGCAAGGGTTTTTTATTTAATTCCTTTATTAAGCGTTTACCTAATCCATGTTTAACCTGGCTAAAAAAATATTTTTGTTGATAGGAATTTTTTGATAAATCTCTTTTAGGATAAAATGGTTCTATTTTTTGCATATCATCCATAATATTAAAAGCTAATTTGCCAATAATTGGAAAATCTTTATAGCGCGAAATGATTTCATACCATTTTCTACCACCCTGCCAGGTTTTTCTTTCTTTGCGACTAATGCCTGGGTATTTATTAGCATTAATAATAGAAGCTTCAAAAGCAATTGACAAAAGCGGGTAGGCCGCTCTTTGATGGCCATATCCCATATCCACTGCCACCACATAGGCCTTTTTTTCTTGATCAGTCATATATTTATTTTTTATTGATTATTGATTTGAATTAGCAATTGGTAAAGTAAAACTAAAAATTGTCCCTTCTCCAACAACTGATTTTTCTAATTTTAATTCACCCTGGCTAGCATCAATAATTCGATTAGAAATATATAATCCCAAACCAGTCCCATCGGGATTTATCTTTTTAGAATCAACTCCGCGACTAAATTTAACAAATAAACGATCTTTATCACTGGCCTTAATTCCCACCCCGGTATCTTGAATAAAAATCTTTAAATATTCTCGAGCGTCCTTTTTTATTTTAGCAAAAGAAACCGTAATTTTTCCTTTTTGAGTATAGGCAATAGCATTATCTAATAAATTAGAAATCACGTGCACAATTTTCTGATCATCAACTAAAACTAAGGGTAGTTTAAAATCTGGTTTTTTAAAAACAATTTTTAAATCTGTTTTATTATTTAATTTAAAATCTTCTTTTTCCGTGATGATTTCTTGAATAATTTTAAACAAATCAAGGGCCTTAAGATTTAATTTAATATCTGAACCTTCTAATTCAAAGGCATCCCAAAAATCTAAAATAATATTGCTCATTCTTTTTAAACCATGTCCAGCTATTTTTACTCCTTCTTTTAAAGTTAAATTTTTCTCGTTCATCATTGAAAAAGCATTTTTCATAATTGACAAGGGGGTATTTAATTGATGATGAACAATTCTCAAAAAATCACTTTTCATGGCCAATAATTCTTCTAAATGTTCTTTTTGTTTTAAAATATCTTTGGTTTGTTCATCAACTTTTTCTTGTAAGCTTTTGTTAAAATCATCTAATTTATCTTTTTGTTCTCTAACTTTTTTATACAAACGAGCATTTTCAATGGCAATCGCGGCTTGTTTAGACATGGTATTTAATAAATCAAGATCTTCTTTAGTGTAAGCATTGCCAGAAAGTTTTGATCCCAAAATAATCATTCCAATTAGTTTTTTACCGCTAGATAATGGCAAACAGAGTGAAGCCCTAATGTTCTTCATGTGTTCATAAATCTTTAGAAAACTATTTTTTTCTTCTTCTGTTTTAGAATCTCTGGCTAAAAAAATTAATTCTTCTCTAACTAAAAGTTTAGGATTTTCCTCTAAATATTTATTTAAAAAATTATCTCGAACAAAAGAAATATCTTTTTGTTTATTAAAGCCAATAACTTTAGCTACTTGATAGTAATTAAAATTAGCTAAATGATTAATTAAAAGCACTCCTGCCCGATTTAACTGCATAATTTCTTTAATACTGTCAACAATTAAACTAACAATTTTATCCAAATCAATATGATAATTTAATTCTTCTGTTAATTTGCTAATTGTTTCTTGATAATTATATAGGGAAGCAAATAAATACCTATTAGCAAGAATTCTCAATATTTTATTTAATCTATAAAATACAAAAACAAACAAAGGAGCCAATGCTAAACTGGTAATATAGGCCGCTGAAGAAAAAACACCCCCAAAAACAAAATTATAAAACCAAATTATAAAATAAAATGCCCCATAAGTAAAAGTAGCGATACCTAGATATATAAAAATTTTTCTAGCCACAATACGAACATCCATTAAACGATAACGAATCATGGCATAGAACAAAATAAAAACATATAAAGAAATAATAAAATTTCCTATTGGTGGTATGGGTATCTTATACCACAAGAAAAAATTAGTAGCTCCACCACAAAAACCAATTAATGTTCCTATAATTATATATTTTATTTGCTGTCGCCTTATCCCAACTTCTCGAGAATAATTTTTCCATAATTCAAAGCACCCATAACCTATCAAACCAAGATAAGAAGCTAGTAAATAAACCGAATATAAATAACCTGGTTGTGGCCAATATTGAAAAAGAAAAACCTCTCCCACGTCTTTAACAAAGATATTAGAAAAACTAAAAATAATAAATATAGAAGTTAAAATATAACCAAATACTAAAATAATTATTTTTCTCTTGTCTTTTAATAATCCCAAAAAGGCCATTATCCAATGTAGATAAAAAATTGGAATCAGAGTTGACCCCAAAGAAAGTAACCTAGTATAAAGCAGGGCTGAACTATAATTATTAGAAATTTGCCATAAAAAATAAAAAATTGACCAAAAGAAAATTGATATACTAAGTAAAGAAAAACTAATATTAACAGAATTTCTTTTATTTTTAAAAAATACAAAAGTTCCCAATACAATACTGGTAATAGCGTTAATTAGGGCTGATATAGCGTAAAAATTCATATAATCAAAAAAATAAACCCGAGTTAATGTTACTTATAATATAACATTTTTCCCGGGTTTTTGCACTATTGGTTCATTATGTTTTTTGAGCTATCACTAGGCCGTGAATTTTAAGTGGTTCATAAACCAATTTAAAATCACTAAAGCCAGACTTTTCAATAATCTCTGACAATTCTTTGGGTTTGCGATAAACCATTGGCCAATTAATCACTTGGGTCACAAAATTTCTTTCTATATTAGGAGCAATATTACAAGTTAAAAAAATTCCTTCTTCTCCCAGTGATTCATAGATTCTTTGAATTAAACGGATGGCTAATTTATTTTCGATATAATCTAAAAGTCCAAGCATCTCAATTATTTGCGGTTTGAAATCAGAAGCAATTTTAACAATTTTTAGAATATTAGATTTTCTAATATCAATTTGATCAATAACTCCGTTCTCCTCTGCTAAACCGCGAGCGTAATTTAAGGCTTCCTGGTCAATATCTACTAAAAGCGTTTTAACTATTAACCCTTGGCTTTTGAATTCAGACATAATTTCAATTACTGCTTGAGCTGAACCACAGGCCAAAGATATTAAACGTACTTCCTTGCGATTAGCAAATTTTTGAATAGCTTTTCGAACTTCTTTCTTAACCAACTTATATCTATTTCGAATAGCCTGGCAATTTTGAATTGACCACCAAAAATGATCAACTCTTCCACTAATTCCTTTTTTAGCATTAAAGGGGTGGTTATAAATAATATCAAGGGCTTTCCAAGATGCCGCTCCTTCTTTAACTTTTCTAGTCCATTTTCCTAATCCATCAAACCAAAAACTATTAATTTTTGGTTTAGGTTTCCCAAGTGCTCTATAAATAGCTTTTTTAATAGCAATATAAAAAGTTAAAAACCAAAAGAAAGGCAAGCTCAAAACATAGGGCCAGCGTTTCTTTTCAAACTTGTCTTCTAGCTTAATCAATTTCTCTTTCACTTGCTTCCTCCAAATATATTTTTTTATTATTTTAAATTTTAATCTGCTACTTTAAAAACTTCATCTATTGAAGTAATCCCATCCTTAGCTTTTAATAAACCATCCTGGACCATGGTAATCATACCGTTTTTCTGAGCTAAGTCCTGAATAGTGTATTCAGATATTTTTTCATCTAAAATTATTTTTTCAATCTCTGGACTCATATTAAAAATTTCATAAATACCTATTCGGCCTTTATAGCCTAAACCATAACACTTATCACAACCCTGGCCTTTATAAAATTTGATATTAGCCAAATCTTGTTCATCTATTTTAAAATCTGAATCTTCTGGAATGGCCTTTAATATTTTAATTATCTCATCCATTTTTTCTTTGGCTGATTCATCTTCTATTTTACAATGTGGACAAATCCGACGCACTAATCTTTGAGCAATAATAGAATTTAAAGCTGGGGCCAATAAAAAATTTTTTACACCCATGGCTAAAAAACGCGGAATAGCCGCAGCCGCTGAATTAGTATGTAAAGTAGAAATAACTAAATGTCCAGTTAAAGCAGCATTAATAGCAACATCAGCTGTTTCCAAATCCCTGATTTCCCCAACCATAACTATGTCTGGATCTTGCCTTAATATAGATTTTAGACCTGAGGCAAAAGAATAATCCTTATCTTTTTTAACTTGTGATTGATTAATTCCTGCTAAACGATATTCAATTGGGTCTTCTAAAGTAATAATTTTATTTTCTGAAGAATTTAATTTTTTTAGAATTGCATAAAGAGTGGTGGTTTTACCACTGCCCGTAGGACCAGTAGTAATAATCATTCCATTGGGCCGTTTAATCTGCTTTTCTAGGCCCTCAAAAGCACTACCTCTGATTCCTAAGCTATCAAATTCTAAACTAGTGGCTGAAGATTTCAAAAGTCGCATTACTACACTCTCGCCATATTTTGTTGGGATAGTAGAAACTCGAACGTCAATATCTTCTTGCGATAAATGAATAGTAAAACGACCATCTTGGGGCTTATCGCTAACATTAATTTTTAAACCAGATATTAATTTAATTCTAGCAACTATTCTTCGCCACAATTTATTATCTAAAGCACTAACTAAATGTAAAATTCCATCTACTCTTAATCTAATTTTAATATCTTTTTCTTCGGCTTCAATATGAATATCTGATGCCTCAATCTGAATTGCCACCGCAATAATAGCTACAATTATTTCTGATACATCAGAAATTTTCAGTAAGTCTTTAATTTTATCAAAAGTTAAATTTTTTTGTTGATATTTCTTTAAATCTTTTTCTGCAATGTCCACTCCTTCTTTAATTTCTATAATTCTAGGCAAATTATCGTATAATTTTAAAGCATGTTTTAAGCTTAACTCCGAAATTAAAAATAAATTGGGCTGAATACCTTTTTCCTGACTTAATTTATCTATAAATTTTCTAAATTCTGACTGATTAGGATCAACTGTTCCAATCTTCATTTCCTTATCTGTTAAATAAAAACAAACTCCTTGTATTTTTTTAGCTACTGTCAAAGATATTAAAGCAAGGGCCCCTGGATTTATAGGAAAGCCCTTTAAATTTATATAACCTAAATTCAAAACCCTGGCCTGAATTTCGGTTTCTTCTTCTTTATTATCTTGTTTTATTTGGCTAAGTTTATTTTTTAATTTATTTGCATCTTCTGATTTTTCCTCTGAATCAGCAAACAAGTCATTAATATTTTGATTCATTAACTTAAATATTTATCCCGCATCTAATTTTAAAATCCGAGCGAGAAATGAATTTAATTTATTAAATTAGATCTATGGCTTTATTTTTTATTTTTTGGCCTACCTATTCTTCTTTTAACTTTCCTTGTTCTGGATTTGTCGAAGGATGCTATTTTTTTAGACCTTGGTGTCGTATTAATATCTTTGACCTTAGCAACCTGAGCAGAAGACCTAGTATAATTAGACAAAGAAGAAATAATTCTGACTAATTTACTATACCTTTTTCCAGAAGTTAATTTTTTAAACAATAATGTCCAGCTAGATATTTGAAAAACTGAAATCCAGGCCCCAATAAGAGTATAAATTATAACTAAAGGTAAAACCTTAAACAAAATTAAACCTAAAGCAAAATTCTTAAAAGAATAAAAAGTTAATAAATCTATTCTTAAAAATGGCCCGACAATAATTATAGTTATAATTAATAGTACAAAACCAACAATAAAACTAATAATTGTTAGGGCCAGAGTCATTTCAACACTAATCAACCAATTTGTTCTAAAAAGGTCCCAGGCCTTAGAAATAGAATCTTTAAAATTTTCTTTTTTGATAACTACAAAATTAATAGCATATTTCATTATAAAAGATATAATAATAGCTATTGGTAAAAATATAATCCAAATAATTATACTAAATAGACTAGCTAACTTACTTCCTGAAAATACAATAATAGTTAAAATTGGAATTAAAATAACGAATAATAACAAGCCCACCAATACTCTTGATAATATATTTAATCCCAAAACTTTAATAAAATATTTTTGAGCTTCTTGAAAAATTAGCTTAAAACTAACTTTTTTATTTTCTGATATCAGATAAGTGGCATAAATAATTGCTGTTTGAGAAATTACTACTAACCAAGCAACTAATAAAAAAATTATTAAAAATATCAATAATAATAAAAGTCCTGAAATTATAACATCAAAACTAGGGGCTCCTTTAAATAAAGCTAAAAATAGTGGACTATTCCACAGACCTAAACTAGTTTTTTGTATTGAAGAAAACGAATTAAAAAATATTTGCATTTCCCCAGTATTTGCTACCCAAACTGCGAAAAATCCAAATATCCAAAGTAATTTATATTTTTTAGCAATTTTCCAGGCCTCTTTTAAAATAACACGATATAATGGTTCCATAATTTTGTTTTTATTCCCACACCTAAATTAAATAGATAGATGCAAGTTTTATTATTTATTATTTATTCCAACGCCTAATTAAATTAAGTATAGGAATTTTTTATTATTTACCCCAGTGCCTATTCTTTAAAAGGTCCGAGGGATTTATATTAAAATTTATTTAAAACAATAATTACCATAAAAACATGGTCTATCATTATTATACTAAAAAATCAATAAATAAAAAAGGTCAAATGATAAACAATCCTTGACCTTTTAAAATATAATTTTTTATTAAATTTGCTTTTGTTCAATCCTCTCAATTTTTGTTGAGGTTTTTAATAATTTTTCAAAGGCCTCTTTCTCAATAGTTTCTTTCTTTAAAAGTTCTTGAGCAATTTTATCTAATTTAGTTTTATTTTTTTCAATAACTTCCCTGGCTCTATTATGACAAAAATCAATCAGGGACTTTATTTCTAAATCTATTTCTTCAGACATTTTTTCACTATAATCTTTTTTATCATGAATTTCTTTTCCTAAAAATATTAAGCTCTCGCTTTTTCCAAAAGTTCTATAGCCCAATTTTTCATTCATTCCAAATTTAGTAATCATTTTTTTTGCTAACTCTGTAACTTGATTTAAATCTGAACTAGCTCCATTAGTAATCTCGCCAAATATCAATTTCTCGGCCACTAAGCCACCCAACATCATAGCAATATCATCAATAAATTCTGAGCGAGTGTTTAAATGTTTATCTTCTTCGGGAATATTCATAGTATAGCCAGCAGCCATACCTCGAGAAATAATTGAAACCTTATGAATTGGGTCACAATGTAGGAGTAAATGACCAACTAAAGCATGACCAGCTTCATGATAAGCAGTAATCTTTTTTTCTCTTTCAGAAAGAATATGACTTTTTCTTTCTGGCCCTAACATTACCTTTTCAATACTTTCTAAAATATCTTGTTGGCTAATTCTTTTTTTATTACTTCTGGCCGATAAAATAGCCGCCTCATTTAAAACATTTTTTAAATCTGCTCCTGTAAAACCTGGGGTTCTTTGAGCAACTAATTTTAAACTTACGTCTTTTTCCAATGGTTTATTATTAGCATGAATTTCCAGTATGGCCTGGCGGTCTTTAATGTCTGGCTTATCTATTACTATTCTGCGGTCAAAACGGCCTGGTCTTAAAAGAGCTGGGTCTAAAACATCGGGCCGATTAGTAGCCGCCACAACAATTACATTAGTTTGATTATCAAAACCATCCATTTCTACTAATATTTGATTTAAAGTTTGTTCTCTTTCATCATGTGAACCACCCAAACCAGCGCCTCTTTGGCGACCCACAGCATCAATCTCATCAATAAAAACAATACAAGGAGCGCTTTTTTTGGCTTTTTTAAATAAATCTCGTACTCGAGATGCTCCAACCCCGACAAACATTTCTACAAATTCAGAACCAGATATATGAAAAAATGGCACCTCGGCTTCTCCAGCTATTGCTCTGGCTAATAATGTTTTACCAGTACCTGGAGCACCTAAAAGTAAGGCCCCCTTAGGAATTTCTGCTCCTAATTTGGTAAATTTTTGAGGATCCTTTAAAAAATCTACTATCTCATATAATTCTTCTTTGGCTTCTTTAGCGCCAGCCACATCTTTAAAAGTAACCTTTTTCTTTTTATTATCGGCTTGCCGGGCTCCAGATTGTCCAAAACTTAGGGCCTTGGAATTGGCTCCCTGAACTTTTTTAAACATAAACCAAATTAGCATTCCAATCAAAAGAAATGGAAATAAAAATGGCAACATAGTAATTAGCCAATAGCCCAAGCCAGACTCATCTTTAATTTCTACATCTATTCTTTCTAAGGCCTCTGGTTGAACACCTAAATTTACTAAAGTTTGAATTAAAGATTCTTCTTTTTCCTTCTGGCCCTTTTTAATTTCTCCATCACTCATTTCTACTGAAAGCTTCTCTCCAATAATTTCAATTTTTACAACTTCCCCAGTCTTAATCTGATTACTTAATTGAATTAAAGTAATGTCTTCCGACTTTTTATTATCAAATTCAAAAAAACTAAATAATCCACCCAAGGCAATAATTACCACAAAAAATATTAAAAAACTTTTTAGGCCTTTATTATTTAAGCCCTTATTTAAACTTTTATTCATATATATTGATTATACTAGTATTGATAATATAATACCAATAATTATTTTTTAACTTTGGATTTCTTAACTTTAGATTCTTTGGTCTTTAATTTTTTCTCTTTGCCTTGGTCCTCTTCACTTTGGTCGAGGTCTTTGACAAGACCTTTGGTGGTTTTTTTACCCTTCTTAATTTCTTCCTCATTCGCTAAAACTTTGGAGGACAGCTGTTTTTTAGTTTCTTGTTTTTCTGTTCCTTCGTTCTTTGGTCCTCCCTGCGCTGAAGCTTTGGGAGGTAAATCTTTTATTTCTTTGTCCTTTAGTTCTTTTGTTTCTTTGTCCTCTGGTTCCTTTGTTTCCTTGTCCTCTGGTTCCTTTGTTTCCTTGTCCTCTGTAGCTTTAGCGAAAGAGGATTTGTCCTTTGGTTCCTTAGTTTTTTTGGAACCTTTTAAAGAAAGTCCTAAACGATGTTCTCTAGTATCTAAATTTATAATTGTAAATTTGTATTCTTCTCCAATATTAACTACGTCTTCTGGACTATTAATAATATTAGAACTCAACTCTGAAATATGGGCTAAGCCATGAATATCTTTATCTAATTCTACAAAGGCCCCAAAAGGATTTATTTTTAAAACCTTTCCCTTAACCGTTGCTCCAACCTGATATCTTTTTTCAATATCCTTCCAAGGATCTAATATTAATCTTTTAATACTCAAAGAAATCCTACCCCCGTCAACAGAAATAATTTCGGCCTTAACTTTGTCTCCAACTTTTACCACATCATTAGGGTCATCTATTCTTTGCCAAGCCAATTCAGAAATATGTACTAAGCCCTCTAAGTTATCACCAAACTCTACAAAGGCCCCAAAATTTGCCACTCCAGTAATTCTGCCTGCTATAATTTTACCAACCTTATATTCTTCTAAAGTTTTCTTTTGATCTTCGGCCCAAGCGGCCTTTTGAGAAACAATTAATTTTAATTCTTTTTCATCAACATCAATCACCACTACTTTAAAATCCTGCCCTAAAAAACTTTTTAAATGTCCTAAAATTTTACTTTTATCACCACCTTCAACTCGCGGATAATACTTAGTAGTTAATTGCGAAACAGGCAAAAAACCCATTACATTGCCAACCTTTACCATTAATCCACCTTTATTAGCATCTATAACTTTAACATCTACTACTTCTTCTTCTTTCATTAATTTTTCTAGATTTTCCCAGGCCTGTTGATGGCCAGCATATCTAAATGATAGCTCCATCATTCCTTTTTCATTATCCAATTCTATAACAGTGGCTACGGCCTTGTCGCCAATTTTAAAATTTCCACCGCTTTCAGATTCATCATAAATTTCCCCTCCTCTTACTAACCCTGAAGCAATGCCTTTATAATCTAAAACCACCTCATTTTTTCCAATAGAAATAACCTGACATTCAATTAAATCACCAATTTGCGGTAATTTAATTTCGTCATGGCTTGCTAAAATTTTTCCAAAAGCAGTTTTGCTTTTATCTTTAATGTCTTGTGTACTCATATTAATTATAAATTTAAATTTACAATTTTCATTTCTCAATTTTCATTTAATAATCAATATTACAATGCTCAATTCTCAAAATTTGTTAATGGTAATTTAAAATTAAATCATTGTAAATTAAATTCAAATTGAAAATTTATAATTGAAAATTAAAAAAAGACCTTTTAATTATTAATTGCCTGCATTAACTGGTCTAAAGCCAATCCAGGTTTCTATATATTAGTATATAATCAGAAAAAAAGCAAGAGTTAGCCATAGTTATAGGCCTTAAGCCGTAAGATATTTTAGAAAACAATCTAACTCCTCAACAAGCTCAAGGTCCACGACAATTTAACAATTTAACAGTTTAACAATTTAATTCTAATTTACAAAAAAATAGAATAAGGGTAAGATTAAAATATAATAATTCCTTTATTTAAAATTTAAAGGTCAACAAGTTCGGATATAAGAAGTTAGATGAAATAATTATTTTTTAATTTTTATGTGGAAGACATCCTCATCGAAAGAAATTTTTAATCATCCCCGCTTAACCCTAATTGAAGACGAGGTAATTTTGCCTAATGGTGTTCAAATAACATATCTAAAATATAAAGACGATGGCGGTTGTTGTGCAACAATTATTGCTAAAAATGATGATGGCAAAATTCTGATACAATGAGAGTATTCTTATCCAACAAACCAAAAACTTTTTCAATTTCCAGGTGGTGCAGTTCCAGCGGGTGAAAAACCGGAAATTGGTGCCAACAGAGAACTTATGGAAGAGATGGGTCTTAAAGCAGACCACCTTAAGCTACTAGGAAGCTATTTAATAAACAATAGGCGTTCAGCAATGAAAATGTTTGTCTATTTGGCCACTGACTTGATAGAAGAATCACTTAATGCTGATCCGGAGGAAAATATAGAAAGTTTTTGGTTTTCAGAAGATGAGATAGTGAGGATGATTAAAAATGGAGACATAATTAATATTCATTCACTAGCGTCGTGGTGCCTGTATAAAAATTAAAAAGAATTCGCGAGGAAAGTCATGAGGAAACTATTAAACGCATTAAATGGAGTCTTCCTGTTATATCTATGATGACAGAGGAAAGATTTATTAGTAAATAATATTTTGTGGTTACATCGCCTAACACGGAATATCTGGTTCCGCTATCGCTCCGCCCAAATTCTCTCCATAATTTTATTTATAAACTAATAATTTATTAAATATGAAATCATCACTATTAAAAACATTTGGCATATCAAAACTGCTTCCTAAAACCGGGAAGCCAGCTTCTACACCAGGAACTATAAAATATTTAGGCAAAAAAAGAGAGGCCCCTGTGAAAATGCACATTCTTGATTACAATGAAACCAATTTTACAGAAAAAGAAATCAGCTCTATAGCCGAAAGTTTGCCTTTTAAAGAAAGCCCGAGCGTTACCTGGCTCAATATCACGGGTGTGCATGATGAAAAAATCATCCACGAAATCGGTGAAAAATTTAATATTCACCCGCTGGTGCTTGAAGATATTGCCAATACAACCCAGCGACCAAAAATAGAAGAATATGATAATTATTTATTTGTTATAGTTAAAATGGCTTACTTCAAAGAAGAAACCAAAGAAATAGTGTTTGAACAAGTAAGTATTATTATTGGAAAAGATTATCTAATCTCGCTCCAAGAAAAAGAGGGTGATATTTTGGAAGGATTGCGTGAACGTATTCGTAATAGCAAGGGCAAAATAAGAAAATTGGGGAGTGATTATCTCCTGTATGGAATTATAGATGCAATTGTTGACCATTATTTTTCCGTCCTGGAATATATTGGAGAAGAAATTGAAAACATGGAAGGTGGGCTGATGAAATCAGCAAATCAAGAATT
Source organism: uncultured Gammaproteobacteria bacterium (assembly GCA_964486685.1). Taxonomy (GTDB): domain Bacteria; phylum Patescibacteriota; class Patescibacteriia; order UBA1558; family S5-K13; genus JAIOTH01. The sequence goes on from CAZAOE010000005.1 coordinate 44,451, forward strand.
ACTCAATAAAATTTATGTACTCAAACAAGAACTTGTATTTTTACGTAAATCAATCTGGCCAATGAGGGAAGTTATAAGTATTCTTCAAAGGGCCGAGCATGAACTAATAAACCAAGACACTTCAATTTATTTACGTGATGTGTATGACCATACCATCCAGGTGGTAGAAACCGTGGAAACATTTCGCGATATGACATCAGGAATGCTTGACCTATACCTATCCACTGTTAGCAACAAAATGAATGAAGTTATGAAGGTGCTAACCATTTTTGCAGCAATTTTTATACCACTAACTTTTATTGCCGGTGTTTATGGAATGAATTTTGAATTTATGCCAGAACTAAAATTAAGGATAGCTTATCCTATCTGGTGGGTAGCCGTTATAATATTAACTGTTGGAATGATTATTTATTTTAAAAAGAAAAAGTGGATGTAATATTTTTTATTAAAAAAAATAGAATAAGGGTAAGATTAAAATACTTTCTACTTTCTCCTTTTACCTTGCCTGCCCTCCGAAGCTCGAAGAGCGAAGGGGGGTAACTTTTAACTGATTTACCATGACTAAAAAAGCCATTATTAAAAAAACTGAAAATTACGTTAAAAAATGCATGCAAAATCTACCGCCCAATATTCACGACTATAAGCATGTAGATCGGGTTCGTAAATGGGCCGTTAAAATAGCTAGGGCCGAAAAAAAAGATGTTTTTTTGGCCGAGATGGCTGCTCTCTTACACGACGTTGGCCGTGCTAAAGAAAAACCGCCTAAAATTTTACACGCAGATATTGGAGCTAAAATGGCTTATAATTTTTTAACTAAAAATTTATCCCCACACCTTAAGAAAGGTGATGGGGACAAATTAGTTTCTAAAAAAGAAGTTGAACAAATTGCTTATGCTGTAGCTTGCCATGGCCGAGGTGGCAAAGGATGGTTAGTAGAAATCTTACAGGACGCTGATAAAATGGATGCTTTTGGTTTAATGGGTGTAATCCGAACTGCCCAGCATGCTTTTAAACTTCCAGAGTATAATGAAAAAAACATTTTAGGCCAAACTAAATGGAAAAAGAATCAGTCCACTCAAATTTTAAAAACTAAAAAACATGTTGGTAAAACAATTATAGAAAATCTAAATTACATTATTAGTTGGGATAATAATTTACATACTAAAACCGCTAAAAAATTAGCCAAACCCTTTGTTGATTATCTCAAACAAGGCCGAAAATTATTTATTAAACAAATTAATATTAATTCCCACACCTAATTATTTTTAAATTAGTGTTGGGATAAAATAAAATTTTAAACTAAAAAAGGTAGCTAAATTAATTTACTACCTTTAAAATTTTTCTATAATTTCTTTGGCCTCGGTCAAAGATTTTACAATCTTTAACCTTGGCAAACCGGCTTGCAAAAAATCTTTTTCTTCAGATGCTCCAGAAACCATTCCAATAAAATCAATTGGGAACTTGTCAGCCGAAACAAGATCATACTTCACGGTATCTCCAACATATAACATTTCATCTTGGAAAATAGAAAACTCTTTAGCATACTCAACTATCAAAGAAAACACCCGATGGTCTGGTTTTAAAAATTTACAATCCTCAGCACCTTGGATAAAAGAAAAAATCTTCTTATCAATGCCAGCAAAATCTAAATAGTTTAAAATTGAAAAAACTTTTTTAGATTCTCTAACCCTTGATGAGAGAATAACAATTTTAATTCCTTTTTCCACTAATTCAAGCAGAACTTTCTTGGCGTCTGGAAAAAAGTTATACCTCATTTCCGATTTGCTAAGCTGGGAATACCGCTCAATAAAAGCATTCTTTTCTCTTTCTGGCCAATTACATTTTTGGGCCAAAAAATCAACTAATTTTAACCAAGAATTTCCCCAGTCCTGTTTCAATAATTCCAGTGTTGGAATTTTAATTCCTAATTCTCTGGCCAATTTTTGATGGTTTTGCATTCCTTCCTTTGTTGAATTAAGTAAGGTGCCATCAAGATCAAAAATCACCATTTTAATTTTCATTCTACCAACTCCTCTTCTTTTCTGATCATCTCTCTTACTACTTCCAGGACCTTCTTTGGGATTATTGAAAAACCGTCAATATATTGATGATGAGTATTGGCGATATAATCGTCAAAATCCTCATCTATTTCTTTAAGTTTCTCTTGAAAACCATCTTCTTGATAATCATCTTCAGTGTCAGTAATTGATATAAACAATATTGGGCAATTCAACTTCTCCTCGTGTTCTTTAAAAAGTTCCAACCCTATTCTCCATCCAGACCGATGTTTTTCATCTAAATTATGAATCACATCAACATGATAAATAATGAGGTCTGGTTTGCTTAAAAAATCAAAAGCATCAAGATATTCAAATAACTCCACTTCAAAACCATATAATTTAAAATATTCCTTCCAGGTTTCGGGTCGATTGATTTCTTCCCAGATTATTACTATCTTTTTATTGTTTTCCATCTATCCTCCAACTTTTTTATATTTTTTATTTTAGAACCAAATAGAATAACATTGATATTTTAAAATGTCAAACAAAAAAGGCAGTAATTAAACTGCCTTGATTCAAAATTATTTTTTTAAATCCAAAATCCTTTCTATAACTTCTACAATATAATCAAATTCTATATTAGAAGACAGTGCTACGAAATCTCCATCTCTGCTTTCTAAATTCAGTTCTGATTCCATTTCATTATCCGATGTTACAAACAACACTGGACAAAAAGATCTGTTTTTATTTTTTAAATAGAAATTTAATACCTTATCCGAAAATACTATATTTGTAGCCAAACCATCAATAATTATAATTAACAAATTTAGCCCGGTACCATACTGGTAGACATCTCTAAAATCATCTAAAGTATAAAATACTTCACTTTCTATCGTAAGCTCATCAAAATTCAATAAATGGCCTTGAATAATTTTGATTTCATCAATGTCTTCCCCTAAAATAGCAATTTTCATTTATGCCTCCCAATATTTAGAAACAATCGTGTTTCTAGTTTTCTCTTTTACTTTTTTAGTTGCCCTTATCTTTTCTTTGATAGGTAAGGATTTTCTAAAAAAAATTTCTTCATCCAGAAAATCTTTAATTGGATCTAAAAACTCAACAGTAACTTTTCCGGAGTTAATTAGTTTCTTATTTGTCTTATTATAGATGAAATAACTACCCTTAATTACAACCGGAATAATAACAGCTCCAACTTCATAAGCAATAATAAAGGGACCTCTTTTAAAACGCGATATTTTATTATCATATCCGCTAGTTCCTTCAGCAAACATGACAACATTAATTCCTTGTTCTAGTGCTTTTTCTATTTTTTCATATGTCTCTTCATCGGGATTTTTTCTGTCCACGGGTATATTTCCACTTCGTCCTAAAATCCAACCAAAAATCGCTACTTTAAGTAATTCTATTTTAAAAACAATACGAAAAGCTATTTTTAATACAAAAACAATAATCGGAGTATCAAAATAAGACATATGGTTGGAAACCAAAATTGCCCCTTGCAAATTTTTTAACTTTTCTAAACCCTTAACCTCAACTTCTATTCCACAAAATTCTAAAATAATTCTACTCCAAATAAGACTAAAGGATTGATAAAGTTCCGGTCCTTTTTTCTTACCGCCAATTAGTAAAAAAAATCCCGCCACCAAAGAGATTGAAGCACTCCATAAAGCTATGAAAATTATCCTTATCAAACTAATGGCATTCATCTCGCCTCCTGCGCCATAAACTTGAATGAAACGAATAGTTTATGGCTATATTTTTTATTTTTCAATATCTTAATTTAATACTAATTTTAAAATAAGTCAACAAAAAATGCCCTTAAGGGCAAATACTTTAAAAAAATAACAAACAACAAATTCCTAATAACAAATAATTTAAAATTTAGTCTGAGATTTGAAATTTGGAATTTAAACTACTTATGGTGCGTCTACCTGGACTTGAACCAGGGACCTCGACTTTATAAGAGTCGCGCTCTAACCAGCTGAGCTATAGACGCAAAATTAATTTTCAATTTTCAATTTCGAATAAATTTCTAATGATTTAATCTTTAATTAATTTAAAATTTTTAAATTTTAAATTCAATTAAAATTTGTAATTTATAATTTATAATTTGAATAAATGGCCGTGCCATCCGAAGCGCAAATTAAATATTAATATTTTAAAATATATTATCAATGTCCTCCTTCATATAAAACTACGGAGGACATCCTTCGCTTGCGCGAAGGATGGTGGGCATGCTCGGATTTGAACCGAGGACCTCTACGATGTCAACGTAGCACTCTAACCAACTGAGCTACATGCCCACAAATTAATTTTCAATTATAAAAAGCTATTAAAAGTATAGCTTAAAAAATAATATTTGTTAATTGTTACCCCGCACCAGCCCCGCTCTGCCTGCCTACCCGCCCTCATTTTACGAAGTAAAATTATGACGGGCAGGCAGGCCGAATTTTGCTCCGGCATAGACAGGGGGGGCGATGCGGGGTTTTGCTCCTGCATTGTATTGACAGAAGCCCTCAGCTCCTGCTGAAGGAGCTTCACTTATGCTTTTTTATATTGTCCTTAATTAAGTTTAAAATTTTATATTTAACCTCTTCTGGAAAACCACTAATTTCAAAATTTAATAAATCTTCATCACCAGATATTTTTAATTTATCCTTTAATTCCTGAATTAAATCAAAAGAATTATGTTTTTCATTGGAATGAACATAAACCTGAATTAAATCGGATTTTTTAATCTTAAACAAAACAATAACTTCTGCTTGCGAGGCCTTAGAAATAAGCTCTTCTATTAAATCATTTATCTCCAAATCCTCTTCTTCGCTATCAAATTTTAGGGCCGACCAGGCCAATTTATTTTCTTCGTCATAATTCAATTCTGATAAAATTTGTCCCCATAATCTCAACATAGAAATTGATTTAGTTTGATATAAATTTTCAATAACTTTTTCTCTATTAGCCCCTAAATCTATTAATCTACTAGCTATATTTAGGGCCCTGGAGGTGACTTTTTTATTACTAAAACCCTTGGTAGAAGAAATTAATCCCGCCAAAAGACAAGTGGCGATGTTTCCAGTAATAGATAAATTATTTCTGACAAAAAAATTGAAAATCTGCTCTGACAAAGAACCTCCGCTTACATCTACAAAATTAACTTGACCATATCTTTCGTTCCCGGCTTGATTACTGATATTAATAATCGGTGTTTCATGAAAAAAATCTGGATGGTCAGAAAAAATTTCCCCCAATGATTTCAAATCTGTCCCATTAAAAACTATAATCAAATCATAAGAATTTTTATAAAATGCTCTAATATGGTCTAAAGAAATCTCATTGGGACTAGAATTCACTAATACATTTAAACGAGTGTTTGTTTGAGTATAATCAATATTGCTAATTTGGGTCATACTAGTATCAATGGAAATAACTAATCTTCGCAAATGATCAAATTTTAATTTAGCCTTTTCTAAATTAGGAAGAAAGCTATATATTTTTTTCGGCTTTTGCGGTAGAATGAAATCAATATTATCACCCTTAGCTTGGCTGATTAAATAATTATAAAAAGCCAAAAGAGAGGTTAAGCAATCTCCATTATAATTAACTGGGGCTAAAAGCAATATATTTTTGCTATTATTTATCAATTGATAAATTTGTTGATTTGTACTTAATGTCATATTATTTTAATTACCAATTTAAAATTTACAATTTTCATTTAATAACCAATATAACAATATACAATAATCAATATATTTTATCCGAATTTTTAATAAAAGATTATTGATCATTGAAGTATTGAAAATTAAATGTAAATTGAAAATTGGTAATTTCTAATTAAAAAAGGATATTATAGCAATATAGAAAATATTCTCCCTCCTGTCAATAGCTTGACTTAAATGTTTAAAAATAATAGAATGGATAATTCATTATATAAATAATTTTATGAATGTTACCGAATTAGCCCGAAAATTAAAAACTCCCACAAATGAACTCTTGGAAATATTACCAGAGCTCGGTTTTGATATTGGAGCTAAGGCAATTAAGATAGATGATTCTTTAATTGATAAAATCATTACAGCACATAACAACTATAAAAAAAAGGAGAAAATGAGAGCCGAGGATGAAGAAATACAAGAAATCAAGATTGAAGATCAGGATAAAAAAGAAATTAGTCCTGATAAAATATTAGAAATTGGCAATGAAATTATTGTTCGAGACATGGCTGAAAAAATGAAATTTCCAATTAATAAAGTTATGGCCGAATTAATGAAAAACGGAATCATGGTTTCATTAAATTCTTCTATTGATTTTGAAACGGCTACTATTATAGCTGAAGATTTAGGATTTGAAGTAAAAAAAATATCTTCTGAAAAAAAAGAAAAAGAAATTGAAGAAGAAAAAATGGAAAAATTAAAAAATCTTCTCTCCCAAAATAAAAATCTAAAAACCAAGCCACCAGTGGTAGTTGTCATGGGACACGTTGACCATGGTAAAACTAAATTATTAGATACAATTAGAAAAACAAACGTTATTGATACTGAGGCTGGCAATATAACCCAGCATATTGGAGCTTATCAAGTTGAGTGTAGTGGTAAGCTTATTACTTTTTTAGATACTCCCGGACACGAGGCCTTTAAGGCCATGCGCTCTCGCGGAACAAAGATTGCTGACGTGGGCATAATAGTTATAGCTGCCGATGAAGGATTAAAACCCCAAACCATTGAATCAATTGAATTGCTCCAAAAAGAAAAACTTCCTTTTTTAATTGCCATTAATAAAATAGATAAAGACGAGGCTGATATAGAAAAAATTAAAAAAGAGTTATCAGAATTAAATTTAACTCCCGAAGATTGGGGTGGAAAAACAATTTGTGTAGAAATATCTGCTAAACAAAACATTAATATAGATGGCTTATTAGAAATGGTTAATTTAATGGCTGATCTGGAAAATTTACAGGCCGATGCGGGTCGCCAGGCCATTGGAACCATAATTGAATCTCATGTTGACAAAAATCAGGGCCCAGTAGCATCAGTTTTAATTCAAACTGGTACTTTAAAATTACAAGACGAATTTAGTGCTGGCCATACTTTTGGGAAAGTAAAAGCCATGATAAATTATGCTGGACAAAATATCAAAGAAGCTCCGCCCTCTACTCCTGTTAGAATCCTTGGTTTTAAAGATGCTCCGGCAGTAGGAGACATCTTTAGCGCCGAAATTTCTGCTCAAGAATTAAAAACTATTAAAAAAAATAAGTCTAAAAGACCAATTAACAAACAACAAAAAACTAATTCCCAAAAATCTGACGAAGAAGAAAAAATTAAATCTCTTAATATTATTCTGAAAACAGATGTAATCGGATCCCAAGGGGCCATAGAAGAATCTTTGGCTAAAATAATAAGGGAAGATTTAAAGATAAAAATAATCAAAAAGGGATTAGGAAGCATAACCGATAAAGATGTTTTGGATGCCGAAGCCACCAAGGCCCTCTTAATTGGATTTCATGTCCAAATAGATCCCAATGCCGAAATGTTGAGCAAGGAGAAGAGCATTGAAATTAAAAATTACCAAATAATTTATAAACTCTTGGAAGACGTAGAAGAAAAAATAAATAAAATGTCTTCTGAAAAAATTATTCGTAAACAAACAGGAGAATTAAAGGTCTTGGCAATTTTTAAAACCCTTAAAAACAAATCCATATTAGGTGGAAAAGTAATTAAAGGTCAAATAGAAAAAGGAAATATTGCTAAAATAATTAGAGCCAAAGAATGTATTGCTCGCGGAAAAATAAATAATCTCCAAAGCGGGAAAGAGAATGTTCAAGAAGTTGTAACCGGCCAAGAATGTGGAATAGAATTTGAAGGAGAAACTATTATAGAACCAGGAGATGTTTTAGAGGCCTATAAAGAAATTAAAAAACAATAAAACGATGCCAATATAGCGATACCAATATACGAATGGCATACGAATTATACTAATATGCTAATCATTAGTATTTAATTAGTATATTAGTATTAAACCATTAGTATCATCAGTATTAGTATATTACCCGCCATAATTTTATAAAAATTAAGGCGGGATTAGTATCATTTAATTCGTATCATTAGTATTTATGAGCAAAAGAACAGAACAAGTAGCCAGTGAACTAACTCATCAATTATCAGAAATAATAAATAAAGACATTGAAATACCAAAAGATTGTTTAGTTACTATTATTAAAACCGAAATAAGTCCTGATTTGAAAATAGCTAAAATATTTATATCTGTTTTGCCTGAAAATAAAAATGGAACAGCGTTGGCATATTTTAAAAAAACATCAAATTTTATCCAAAGGAAATTAGGACAAAAATTAAAATTCTATACTACTCCTCAACTTAAATTTTTTATTGATGAGGGAGAAATGAAAAGAAGAAAAATAAATAAGATCTTAGAAAAAATTAAAGAAAATGCTTAATAAAGAAATAGAAAAATTATTAGATTGTATTAAAAAATCTAATCATATACTTTTAGTAACCCATAGAACTCCTGATGGTGATGCTCTTGGTTCTCTTTTAGCTATGCAGAAAATTTTATCATCTTTAAATAAAAATAATACTTCTTTTTGCATAGACAGACCTGCAGAAAATTTTAATTACCTTGAAGGCATTAATAAAATAGAGTATCAAGTTAAAAACTTAAAAAATAATTATGATTTAGGTATATTATTAGATTGTGGTGATTTAAAAATGACAAAAATTGTTGAAAAAATTAAAAATATTAATTTTAAATTTGGTTTAGTTAATATTGACCATCACTATACTAATCCTCAATATGGAGATATAAATATTGTAATCCCCCAGGCCTCATCAACTGCAGAAATTATTTATCAAATAATGAGAATAGCTAATATAAAAATAGAGGCCTCTGTGGCGACAGCGCTTTTAACAGGCATAATCACTGATACTGGAAATTTTGCTTATCGTTCAACAACTAAACAAGCCATAGATACCGCCTCTAAATTATTAAGTATTGGAGCTGATTTTTCTGACATTACTAAAGCAAATGTCTATAATAAAACCATAGAAATTTTAAAATTATGGGGGATAGTTTTAAAAAAAATATCCTTCAACAAAGAATTAGCTATGGTAACAACTGGTATTTTTAAAAAGGACTTGGATGATTTAGGATTAAATCAAGAAGATAGTGAAGGAATCTCCAATTATTTAAATAATCTTTCCTCTAAAATTAGATTTAGCCTATTGTTAAAACAATATGAAGCTGATAAAGTAAAGGGTAGTTTAAGAACCACTCGTGATGATATTGATGTAGCCAAAATTGCCCAGGCCTTTGGTGGGGGCGGGCATAAAAAGGCCGCCGGCTTTGAAACCTCTGGAAAATTAGTTTTTAACAACGGATACTGGAAAATAAATCAATAATTAGTACTTAATAATTGATAATTGGGACTACTAACTACCAGCTACTAACTACTAACTAAAAACCTATGTTTTTAATACCAACTGTAATCGAAAAATCCAGTAAAGGTGAGCGAGCTTATGATATATATTCTAGATTATTAAAAGAAAGAATAATTTTTTTGGGCTCACCCATCAATGGAGCCGTGGCTAATACTATAATTGCCCAACTTCTATTTTTAGAATCTGAAAATAATAAAAAGGATATTAAGCTTTATATTAATTGTCCGGGAGGAAGCGTTACTGACGGTTTGGCAATTTATGACACCATGCAATATATTAAATGTGATGTTTCTACTATTGCTGTCGGCATGGCCGCTTCCATGGCTGCTGTGCTTTTATCGGCTGGAGCAAAAAGAAAAAGATTTGTCTTACCCAGCTCTGAAATCCTTTTACATCAAGTAATGGGCGGGGCCGAGGGGCAAGCCGCAGATATTAAAATCAAGGCCGAACAAATTTTAAAAATAAAAGATAAATTAAATAAAATTTTAGCCAAACACACTGGACAGGATATTAAAAAAATAGAAAGAGATTCTGATCGTGATTATTATTTAACTGCTACTGATGCTGTAAAATATGGATTAGTAGACAAAATGATTAAATAATTGTGGACTTGAAAAAAATCTTTCAATATGCTAATGTGTTTAACATAAGAATTAATAAATAATTTTGCTAGAGAATTACGATTTAGTGGAAAACTGCCGCAAATTCCCAAATTCAGATTTTTACCATAAATATGCTTAAAATCTTTAAATTACCTAACTTAAATAAAAAAATTTTAGAAATCAAAAAAGAACCCTTACTAAAGTTTTCTATTTTGACTATCTAAAAAACCAACTCCTTTTAAAGAATTTGACTTTTTCTAAATTCTCTACAAAAATATATAGAAAGTTAAAAAAATGCCAGAATCAGTAACATATTTTATATCACTGATTGTTTTAGCTCTTGGTTTTTTCTTGGGTTATGCTTTTAGAAAAAGAGTGGGGGCCAACTCTGCTAATAGCGCGGAAAAAAAAGCTGAGGAAATTATAGAAAAAGCTAAAGAAAAACATCAGGATATATTATTAAAAAGCAAAGAAAAAGCGATTTATATAATTGACGAGGCTAAAAAGGAGGGGCAAGAACGTCGTCAAGAACTTAATCATAAACAAAAACGAATTGAAGAGAGAGAGTCCTTATTTGATAAAAAGCTTCTTAACTTAGAAAGTAAACAACAGGGTTTGATAGAGAAAACCGAAAGAATAGAAAAATTGAAAGAAGAAATCAAAAAAATTCAAGAAATGCAAACGGAAAGATTAGAAAAAATCTCTAAAATGTCTAAAGATGAGGCCAAGGAATTGCTTCTAGAAAAAACTGAAAACAATATTAAAGATGAATTAGTAGCGCGCATCAAAAAATTAGAACAAGAATCAAACGAAGAATTAGAAAAAAGAGCCCGCGATCTTTTGTCAGTGGTCATTCAAAGATGTGACATTTCTCATGCCGCCGAAAATACTACCACTACTGTCCAAATACCTTCTGATGAAATGAAGGGAAGAATCATTGGCCGAGAAGGAAGAAATATTAGAACCATAGAAAAACTAACTGGAGTAGAAATAATTATTGACGATACTCCAGATGTTATTGTTATCTCTGGATTTAGTCCTATCCGCAGACATTTAGCTAAAAGAGCTTTAGATAAATTAATTTTAGATGGCCGTATTCATCCTGGAAGGATTGAAGAAACAATAGAAGAATCAAAAAAAGAATTAGCTCTGGATATTAAAAAAGCTGGCGAAGAAGCCATCTATGAAGTAGGAATTCCAGCCGTTGATTCTAAATTAACTCAATTATTAGGTCGGCTAAAATATCGTACTTCTTATGGACAAAACCAACTTAAACATTCTTTAGAAGTGGCCCTCTTATCTGGTTTATTGGCAGAAGAATTAGGGGCAGATGTTGCTGTGGCTAAAAAAGGTGGCTTATTCCACGATATTGGTAAAGCCATAGACCATGAAATTAAAGGAACTCATCCAGAAATTGGTTATGATATTTTAAAAAAATTTGAAATGAGTGAAGAGATTGCTCTTTGTGCCAAAACTCATCACGATGATAAACTACCCACTTTAGAGGCTGTAATTGTTAAAGTAGCTGATGCTATATCTGGAGCCAGACCCGGAGCCAGAAAAGATACTTATGAAAACTTCTTACAAAGATTAGATGAATTAGAAAAAATTACCAATTCTTTTGCTGGAGTAGAAAAATCTTATGCTATCCAAGCTGGGAGAGAAGTTCGTATTTTTGTAAGACCAGAAGAAATTGATGACTTAAAAGCTATAAAATTAGCCAAAGAAATAGCTGATAAAATAGAAGAAGAATTAAAATATCCCGGAGAAATAAAAGTAAATGTAATTAGGGAAACTAGAATTACTGAATACGCTAGATAGAATTTAGAATGATGAATTACGAATTTTGATTAAACCCCATCACCCTTTACTTTAAAAATTTGATATCTTAATTTTATTATATAATTTTTTTGAAATAATTCTTTGATAATATTTTGTAAAAAAGGTGATGGGGTAAATTTCTAATTATTTAATTTCAAATTAATTCATAATTCTAAAATTTAAAATTCATAATTTAATCGAAATTAAAAATTAAAAATTCAAAACTTAATTCTATGCTTAAAATTTTATTCTTAGGTGATGTTATGGGCAGTATTGGACGAAAAGCCATTACTAAAATTTTGCCTGTTCTAAAAAAAGAATACAAACCCAATCTAATTGCTATTAATGCTGAAAATCTTGCTCACGGAAAAGGCATAACTGAAAAAACTCTAGAGCAGATGAAAGAAGCTGGGGTTGATTTTTTCAGTTCTGGAAATCATGTTTATTCTAAAAATAATACCGACCAAATATTTACATCTGGAAAATTTAATATTATCGCTCCAGCCAATGACCCCAGGACTTTAAAAAATTATGGTTATAAAGTGCTTAAAATTGGCAAAAAAACCCTAATCATGCTAAACTTATTGGGTAAAACTTTTATAGACGAAAAAAATATTAAATGCCCTTTTAAAACTTTTGATAAATTATATAAAGAATTTCAAAAATATCAGCCCGACTATATAATTTTGGATTTTCATGCTGAAGCCACTAGTGAAAAAGTTGCCCTGGGTCATTATGTAGATGGAAGAATAAATGCCTTATTAGGCACCCATACCCATGTTCAAACTAATGATGCCAGAACTCTACCCAAAGGTACGGCTTATATAACAGACCTGGGCATGGTTGGGGCTAAAGAATCTGTAATTGGTATTAGAAAAGATATCATTATAGATAAATTTCTTAATGATTCTAAAATCATTTTTGATATTCCTAAAACTGGAAAAGCAATAATTAATGGTGTTTTACTTGAAATTAATAAAAAAAGTAGTAAAATAAAGGTAATACAAAAAGAAATTACAATTTAAACTAAAATAAATAAATTTTCGGGCTTAAGCTCGGAAGAAAGGATCAAAAATTATGAACAAAATGGAACTCATTGATGCCATTGCTGCCAAAAGCGACTTAACTAAGAAAGATGCTGAAAATGCAGTTAATGCATTAGAAGCAGTTATAATCAGCACCCTACAATCAGATGAGAAGGTTACTTTAACTGGTTTTGGAACATTTGAAGCCAGAAAAATGAAAGCCAGAGCTGGTGTTAATCCACAAACTGGTGCTAAAATCCAAATTGCTGCAACTACAGTACCTAAATTTAAAGCTGGTAAATCTTTTAAAGACGCCATTAAGGGCAAAAGATAATTATCTTAAGATAATATAAAAACAGGCCTCACGAGGGGCTTGTTTTTTGTTATTAAAAATTTATACTATTTTAATATAATCCCTAGCTTTTTATTTTGATTAGGGCTTTGAAAATCATAATCCCAATCTGCAATGGCCTGCCATAAAATATCTGGACTATAAACATAATTTTCACCTTTACGCGTTCCCGGGTCATTAGTAATTATTAAACCATCCTTAGTAAAGCCCTTTACAATTAACATGTGGTACAAAGGACCAGGTTGTTTAAAATTAGGATTACCTAATTCACGACCCGCACAAGGTAAAATTAAAGGATAACCAGTTTTAATTATTTCTTTAATCTCTTTAATAGATTCTAAATGGATAAGCTCTGCATTGAGATTTAAAAATTCCTTAGCCATCTGAACAGTAGTGCTGGCTGACAAATCAAAATGCCCGCCATAATTCTCTAATTGCCAATCCACCATATCCCCAATATCTTCTAAAGCCGAGGCAATACTAATCGCTTGATCATTTAAAAATGCCTGCACCATTAAAATTGAGGCCTCTTCACAACCTTCTTTATAAGGTTCCTCCCATTTTTGATCTGGCGATTGAATCGTAAAAGGTACGGCTAAATTTATTTCTAAAATTTCTAATTTATCTTCTGCGACCTCTTTGGTTTTTATTTCCTGTTCTTCTGTTTCTGGGTTCTTCTGTTTCTCAACAACATCTTCAAACTTGATCTCTTCTGGTAATTCTATTTTTTCTGGCTCTGAAAAATATTCTTTAATCATTACTCGATTATTATAAAAAACAAAGCCTAAAATAATTAGGACCAACAAAAACAAATATATTTTAAAATCTTTTTTCATTCTAATTTATTATTCAAATATCTTCGACAAAATTCAATAACATTTGATGCTAAAGAATAATTTTTATAATCTTTTATCGGTAACCAAATAACCTTACTGTGTTCTGGCTCATTAGCCCGCGGTTCTCCTTTTACTATCTCTGCTAAAAAAATATGGGCGATAAAATTTTGACCATCTTTTTCAAATTCTATATTAGTTAGATATTTTATCAATTTTACTTCACACGCAATTTCTTCTCGAGCTTCCCGAATAGCTGCTTCTATTAAACTTTCCCCTTCTTCAACGTGACCACCGGGAAATTCATAATGTTGATCTTTGATTTTATAAAGTAATAATAATTTTTCATCTTGAATAATTGCTGGGCCTGATAATAATATTTTTTCCATACTATTTTATCTCTTTTAATAACTCCTTAATCACTACTCTTTCATCCCAAGCAATCTTTCTGCCGCCAGCAACACAAATATACTGTTCTGCTCCTTTACCGGTTAAGAGCACTAAATCATCGGCTCGAGCTAATTTTAGGGCCTTTTTGATAGCTTCTCGTCTATTCTCCATTTTAAACAAATCTTTATCTAATATTTTTCCCTTTTCAATTGCCCCTTGAGCTACATTATTTATAATCTCCATTGGGTCATCATCATAAGGATCTTCATTGGTAACAATTACTATATCAGCTTTTTGGCCAGCCATTTGTCCTAAAATTGGTTGGCGAGATTTATCTCTCCCACCTCCACAAGAACCAAGCACATGAATTAATCTATTATAATGAAATAAATCTAAGGTTTTATAAAGTTGTTTTAAGCTCTCAATTTCCGGAGCATAATCTACTAAAATTCTAATTCCTTTTTTATTTTGAATAAATTCCATTCTGCCTGGGGTGCCTTCAAAATCCTGTAAATATTCACTCATTTTTTTTAAACTTAAACCCTGGGTAGAACAAACCGCCAAAGCAGTTAAAATATTGTAAACATTAAATTCGCCTAATATATTTATTATAAAATCAATGTCCTGGACTTTAAACTTAGTACTAAAATCTTCCACTCTAATGTCCTGGGCCTGAAAATCGCTATCATTATTTATTGAAAAACTAAATTTCTGGTTTGCTTGATTATTAAAAAATTCTGTAAAATATTCATCGTCTTTATTAGCAATAATAACCTTTTCTGCTCCTACTTTTTTCTTGCACTTAGATAAATTTTTAAATAATTCTAATTTGGCCTGCTTATAGTTTTCAAATCCACCATGAGATTCTAAGTGCTCAGGAGTTAAATTTGTAAAAACCGCTAGATCATAATCAATTCCTAAATGCCGGTATTGTTTAATTCCTTCAGAAGAAGTTTCAATGATAGCATAATCACATTTCTCCTTGACCATACGCTTTAGTATTTTTTGTAAAGCTAAACGGCCCAACATGGTCATTTTTTTATTATTCAACCATTCTTGTTCATTAATTTTAAAACCAACTGTTGAAGTATAGCCAACCCTATAACCACCCTTTTCTAACAAAAAAGAAATCAAATTTACTACCGTGGACTTACCATTGGTGCCGGTCACTCCAATTACCTTTAACTTTCGAGAGGGGTAACCATATAAAAAAGCACCCAATAAAGATAATACTTTGTGGTAGAAACTTAAAATAAACTGCGGAATAATTTTTTTTAATAGTTTTTTTAACATAAAGAAGTTTACCAACTAAATAAACTTTTTTAAAACCTTATACAAGCTATATATCTTCTGATTATAAACTAAATCAAATGTTCCGGGTAATTTTTTTTCCTCACCTCCAAAACCCTTTTTAAAACGAGTAAAACCAGCCCACTTATGTTTTGGCTGATCCACCGGGGAAATTCCCCAAAAATCATAAAGTTGATAGCCCTGGGACTTGGCCCATTCAATTTGCTCCCACTGTAATAAATGAGGAGCCATTAAATTTCTCTTCTGATTAGCCGAAGCACCATGTAAATAGGTTACGGTATCGCCAAAACTAACCACAATATTGGCCGCTAAAACATCTTGCTCGTGTTTGGCAATCCATAAATTAAAATTTTCTAAAGCCAACATTTGGGCATAATATTTTTTATGATGAGCCGTAAAATCATTGCGTGCTGACGTTTTGGAAATTAAGCTGAAAAAAATATCTCTAGCCAATTCTTTGTCTTGAATTAACTCTATTTTTACTCCCTTTTTTTGGGCTAATTTAATATTATAACGAGTTTTCTGATGCAGTTGGGCTGATAATTCTTTTTCTAACTTAGTTAAATCTAATAATAAAGTTCGGCTGGGCTGAAAATCTTTAACTTGCTTAATATTTTCTAAATCAAAATTAAAAATAGGTTCAAAACGAAAAAATACTTCACCCATTTCTTTGGTTTCAATGCTTAGGTCGCGAATGGCCTTTAAAATTAATTTTAAATATTTATTTTTATCCTGAACTTGATCAGCAATAATTGGTCCCCGGGCTAAATACAAATAACTATAATTTAAAAACAATTTTTTTTGGGTAATGGAAGCTATAGCTAAAATTTCATCTTTTTCTATATAACCAATTTGCCAAATTTTATTACCCATGTCTTTCTGAAATTTATTCCAAGCAGAACTCTGCAAAAATTGCGAATATTTTTGCCCACTTATAAAATTATCTAACTCTTGATTATTTAATTCTTTAATCATTTTTTTAATAACTTTAGGGCTGCTTTAATTTTATCAGACACATTTTCTAAATCTTTAGGAATTTTATTATAAACATTTCTAATTTCATCATCTGAAAAACCTAAAACGCTTAAAGCCGAAAAAATCTCATCTAATTGGCTACTTGCCCCTACTTCTTCTTGATTAGCTAATGCCCCAAACTTACTCTTCAGCTCTACAATAATTCTCTCCGCGGTCTTTTTACCAATTCCAGAAACCTTTTGAAACATTTCTGCATTCCCACTTATAATCGCCTCTTTTAAATTTGAGACGTCAGCAATTGACATTACATTTAAGGCCGATTTAGGGCCCACTCCCGAAACAGAAATCAATAATTTAAAAAATTCCCGACCAGCCAAATCTGTAAAGCCATATAATTCTTGAGCGTCTTCTCTTTGTTGGTGATAAATGTAAAAACTGACCTCTTCATCTAACTTAGCTTTAAACAAAATCTTTTCTGGTAAAAAAATCTCATAGCCAACATCTTTGACCACTAAAATAACATACTTTTCGGTCTTATTAATAATTTTTCCTTTTAAATAAGCAATCATGGGCTTAGTATAAAGTATAAAGTTTCCACCAGGGGCGGACCTCCTCCAGGGGCGGACACAACGCCTCTGGCGGAAAAAGGTTAAAGTACTTTATTCTTTATACTTTTACCTTTCTACTATATATTATCTTAAGTTGAAATAAGAAGCAATCTATCCCTCACCTTTTCAAAAATTAATTTGCTCTGTTCTTATTAAAAAACTTTAAAGGTGGGGGGATGAAGAAGATGAGATACATAGGTAACACTCTAAATTTACCAAAATCATTAATTT
>CAZAOE010000006.1:0-55944 GCA_964486685.1 uncultured Gammaproteobacteria bacterium
TCGTCTTTATTCGAATTGTATCTAAATTGTTGTAAGGGCGCCTAAAATACAAATAAAATACAGACACTATAAAAAAACTACTGTAATAATTATCATTTTATTGTATTAAGTACCACATTGTTTGATGGGGGAACCATTAAAATGGAGTTTTATTTAAACCCCATACTACATTAAAAATAAAAAAATTAATTTCAAATTAAAATGGAGTTTTATTTAAACCCCATACTACATTAAAAATAAAAAAAATTAATTTCAGATATCTAAATTGTTTAAATTATCAACTAAATTATTATCTTCTGTAAAACCTGCTTCGTTTTCTTCGTCTTGCTCTGGTTGAGCAGCGTGCATTCTAATTATATTTTCCACTGCAGCCCAAATAGCTTCGCCATCTTGAGGCACCAAACCTATTACTTGGTCGTTTTCTTGACCTTTAAAATAAGTTACACTGGCTTTTAAAACTTTATATTCTTGGTTATCAATTTTTATTTTAAAGTCACCGCTAACTAGTTCTTTTACTAAAATGCCTTTAATTCTTTTTCTTTCTATGGGGCCAATTTGTTTATAAACAAAACTGCCATCGGGCTTAATAATGAGTTTTAAAATGTCACCTTCTACCAATTTTGATTTAGAGCAATAATTAGCTGGAATAGAATAGCGTTTTCCATCAGGACCAATCATTTGTTGACCATCAAAAACTCCTTCAATTACTTTATCTTGACCATTAATTGTTTCTGAACCTAAATCTCTGGCTTTCGCATCCATAGCCGGCGAAGTTTCTACACCGCCCCCTAATTCCTGAAAAAGGGCTTTGGTTTTGTTTAACTCCAATTCTATTTTAGCGATGGCCTCTTTAAGTTCATCGATTTTATTTGTCATTTTTATTTTTTAGCTCTTAGCTGTCAGCCGTCAGCTTTCAGTTTTTAGCTTTTATTTTTATTTTTACACTTTGTGTTTTTATTTTAAATTTTATTTTTAGTTTTTAGTTTTGCGTTTTTTATCCCCACACCTAATTTGAAATAGATATGGAAATTTTTTATTATTTATTTTTTCCCCAAAGTAGGTGTGGGGATAAATTTACTATTATTATACTATATTTTTAAAAATTAGAAAATAGGATTTTTATTTTCTAAAACATTTTCAGCTAATTGCATACGAGTTTTAATTTCTTGCTCAATAATATTTTTATCTCGGCCATATTTTAATCGAGATAATTTTTTAATATTTTGAACATAATCAGAATCTGTTTTATCCCTAGTTAAAATTTTCATACTAAAAGCAGGTGGATTATAATTATCTATTAATAATTTAACATAAGCGTTAAAAGCCGGAACATTAACTAAATCATATTCGCTAAAAACCGGAGCAAATTGTTTGGCAATTATTTCCGCATCCTTAACACCAATACCAAAAGAAACAAAAGTACCCACATTTCCAAAAACAGCATCTTTAATGGTTTCATCATTATTTCTTACTAATTGGGTAATGTATTGATGAGCAATAATCAAATTTAATTTATATTTACGCGCTTCAGATAGAATGATAGATATAGAATCAGTAATAAAATTTTGAAATTCATCAATATATAAATAAAAATCAGTTCTTTGCTCTATTGGCAAATTAGTACGAGAAAGGGCAGCCATGAGTATTTTCCCTACAAAAACCATACCAATTAAGCTACTATTTAATTCTCCTATTTTACCTTTAGATAAATTAATTAATAATATCTTTTTTTGGTCCATAACTTCTCTAAAATTAAAAGAGCTTTTTTGTTGGGCAATAATGGGACGCATAATATCATTAGAAATAAAAGGGGTCAATTTGCTGGTAATATAAGGCACCATATTGGCTAAAGAGGCCTCTCCTCCAGCCTTTTCGGCTTGTTTTTGCCAAAAATCTTTTACTAGATAATCTTGACATTTAGAAAGCTTATATTTTCTAAAATCCTCATCTGCTAAAACTTTAGGAATTTCTAAAAGCGTAGAGCCAGATTCAGGGTCTTCCATAATTAAGAGCATGGCATTGCGCATATATTGTTCAAACATTGGACCGCCCGTAGCTTTTAAATCATATAATTTATCAAAGATTTTAATCATTTCATTAATAACAAAAGTTTTTTGGTCTTGGGTATCAAATTCTAACATATTAATACCCAATGGCCTTTCAATATCTGAAGGGTCAAATAATATTACATCTTCAGCCCTTTCTTTGGGAATATATTTTAAAATATCTTCTATTAAGTCGCCATGCGGATCTAAAACACAAACCCCTTCCCCATTTTGAATATCTTGGATAGCCATATTAATTTGAAAATATGATTTACCTGTGCCGGATTTACCAATAATATACATATGTCGACTTCTGTCGCGTGGCTTAATTTTAATCAAAGTTTCTGAATCCCGATAAACATTTTTGCCCAAAATCAATCCTTGAGTAGGAATATTTTCTGGGGCCGGAGCAGTACGGGCTTCTAGCCAAACTATCTTCGGAATAGTATTAGAAGAAAGGGGTAAATGAAATATGCTGGTTAACTCTTCGGTATTTAATAATATTCTATCGGCAGAATTAAAATTGCGATATATAAAATCATTAATTAAATTATTATTATTAGTTTTAATTTTAAAAGCATTGCCATATTGATATAAATTATATTGACTAAAAGTATTAGTAATATTTTGCAAATAAGTTTCGGTTAGACCTTGATTTTGGGCATTAACTACCACACGAATATTAACATCTAAACCGGCTTTGGAATTTTTTTCCTCAATATTTTTCATCATTTCTTGCTCCATTTGAGAAAATTGTTCTTTGTCTTCCCCGCCTAGTTTATCTTCCTTTTTGGTTTTTATAAAACCTGAGCCAGAGCCAATAAAAGAAAATAAAGTTCCCCAAAGTCCACCCAAACCAGATAAATTACGGGCTTGTCTAATTTTTTTACCCTTGGCTATATTTTTAGTAAAAATACTGCTCATCGTATGCCATCTTTTATGAGCACTGCGAGCAATAATTTGAATAGCGGCTGAATCCTCTTTTTCTAATTTAGTCAGAGAATTTAATAATGAGTTTAAAGGATCAATTTCTAATTTTTTATAGGTCTTAATTGGATAAATAAAATCTTTTTTAAATCTTAAAGAAGCCCCAATAACTTTTCCTTGGGCTGTAAAAATATTATAATCTTCAACTGATTCTATTTCTGCGTCTGGATAAATAGAATGAATTCTTTCTTTGAAAAAATTAATTTGTTTTTGAGGAACACCAATATAAAAATAAATTAAACCATTTTGTAAAACAATTTCAAAAGAAAAATGATCATCTCGAGTGCCCAATAAGGCCTTAAGCCCTCTTTGAGCCCTTAGACCACCCAAAGTACTATATAGATTTTCAGCTACAGAAATATCTTCTTGTAAGTCCTGTTGTTTGTTATCTGCTTCAGCTTCTTTTTCTGATTTAAATTTTGGCACCCTAATTTTTAAAAGTTTTAAAGAAAAGGAAGAATTTATTTTTTTTGAGTGTGCTGATTTAAATAACCAGAACAAAACCAAAAAAAATAATACGAAAAATATTATTAGTAATGATATTAAAATTTCTGCAGAGATAGAATAATTTCCTATTTCTAAAAACATAAATTATTTTTTATTTTGTTTTGGTTTTAATTTTAGAATCTGATCAGTTTTTATTTTAGCTGTTTGTTTAATAAAAAATTTATTTATTCCTGGAATTATTTTTAACCAATCAATAATGGCATAAATAATTTTTTTGACCTGGATTTTTGCTTGCATTAAAAGTCGAGATATTTTATTAGCGGTTTCTTCACCCTTGGCTCTAAATTCCACTTGTTTTTCTTTAGACATATCCAAATACAAATTTTCTAAACCTGTTTCTAAAATATCTTCTACTTCTTCTTTAAGGGCTTGGTATTCGGGTTGAGCTTGAAAATCTTCCTTAGATTTTTTTGTCTGGGGCTGAGTTTGAGTAATTGGACTGATTTCTTGTTTTTCTAAACTAATTTGACCCTCTGTGGTCCCTTCCAAATTTTTCAATTGTTCCTTGGTTTGAGGAATTTTTTTAAAACCCTTGTCTAAAATTTGAATCTTAGGTTCTTGTTCTTGAGCCAGATTTTCTAAATTTTTATTTTTTCTCTCAGGCATAGTAATTAGCTATTTGACTTTATGCTTTATAAATTTTTAACTAATTTATTATAGCATATTTTGAAATTGGATGATATAATAAAATTAATAGGTTAATTGATTAATAGTTTAATTGATTAATAGAAAAAAACAATTATCCTATTATAGTATTAACAATTAACAATTATTCAAATGGGTTTAATACAAAAAGTAAAAGCTAAAAATTTTACCTGGATTAATATTTCCAGGCCCAATGCTGGTTCTATTGAATATTTAAGGAATAATTATAAATTTCATCCTTTAGACCTAGATGATTGTTCAGGTCCTACCCTTAGGTCAAAATTAGATGAATATGATAATTATTTATTTGTTATCCTTAATTTTCCGGTTTATAATCGAAAAACTCGCCAGATATCTTTATCAGAATTAGATATTTTTGTTGGTCCGGATTATTTAATTACTCTTTCTCAGGGAAATTTAACGCCTTTAAATGAGATATTTGAAAAATGTCAAATTAATACTAGGGAAAGAAGAATATATTTAGAAGATGATATTACTTTTTTGCTTTATGAAATTTTAAATGACTTACAAAAATATTGTTTTCCAATTTTAAATCATATTGGTCGGGACTTAAAAGATATTGAGGAACAGATATTCAACAATAAGGAGAAAAAAATGGTCCGGGAAATTTTAATTACTAAAAGAAATATTGTTAATTATCGTAAAAGTGTTCAGTCCCATAAAAATGTAATTAAAAAATTAGGAAAAATGAGCCATAAAGAATTTATGAAAAATGAATTAAGTGTTTATTTTTCTAATATTTTAGACCAGGCCAAAGAAATTTGGGAAACCCTGGATAATTTAATGGAGAATATAGAGGCCCTACACAAGACCAATGAATCATTAATTTCTTTTAAATTAAACCAAGTCATGAAGGTTTTAACTGTAATTTCAGTAGTTTTGTTGCCGGCCACTCTTTTGGCTTCTATTTTTGGCATGAATTATTTTATTCCTTTTCAGAAACAACCCTGGGGATTTTGGTTTTCTGTTGGAATAATGATAACTTGTATGGTTTCTTTCCTAATTTATTTTAAAAAGAAAAAGTGGATGGACTAGGATCAATTTACAATTATCAATTTGAAATTTTCATTTAATTATATCAATAACTAAATTCACAATATCTCTCAATTAATGATTTTTAGAATACTTAAAGTCTGAAACTAAAAAGATCTATTTCACAACTAAATTTCTCCTTAGTAAGACATTGGTAATTGATTATTGAAAATTAACCCCATCACCTTTTTTATAAATTTTAAATCAGATAATTATATTATAAAAATTATATAATAGTAAAATAAAATTGTTAAATTTTAATAAAAAGGTGCAGGGGTTAAATTTAAATTGAGAATTGGTAATTGATAATTTATATTTTATGTATTTATACAATACTTTAACGCGTCAAAAAGAAGAATTTCAGCCTATCAACCCACCACAAGTGGGTCTATATTGTTGTGGACCGACAGTTTATGATTATCAACATATTGGTAATATGCGTACCTATATTTTTGAAGATATTTTGAAAAGAACTTTAGAATATAATGGATATAAAGTTAAGCATATTATGAATATTACTGATATTGGACATTTAGTTTCTGATGCTGATGAAGGTGAGGATAAAATGAGCAAGGCCTTGCGCCGAGAAAATTTAGCGCCTACCAAGAAATCAATGTTAAAACTGGCAAAAAAATATACTGAGGCCTTTAAAAATGATTTGAAAAAATTAAATATTCAAGAGCCAGATAAATATACTAAAGCCACCAAACACATTAAAGAACAAATTAAATTAGTTCAAACTTTAATTGACAATGATTATACTTATGAAACTTCTGATGGAATATATTTTGATACTACTAAGTATTCCAAATATGGAGAATTGGCTCTTTTAGATAAACAAGAGCTCCAAGCTGGTAAAAGAATTGATTTAGGTGAAAAAAAAGATATTCATGACTTTGCTTTATGGAAATTTTCTCAACCTAACGAAAAACGAATTATGGAATGGAGGGCTTTTGGTAAAATGGGCTTTCCGGGCTGGCACGCTGAATGTTCGGCCATGTCTATGAAATGCTTGGGTCAACATTTTGATATACATTGTGGAGGCATTGACCATATTCCGGTTCATCATACCAATGAACGGGCCCAAAACAATTGTGCCAGCAAGCTTAAAGAATCAATTAATTTTTGGATGCACGGTGAATTTTTAGTTATTAACGATAGTAAAATGGCCAAATCTGCTGGCACTTTTATAACTTTAGCAGATGCTGTGGCTAAAAAGATTAACCCTTTGGCTTATCGTTATTTTTGTTTAGGAACACATTACCGCAAGCCATTAAATTTTTCTTGGGAAGCATTGCAATCAGCAGCAAATGCTTTAAAAAATTTGTATAATGATATTTTGGGTTTAGGGAAAAAATTTGGAAAACTAGATTTAGAATTTAAAAAAGAATTTCAACAAGCTATTAATGATGATTTAAACGCACCACAGATTTTGGCCTTAATTTCCAAGGTTTTAAAATCAAATTTAAAAACTGAAGATAAAAGAGCTACTATTTTAGAATTTGATCAAATTCTTGGACTAAATTTAAAGAATATTAAAAAAGAAAAAATTAATATTCCAAATAATGTTAAAATCCTGGCCGAACAAAGACAAAAAGCTCGTCAAGAAAAAAATTGGGCCGAATCTGATAAGCTAAGAGATGAAATTAATAAATTAGGTTGGGATATTGAAGATAATAGTGATAATAACCATACCTTAAGAAAAAAATAATGACCGTTTTAAATAACAAAAAGAAAAAATTTTGGCTTTCATTGCGAAAGCCGATTTTCGCCTCAGCTCCCATGGCCGGAATTACTGATTCCTCTTTTCGGCAATTATGTAAAAAATACGGCGCTGATGTAGTTTATACCGAGATGATTTCAGCTGATGGCCTACATTATAAATCTAAAAAAACCTTAGAGCTTTTAAAATTTTCTCAAGCAGAAAAGCCAATCGTGGTACAATTATTTGGCAAAAATCCAGAAATGTTTATTCAAGCCACGCAAATTGTTACTCAAGCTGGATTTGACGGTATTGATATTAATTTTGGTTGTCCAGCTAAAAAAGTAGTTGGACATGGCGGAGGCGTAACTTTAATGCGTGACTTAGATTTATGTTATCAGATTATTAAAAATGTTTGTGATAATACTTTTCTGCCAGTTTCTATAAAAATTAGAACTAGTATTAATCAGGTAGATAGGAAAACAGGTAAACAGGGAAATAAAAAGATTACTGCGTTAGATTTAATTAAAAAAATAAAGGATTTGCCAATTAGCACGATAATGATTCATGGTCGTTCTTATGAACAGGGCTTTAAAGGAGAAATTGATTATCAAATGGTTAAAAAAGTAAAAGAAAATTTTAAAGGCATTGTTTTGGCTAATGGCAATATTACTAATCCAGAAATAGCTCAAAAAACCTTAGAATTAACTAGGGCCGATGGTTTGGGACTGGCGCGCGGACTTTATGGTCAACCCTGGTTATTTACTCAAATTAAAGATTATTTAGAAAACAAAAAATATCAAGAGAAAACCTGGTTACAAATTAAAAAAATCGCTCTGGAACATGCTAAATTAAATTATCAAAATAAGGGCAAGCACGGAATTATAGAGATGCGTAAATATTTGCTTTTTTATACCAAGGGCCAGCCCCAAGCCAAAGAAATGCGCAAAAAATTGGTTAAAGTAGAAACTATTGAAAACATCAAAAAAATATTTAATAAATACAACAAGTAAAGATACTTGCCCCGTTGAATAACGGGGTTGAAAAAATATTTAAAAAGTATTAGAATATACAGGATCAATTTACAATTACCAATTTTCAATTTAAATTGAATTTACAATTATTCAATTACCAATTATCAGTTTAGGGTTGTAAATCAACCATTTCAAATTTAATAGAAATTGATAATTATTTAAGCCGCTTTCGTCTAGTGGTTAGGACGCCAGGTTCTCATCCTGGAAACAGGGGTTCGATTCCCCTAAGTGGTACCAATATATTTTATTTTTTTGGTGCGAGGCAGGCCTGGAAACAGGGGTTCGATTCCCCTAAGTGGTACCAAATTAATTGTTAATAGTTCAATTGAGTAATTGTTTAATTGTTTTATTATTAAAATTATTTCTTGAAAAAAAAGTTTTTTTATTAAAATAAAAAAGGGCTCCTTGCGAGAACCCTTTCAAAATTTACTATAGAAAAACTATCTGAAACTCAAATATTTTTCCATATCTTCTTCAGAGATAGATATGGTAGCGAGAAAGACGTTTTCTGGCAAGACAAGAAGGCCGGGGTTTCTTAAAAATGAATAAAAATCATTTTTATAATTTTTAGCATAGAAACTTTCTGTTTTAAAAATAAATTTTACAGATGCTTCTTGTTCGGTAATATTATATTCAATATTTTGAATCGGTAACTGAGTATTATATTGACTTCCATTTATACATTTCCAGCGGAACATTACCATACCAGCCCCACTTTGGATTAATAAAAATAACGGAACCAAAGGAACTTCCTGGTCCAATCCGACCTGCTTAATAATTTTTCTAATTTTTTCAATTTGAGACGAGTATTTTTTTAGTTCCTCGTCCTTTTGATATTCGGCTTTATTAATATAATAATCAACAAAACTAGATGGATCAGATTTTATCTGTCCGAAAAAAACACCATCATCATACTGCTTGATTTTTTGCTCTGAACAAGCAATTAAGGCGACGAAAACGATGGTTAAAACAAAAAATGTTTTAATTTTCATTATATATCCTCCTCAGGATTTTATTTTTTCAAATTATTTTTTAATTTGATATTAGAATATATCACAAAATTTATTAAAAGTCAAGAAAAAATCCCTTCATCGAGAAGAGATTTTTTATTTCATATAATCTACTTTTACCCTTAACCTTTTAACCTTAAACTGATTAATATATATTTTCTCCCTGACCATATCCTTTATCTAAAGGTAAAGTAATAATCCTATCCCAAGAATAGCCCCTTTTTTCAAAGGCCTCGGCTGTAAAAAATGGTCTTTTTTTACAATTCCCGATCATATAAACCGCATTATTGTCTGGATATTTAATTAAAGTACCATCAGGATGACAGCCCACTTCAGAAATACTATCTACTTCTTCATACTGAGCCAAATCATCATCGCCGACTTCTTCTATCCAATTCCATTGATAACCATAGCCAGTAAATACTTCTTCATTTTCAATCCAAGAAATTTGACTATTATCTTTAGCTACATAAACTTTTGGTTCAGAACCCTTAATTAAAGACCCAATTTTTTTTTGGTTTTCTAGGGCCTTAGTTTTAAAGCTTAATTTAGGGGTCTCGTCCCATTTGCCATGGAAACTATCATAGGCCCTAATTTTATAATAATAAGTAGTATAGGGCCTTAAATCAGTTAATTCAAAATTGTGATGATTTTTTTGTTGTTTATTAACTTCTATTTCTTTTTCATAATGATCTAAATTGGGGCCATAATATATTTTGCTTTTAGCCGCTAAATCAGTATACCAAGAAATATTTGTACTACGTATTCCTAATTCATTAATACTAATTTGAGATATGCTTAATTCTTCATCGGCTTGATATTGTGGAGTACAAAATTGAAAAGGGTTAGTATAGGCCTTATTTCTATCCCGATCTTCAGCCATTATTTTCATTGTATAACAAACCGAAGATTCTAAATTATAAATAAATAAAGTGTGCTTTTTGTCATAGCCACCATAACCGGCCTCTCGATTCAAATTATTGGGATTAGAACTAAAATAAACCGTAGCCCGAGTTTCTTCATCGGTAGTCCAGCTAATCACCGCAGCATCATCAATGGCCTGGATAAAGCTTTCTTCTAAGATTTTAGGAGCAATGGTGTCTTGCATATCATTAGTATTAAAATCATATATAGCAGTTTCTATGCTTGTTCCTAACTCATCCCAGGCCTTAATTTTGTAATAATATTTTTTACTCTTTTCCAGACCAGTTAAATAAGTAATATGTTCTTTGCTATAAGTAGAATGGCCCATGGTCCTATTTAAATTATTACTATTATCACCGTAATATATGGTTCCTTTAGCAGGAGTTGAGGTTTTCCAGCTTAATTTGGCATTGCCATTAATAATATCGTAAATTTTTGTTTCTTCTATGGCAATTTCAGCTTGAACATTAAAAATAGGAATTAAAGCCATGATTAAAATTGTAAAAATTATAATAGAATTTTTCATATATTTTTGATATTTTTATTTATATACAAAATTATTAAACAAAAATGATTAAAAGTCAACTTCTTAACTTGATTTTTAGTCAATTTTATGGTAATTTTATTTTATTATTTACAAGCATAAACATTTGTATTTTTTATGAGCACTAACTTTAAATTAAAATTTAAAAAAATTATTTTACTTTTGGGCGATATAATCTGTCTTTATTTGGCTTTATTTTTAAGTTTAGTAATTAGATTTTATGATAAATTTAACTGGGAATTATTTATTCGCCATTTGCCTTATTTTAGTATAGTATTTATTTTTTGGATGCTAAGTGTGTTTAGTTTTCGTTTTTATGAAACCAATAAGCCCTCTCTTAAAAAATATCAACTTTTGTTAGCGATATCTAATTTTTCTATCATTAATTTTTTTATCAGTATTTTATACTTTTATATTATTCCTCAAAACCTAATCACTCCTAAAACCATTTTAGTAATTAATATCGTTGTCTTTGGACTTTTGTTTTATTTGTGGAGAACACTGGCCAGTAAAATTTTATATTCTCAATCAAGTAAAAAAAATACTATTATTATTACTAATGACGAAAACTTAGTTCAAGCAATAATTAATAAGCCAGAATTAGAATTTAATATTCAGGCCTGTGTAGATTTAGGAACTAATTTTATTTCTAGTAATCTTGAGAAGGTTAAAATTAATGATATTTATAATTTTATTAAAGAAAATAATATTTTAAATATTATAATAGATGAAGATATATTAAATAAAAATCAAATATCTGTTGAACTTTCTAGATGCCTTAATTTGAGAGTTAATTTTATTCGCACTAATGATTTTTATGAGCAATTTTTAGGCAAGGTCTCAATAAAAAATATTAATCCAGTTTGGTTAATTAACAATTTTAATGAAAGTCAAAAATGGGCTTTTGATGTTTTTAAAAAAATATTTGATAAAATCTTGGCTTTAATTTTTTTAATACCCTCTTTATTAGTTACCCCCATTATTATTTTACTAATTAAAATTGATTCCCGCGGTTCGGTTTTTTTCACTCAAATTAGAACCGGTCAGGATAATAAAAAATTCTTAGCAATTAAATTTCGGACTATGCACAGCGATGCAGAAAAAAATGGACCACAATGGGCCCAAAAAAATGACCAACGGATTACTAAAATTGGTAAATTTCTAAGGAAAACTCGCTTAGATGAAATTCCGCAATTAATTAATATCATTAAGGGCGATATGAGCTTAGTTGGACCACGGCCAGAAAGACCAGAATTTATTGATAAATTAGAAAAAGAAATACCTTTTTACAAAGAAAGATTATTAGTTAAACCCGGATTAACTGGTTGGGCCCAAATTAATTATCCCTACGGCAACTCAATACAGGATAGTTTAGAAAAATTACAATATGATTTATATTATGTAAAACACCGTTCTTTGGTTTTAGATTTATCAATTATTTTAAAAACTATTCATACGGTAATTAAGAAGGGCGGAATGTAAGTTCAATTTACAATTTAAATTTAACCCCTGCACCTTTTTATTAAAATTTAACAATTTTATTTTACTATTATATAATTTTTATAATATAATTATCTGATTTAAAATTTATAAAAAAGGTGATGGGTTAATATACAATAAAACAATTTGAAATTAGTTGCTAGAAAATCGAAAATACTTAATGAATTTCGAATATCTAATTTCAATAACCAATTTCTATTTTCGACTTAACTAATCTCAAATACTAATATTGAAAATTGAGAAATGAAAATTGGAAATTGATATTATAAAATTAATAATTCAAAATAATAAATGTCTAAAAATAATCAAAAGATATTAATAACTGGTGGAGCGGGATTTATTGGCACCAACTTAACTAAAGCTCTTCTAAATCAAGGAGAGTCAGTTTTAAGTATTGATAATTTAAATAATTATTATTCTCCGGAGATTAAAAAAACAAATATAGAACAATTTAAAAATAATCCTAATTATCAATTTTTTAAATTAGATATTAAAAATCTAAAAAACTTAAAAAATATCTTTAATCAAAATAAATTTAAAACTGTCATTCATTTGGCTGCCCGAGCTGGCGTCCGCGCCTCTATCCAAAATCCAAGTAATTATATTCAGACCAATATCCAGGGTACTTTAAATTTATTAGAATGTTTAAGAAAACAACCTGACATTCCATTTATTTTTGCTTCATCATCCTCTGTTTATGGAAATATTAAAAAAGTTCCTTTTAAAGAAGATATGAATATTAATACCCCAATAAGTCCTTATGCAGCTACTAAATTGTCTTCTGAGGCCATCTGTTATGCTTATCACCATCTTTATAATATCAAAATGGTTGGACTTCGTTTTTTTACTGTCTATGGACCACATAATCGACCAGACATGGCCGCTTATAAATTTACTGATGCAATTATTAATAATAAAATAATTGAAATGTATGGCGACGGTAATACCTCTCGAGATTATACTTATGTAGATGATATAGTGTCAGGAATTATTAAATCTATTGATTTGAAAAATGATTTTGAGATTATTAATTTGGGAAATTCTTCACCAATAAAACTAAAAGATTTTATTCAAACTTTAGAAAAGGTTATTGGTAAGGAGGCCAAGATTATAAAAAAATCCATTCCAGCTGGAGATGTTATACAAACCTATGCTGATATTTCTAAAGCTAAAAAGTTATTAAATTGGGAACCAAAAACTCCTTTAAAAGAAGGATTAAATAAATTAGTTAAGTGGTATTCACCCTGTTAAATAATTTTAAATCTTTGATGAATATGTACTATACTTATATTTTACAATCAGAAAAAGATAAAAAATTTTATACAGGGTATACTAAAAATTTAAAATTAAGATTTAAACAACATTGTGATGGTAAAGTGCCTTCTACAAAAGACAGAAGGCCATTAAAATTAATCTACTATTCACCCCGTTAAATATGAAATAAATTTAACAGGGTGAAGTATGTTTAAATCAACAAGATGCAACTCGTAGAGAAAAGTATTTAAAAACTTACCACGGTAAAATGTTTATAAAAAATAGACTTAAATCTTATTTAACAGGGTAAAAATGATCAATAAACTTCGACAAACAATTTATACTTTATTAAAAAGGTCTGAAAAGTTTTTTCAGACCGACATGATTTATTTAGCTAAGGGTGGCTTTTGGTTAACATTAGGACAAATTGTATCATCATTGTCCTCTTTTTTATTAGCCATTGCTTTTGCCAATCTTTTACCCAAAGAAGTATACGGGACTTATAAATATGTTTTGTCTATAATCGGAATACTCTCTGTTTTTACTCTTTCTGGAATGGGAACATCCTTAACTCGTTCCGTAGCCAGGGGTTTTGAGGGCTCTTTAATTCCTATTTTAAAAGAAAAAATTAAATGGGGCTCTATTGGAAGTTTGGTTTCTTTGGGAATTGCTGTCTATTATTATTTAAATGCAAATTTAACTCTAACAATTTGTTTTGTTATAGCTACTATATTTTTACCTCTAATGGATTCCTTGGGAATTTATGGATCACTTCTTAATGGAAGAAAAAATTTCAAGCTATCTACAAAATATAATATTATAATCAAAGTCATAGCTACAATGTTAATGATATTGGTTTTGATATTTAATAAAAATATATTTTTAATTTTATTTACCTATTTTATATCTTATACAAGTTTAAGATTTATATTTTTAAAAATAACTATTAAAAAAGAAAAGCCCAATTCTGAAACAGAATTAGATACAATATCTTATGGTAAACACTTGAGTTTGATGAATGTTATTTTAACTATTGCTAATAATATTGATAAAATTATAATTTTTCATTATCTAGGAGCCATTGATTTGGCTATATATACAATAGCAATAGCGCCAATAAATCAAATTAAAGGGGTACTGTCAAACATTGGAATAATATCTTTTCCTAAAATATCTCAAAAAAATAAATATGATTTAAAAAAATATCTCCCTATAAAAATCTTTAAATCTATACCAATCATATTATTTATAGTAACTGTGTATATAATTATAGCCCCAACATTATATAAACTATTTTTTCCGCAATATTTAGGATCTGTTTTTTATACTCAAATATTTTCTTTATCCTTATTACTGTTTCCAAAAACATTGCTCGGACTAGGATTATTAGCGAATCAGAAAAAAAAATACCTATACTACAGTAGGATATCTTATTCTTTATTAAAAATTTTATTACTATATATACTTATTCAAGAATTCGGAATTCTAGGATGTATATTAACACTATTAATCACAAATTTAATAAATTTTATAACGCTTTTTTATTTTTTTAAAAAAATATAACGCTTAATTATCTTTTTTATTAAATTTATATACTGTTTTATATTCTTTTTAATAAAAGACATAAAAATTCTCAACTTTTTTCTAAATGGTTTGGCGTTAGTATAGAGTCCCTTAACCAATTTTGCTGAATAATTATTTAATTTTATAGAATATAAATACTTTTTTATATTCCATTTTCCTCCTAATTTCAACAATAATTCGCTTAATAATTTTTTTTCCTCAACAAGCTCTGGGATTAATTCTTCATTTTCAAAAATTGCAAATTCAAAATCAATCAAAGATATTTTTTTAAATTTTTTATGAATTATCAAATTTTCTGGCCTAAAATCCCGATGAACAATTTTTTCCTTATTTAAATTTTCTACTATACCATTAATAGCCCCTTTAAAAGTATCTCTATACTTCTTTGGAACCATGGGATATTTAATTAAACTTTTGCCCTTTATATATTTTAAAATTAAATAAAAATGATTATCTTTTTCAACTAATCCAAGTGGCGTTGAAAAACAATCATAAAATTTTACTTTATTTAACTTCTTGTATTCATTCTCCAAGAAAAAACCATAATTTTTACTTGCAACCTTAATTATATAATTTTTAAACTTATATATTTTTTTATTTTTCCTATCTTTTATCACTTTTTTATTTTTAGAAAGAATAAACTCATTTATTAAAAGATTTTTATCAAATTTAGCCTCATATATATTTCTTAGTCCTTTACCGCCTTTTATATTATTGGCCGATACATTTCTTAAAAATTTAATCTTATTATAACCAATTCTATTTAATAAATTGAAAACATTTTTTTCTTTTAAATGTTTAGGATAATATGCTCCACTAGCAGAAGAAGCTTCATAGATTACCTTTTGATTATCTGACAAAAGCGTTGATGTTATATTAATAAACTTACTTATACCAATATCCTGGAATATCCAATGGTTAACAGACAAAAAAAATAAAAAATCTATTTTTCTATATTTATTTAATACCTTTTGAATTATATCCTTATTATAATCACTACAATAAAATTCTAAATTATTAATTTGATAAATTTCTTTTAAAGAATTGGCCACTTTTATGGAGTCTTCGTCAGCATCAATTCCTATATAACGACATCCTAAATTTGAAAGTTTAAAACCGAAAAAACCTATATTGCAACCAATGTCTAAAATTATTTTATCTTTAAAATTGAAATTTTTAATGAGCAAATCTAATCTTTCATTATTATTAGTTCTCTTAACTTTTACTTTATTTTCAAAATCCTTAAATGGTATCTCGTGATACACGGCTTTCCCTCTAGAATTTCCAGGAGCACTAAAATCTGTTAATTTTATAAAATTTATTAAACTTTCTATTTTTTTTTGTTTATCGTTCATTGAGTTGAATTGTCTTTAATCTTATTTTTTAAATTAAACAAAAACTTAAATACATATATTGGTAAAAAAGAAAAAATTATGTCTCTACTGACCTTTAAATTTTGTGGGCAAATTTTAAAAGCTTTCAAAAAATATTTTCTACCTTTTTGTCTTTCACCACAAAAAATATAAGAAATTCCTAAATTTCTTAATTTATCACAAGCGGCTTTAGGATATTTCATAAATATATCCTTATGTTTCATAAATATCTTTTCATTATATTTCGCTTTCAAAAAAGGATCTACATCCATCATTATTGATAAGTTATTATCATGTTCTAAATAATCAACTAATATTTCATCTACAAAATCAAATTTAGATATCTTAGCTAGCCTAAACATTAAATCGTAGTCTGTATTAGGATCAAAATTTTTATCAAAATATCCAGCTTTATCCAACGTGTCTTTTTTAACCATAAAAACAGACAATGAAAACATGGGATTCTTATATAAACAATTTTCTAAAATAAAACCTCTAAGCTTAGGAACCCTGTGTCTTAGAATATTACCATTGGGGTCTTTTACGACCATTCCACAATAAACAACACCTATTTTTTTATCTTGATCAAAAATTTTTAATTGTTTCTCCAATTTACTTGGATGCCATATATCATCTGTCTCTAGGGTAGCAATGTATTTACCTCTTGATTCTTTTATTCCAGTATTATAAGCTTCTGATATCATCTTGTTTTCAAGATGTTTAATATAGATTATTCTTTGATCATTAAATTCTTCAACTATAGCTTTAATATTTTCTGTTGAAAAATCATCTACTATAATATATTCAAAATTCCTAAATGTTTGGTTTAAAACACTTTTAATTGCTTTTTTTAATAAATCACCCCTATTATATACGGGCGTAATAATTGTAACTAATGGATTCATGTCATTATTTGCTTATTAAATATTATTTTTAATTTATATTATTATGTAATTATATATAGTATAATTATATTATATAATAGCAATAAATTTAAAACTATGAAAGCCATAATTTTAGCTGCCGGACAATCAAAGCGTTTAAGGCCAATTACAAACAATCTTCCAAAATGTCTTTTAAAATTCGGAAAAAGGACAATAATAGATTACCAAATTGATGCATTACAAAATAATAATATCAATGAAATAATTATTGTTATTGGTTTTCAAGCCAAGTTATTAAAGAACCATCTTGTAAAACACAACCCAGATATTAATTTGAAATTTATAGAAAATAAACAATATAAAGATACATATCCAGCCCATGGCCTTTGGTTGACTAAAAATTATATGAACGATGATATAATATATCTAAACGCTGATCTTCTATGCGACCCCAAAATCATAAAAAATATTATAGAAAGTAGGAAAAAATCAATAACAGCAATACAAAAAGTAGAATGGGATGAAGAAGAAGTAAATGTAATAGTAGAAAAAAATCTAAAAGTAATTGAAATGGGTAAACATATAGCAAAAAAATTAAACTGCGGAGAATTTATTGGTGTTACAAAGATGAGTAAAAAATTTAACCAAACCCTAATTAAGGTTCTGGACGATTTTATTGACAAAAAGGAATATAAAAAATTCGCTGCTGATGCTATAAACCTAACCATACAAAGAAATGGAGAAATGTATGCATTGGATGTTTCAAATTTCCAAGCAATAGAGATTGATACCCTAGAAGATTATAAAAAAGCTCAAAAAATCTGGAAAGCTTATGAAAAAAATAATTAGTAAGATTAAAACCTTAATAGATATAATTATTACGTATCCTATTTATTTTTTGTCTTTTTTATTTCCTAAAAATAAAAAAATCTGGGTTTTTATTGGCTGGCATCTAAAAAATAATGGGGAAATATTTGCCGATAACACCAAGTATTTATTTTTATATACTTCTCAAAACGAAAAGAATATTAAAGCAATTTGGTTAGCAAAAAATAAAAAATTAGCTAAAAAACTAAATAAACTTGGATATATATCTTATTATGATAAAAGTTTAAAGGGCATATACTATGCTTTAAGAGCCAAATATACAATTATAGATGCTTATTTACAAAGACAAAATTTTAGATACACTGGCGGGTCAAAAATCATTCAACTTCTTCATGGCAAGGGAATGAAAAAGGGTGGGTATGCAAAAAAAATCTTAAAGCATAATGATTATATATTTACAACTTCAAATTTTACAATAAACCTATTACCAGAAAGCTTTACTAAAAATAGTAAATGTATTGTTTCTGGATTTTCCAGAGATGATTCTTTTTTTACTGAAATAAAAAATTCTGAAATAGATACAGATATCATTTGTTTAAAAAAGATAAGTCCCAACACCCTGAAAAGGGTCGTGGGGATAAAAGAATCAAATACTGAAAATAAAAACATTTTATATGCTCCCACATTCAGAAGAAATATGAAAAATTTTGACTTGGAGAGTATCTTAAATTTACAAAACTGGTTAAAGGAGAATGCATATTCCTTATTTATTTCTTTACATTCAAAATATAGAATACAAAAAAGGTTGGAAAATTCAAAAAACATATTCTTTATAAAGGATTGTGATATTACTCCTTTATTAAAATATTTTGATCTTCTTATAACTGATTATTCTTCCATATTTACCGACTTTCTCTTAACAAATAATCGCATAATTTTCTATCCTTTTGATTTACAGGACTATAAACAAAAAGAAGGTCTTTGTTTTGATTATAATAAATTTACTCCTGGACCAAAAGTATTTAATATAACAGAATTAAAAAAAGAATTAAATGAAGTATTTATTGAGGACAAATACCAAGAAAAAAGATTAGAAATAAAAAATCTGTATCATAAATATACAGATAAAAATGCTTCTCAGCGCATAATAGAAACAATCAAAAAAGAAGAAAATTTAAACTTTTAAACTTTCTATAAATAACTCCTCATATTTCACTACATTTACTTTTATATCAAATTTTTTACAAATTTCTAATGAATTAGAACCCATTAGATTTATTTTGTTATAATTATTTTTTAATATATTAACAATTGAGTTAACAACATTTTCTTCCCCATTATCAATCAAATAGCCATTATAATGATTTTCAATCATCTTTTTTGAACCACTTGTTTTAGTAGAAATAATTGGTAAACCAAAAGACAGGGCTTCTAAAAAAGCAATGCTAAAACCCTCTATTTCAGATGTAGATACAAAAACATTGCTCAACATATAA
Source organism: uncultured Gammaproteobacteria bacterium (assembly GCA_964486685.1). Taxonomy (GTDB): domain Bacteria; phylum Patescibacteriota; class Patescibacteriia; order UBA1558; family S5-K13; genus JAIOTH01. The sequence continues at coordinate 19,371 of CAZAOE010000006.1, forward strand.
TATTTATAGATATTTTTTTTAACTCCTAATAAAAATACTCTGTTTTCTAATCCCAGACCATTTATCTTTTGTGCTAACTGATTTTTTAAAACTCCTTCGCCTAAAATAATTAATTTGTAGCTTCTGTCTTTTTTGGATAGTTCATAAAAAGCATCTATTAACAAATCTATCCTTTTTTGATGGGTTAAACGAGCCACATTAATAATAATTTTATCATCCATATTAAAACCTAATTCTTCCCTAAATTGCAAAATATTTTCCTGATTTATTTCTTTAAATTTTTTAATCTCTTCTAAATCAATTCCATTAAATATTGTCACAAATTTATTTTTGCTAATTTTTTCTTGTTTGGATGTAAAATCAGCCACTTCATCTGAAACTGCAATAATTTTATAAGTGAAATAAGATAAAAATTTATCTATGCATTGATGTAACTTAATTTTATTTATGTAGGTATTATGTTCAACTATAATTGCTTTAATTTTTAAAATTATAGCAATAATTCTAAACACCGTATTACTAAAAAATAGATTACTTAATACTAAATCGGGTCTTATTGATTTTATTTTTTTTAAAAGACTGGACCAGCTTTTAAAATCAAAAAAATTTTTAAAATCGAAGCGAACAACTTTTACATAATTAGGAATTAAATCATGTAAAGAAGTTTTATTTTTTAATTCAAATAAACTAATTAAATAAAATTCAAATTTGTCTCTATTAAAATATTTAAACTGCTTTAATAAAAGTGTTTGGGCGCCACCAATACAAAAATCATTTATCCCAATTACTATTTTTATTTTTTTATTATTTTTCATCTTTTATATTTTTACTTTTTAATACAAAAAAACATTTATAAGGTGTTAATAAGGCCTTTTTAATAAATTTAATTTCAAAATACTTATTTATACAAAATTTAATTTTTTTCATCTTAAAATTCTTATTATCTATTTCCCAATAATGCTGGCCAGAAATTTCAAAACCTGGAAATTTAATAGGAAAAGCCAACAATAATCTAAAATAATCTCTCTTAAATAAAGTTCTTATAAAAGGAAATTTTATTATTACTTCAAAGCCACTATTTCTATAAGGCAAAGATATTATTACATTTTTAGAAATTTTAGATAGTTTATTTAAAATACTTTCAAAATCATCAAAAGGAGTATGTTCGAGAACCTCATAGGCGACTATCAAATCAAATTCATTTTCTTTAAAAAAAATCTCTTTGACATCACCAATAATATTTGGTTTCAAATCTTCTGCTATATCTAATGTTGTAATATTTAAATCTGGATTTTTTTGAAGATAATTTACAACAACTCCATCTCCAACACCTATAAAAAGTATATTTCTTGCATTAGACCTCCTAATTAAATCTATTTGATAAAAATAAGAAACAAAGCGCTCCAGATTAGCATATTTACTAGTAAGATAATAACTTTTATCAACTTGTTTATCCATGATAGTTATTTAAATAAATTAATAAATATTTTAGATACCCTCTTAATATCAAATTGTTTTATTTGCTCTAAATTAGTTATTCTCAATTTCTCATATAAAGAATAATCTTCTAATATTTTTTTAATACTATTAGATATATTTTTCACATCTCCAATATCAAAAATAAATTCTTGTTGTTCTTTAGTACTAATTTCTCTTACGCCCCCAATATCAAAAGCAATATAAGGCAGGCCTAAAGCCATTGATTCTAATAAAACTCGCGGAAAGCCCTCTTCCTCGGAGGGCATAAAAAACAATTTAGATATTTTCATTAAAGCTGGAACATCTTGATTAGGAACCCGACCCAATAATTTTATATTCTCTAATTTATTATCCTCTATTTCTTGTTTTAAAATATTTTTATAAGGACCGTCGCCGGCTATTAAAAATTCAACATCAAGGTCTTTAAGGGCATTAGCTACTGGAACTATATAATGAGTACCCTTTCTTTTAGCTAACCTATGTAAAAATAAAATATAAATTTTATTTCTATCTAAATCATATTTTTTATAAATAAATTCTGAATCTATATTTTGAAATCTTTCTAAATCAATCCAATTAGGCATTATCTTAATTTTATTAGGACTAATCTGGTAATTTTGACTATATCCATCTTTTAAAGCGTTTACTCCCGTAACTAAAAAATTAATCATCCCCAATATTATTTGTAAAAACTTATCCTTTCCAAAAAGCCACATCATGCCACAATTCCAATAAAAAGTTCTGGCCTTAGTTAATTTAGAGACCAAACTAGCGTTGAAAGCACTAATATAAGAATAATGAACGTAAAAATTATTATAGCCCTTAATTCTATTCCAAATAATCAAAATTAAATTTTCTAAAATTCTAAGAGGTTTAAAAGAAAACCTTTGGACATAAATATTTTTTATATCTTCAAAAAAAGAAATGTCAGATTTAGATTTTTCAATAATCAAACTCATATCTAAATCTTGAGAAACCTCATTAATTAAAGAATAAAGATAAAAAAAATGAGTATCTATTTCTAAATCAAATTTAGGTAAAATATAACAAACTTTTAACTTTTTACTGCTTTCTCCCATGATTGTTTATATAGATTTATAACTCTTGTTCAATATATTCTTTAAAACTCACAATCCTTTCTTGATCATCTGGATTAATTAAAAAAGGCAAAACATCTCTAGATAATTGAATCATATTTAATTGACTAATCTTTTTTATTAATTTTATTTTAAACTCTTTAGTATCAATTTTTAATGTTTTTTCTATAAAATCATAATTTGGCTTGGTAATTCCAAACAAATAAGAAACGTCATAAAAATCTCTACCCTTTTCTCTTTTTCTCTGTAATATTGCCATTAACTTCTGAGATAAAAGAATATCGGATTCATTAACCTTAATCTTTCGATATATTCCAAATTTATTTAATGTAAAAATTTTTTGTTGAGAAGAAATATTTTTATGAACAGTATCGATTCTGATTAATATTTTTTCATCTTTATGTTCACTTATATTATTTTCAAAAAGTAAATTAGAAAATTTTACATAACAATGATAAGCTCCTTTTTTAATAAAACGAAAATCAATTTCAAAACCTTTATTTTCCATATCTCGTACAGCATTTTCAATAAGAATAATAAATTTTTCATAAGACAGACCCAAATTATCAAAATCTAAATCTTCTGAAAAACGAGAACTATCATAAACAATTCTAATGGCTGTTCCACCAATAAAACTTAATAATTCGCTGTTCGATTGTTTAAAAATTGAATCCAAAAATTCATGCTGTAAATATTCCACTAAAACAGCCTTAGGATTTTTACGAAATATTTCATCAGTATATTTTGCTTTTATTGTTTGTATATTTAACATTTAATTTGATTTAAAAATTAAATTTAATATCTTCTCTAACTTTTTACTATTAAATTTTCTAGAATATCTTTTAATCTTTTTATAATCCAACTCCTTCAAAGATGAATGATTAAAACGCAATCCATCAACATCATCTTGATTATTGATTTTAGAAGAATTTAAATATAAATAATCTAATAATGCCTTTTCTGGTTCAGCAATTAAATAAGTTTGATTATTATCAATCTCTTCTTTATAACCAAAAAATAACTCTTTTTTTAGATGTCTAAAAATGAATGCCCCAAATGCGTTTTTAAAAGTTCTGGTGGTTTTATTAGTTATAGAAGTACAATTATAGATTATTTCTGGAATTAAACCATATTTTGCCAAAACCCACTCTAAACTTACATAACTAGGTTGATACAGATTATAAGCTATAAACTCATTTTTTAAATTTTCTTTCCTAATAGAAATAACATATAAACCATTTTTTAACCTTATTAAATACTTTTTATCAACCCAATTAGATAATTGATAAGGATACACCTTTAAATCAAGTATTTTTAAATCCTGTAAAGAAAAAATTGGATTTTTAATTTTTGTTATTAATTCATTATATTTCATTTTTTTATTATTTTTAATAATATTATGAAATAAGTATACTATAAATTCAAATAATATACAAATTTTTATGTATGCTCCTAGTTCAATTAATTGTCCTTTCCCATGACTCTTTATATAAATTTAAGGTCTCCTCTTTACTTAATAAATTTTTAACAGATTCTTGGGCATTGTTTCCTAACTTTAATCTTAATTCTTGATTCTTAATCAATTCTTCCATCTTCTTCTCCAAAACTTCCTGATCTTGAACGGGTACAATAATTCCATTCTCTCCATCTTTTATAAACTCTCCAGCACAACCAACATCAGTCATAATAATTGGCAACCCGTAGCTAGCTGCTTCAATAACAACCATTCCCCAGCCCTCATAATTAGAGGTGAGTAAAAAACAATCTGCTTGTTGATAAAATTGAGCTAAATCTTTTTTATAGCCCAGTAGTTTTATATTCTCCTTCAATTCGTAATCCGTCTGCCTGCCGGAGCCTTGGCGAAGGTGGGTAATTCGTAATTCGTAATCCTTTCTCTCTGGCCCATCTCCAATAATCCAAAGCTCAATATTTTTAAATCTACCCGCTTCGCCGAAGCGAATGCGAGGCGAGTCTTTCAAATTAGCAATTGCTTTAATCTGCATCTGTATGTTTTTAACAGGCACCAATCTCCCTACGGTTAAAAAAATAAATTTATCTCCTTTTTTTGTGCTCCGTAATTCGTAATTCGTACTTCGTGCTTCAACATATATCGGAACAACTGTAATCTTGTCTTCTTGTACTTTAAAATCCTCAATCAATTGCTTTTTCAATCTTTGACTTACCGTTCGAACTGAATCTGCTCTTTTTAAAACATATTTAGCTATTAATTTTCTAATTCCCTTTAATTTTTCAAAACCGTGTACCTGGATTTCTAATCCCAAATTAAACTGTTTTGCTAATTTTAATGCCAATAAACTCAAAAAATATACATCTTGAACAGTTATTAAATTATAAGTATTCTGTTTTATAAGTTTTATGGCTCTTTTTTTTAAATCAAAAAAACCTTTAAACTTACCCTCAGTCCTTACAGAAAAAACTTCTACATTATCAGATAAATCAATCTTTATATCTTTATCTCCGACAATTAGAACGTGGTATTTATCTACTAAATTTCCATATTCAATAGCACGTTTTGAAACGCTTGAATTTTTATCTACTATATTTTTATCAGTACCAATACTTAAAATTTTCATTTTACTATATTTAAAATAATATTATACACACCACTTAAATGCTTTTCATAATTAAATTTTTCCTTTAATCTTTTAATGTCCTCTTCGTGAATTTGCCTCATATTGTCTATATTATTTAATATATGAATAATATTTTCTTTATTATTTAAATCTATAAATTTGACTCCTCTATTATTAAATTCTCCGAAAATTTCTTCAAGAGCGCCCTGTTTTGATAAAATGACCCTAACCCCGGATAATAATGCCTCTAGTGTCGCAAAGGAAAATGTTTCTACGACGCTTAATAAAACAAAGGCATCTGCTAAAGAATAGAGATTTAATAATTCCTCCCTATCTATTTTACCAGTCAAAATAACTTTATTTTCCAATTTTAGTTTTCTTATTAACTGCCTTAATTTTTTTTCTTCGGGACCACTACCAATAATCAATAATTTTGCATTATTTACATTACTAAATATATCAATTAAATAATCAAATTTTTTCAAATTAATTAATCTGCCACTACTTATAAATATTTTATTTCCATTATCTCTCTCGTTTTTAACATATTTAAATATTTTTTCATTTTCATAATCATTAATATTTGAAATGTGAAAACAATCAATCGCGTTATGAATTACTTCAATTTTATTATCAGCAATATTATATGCTTTAATGGTCTTTTTTAAAAATTCACTGGGAACAATGACTTTATGTGCATTCTTATAAACCCGCTTTGATAAAAATCGTTTGATTAATGTGCTTAAAGATAAAACTTGTTTACTATCATAAGATCCAAAATATTCCTCTTTTATTAGGCCTTTTTGATAAGCATGCTCCCAAGCTATATCACCGCCAATCCTAACAATATATTTCTTTTTAATAAATAAATTTGCAAACAATAATGCTAATCCGCATAATGATACATCGTGCAAATAAATAATATCTATATCTTTTGAATTTTTTATAATCTGAACAAAATATTTTATTAACCTAAAAAACACATTACAATTCCTTAAAACTCTTATCACCTTAAAATCAGAATCGTACTTTTTATCCTCTATTACATCACTAAATGTAATAACTCTTATTTCACAGTTATTCTTTAATAAAAACTTTGTGAATTGAGTTAAATAAGTAGCTGGCCCGCCAATATCTGGTGGATAAATTCCGGTTGTGATCAATATTTTTAATCCTTTGGGTGATTTTTTATTATTTTCGAAAATCATAGTTAAATTAAAATTGGAAGTTTAAAAATTATAATTTAAAATTTATTCCGTACTCCATAATTCTGAATTCTTACTCCTCTTTTCAACTTGCAAGTTTAAACTTTTAACTTGTTGTTCTTTCAAATATATTATTCATTTTATAAACTTCAAATACAACTTATATTATTATAACCTATTAATTCCTTCATCCTTTTTTTGCTATATTTGAAATCATAATTTACTTTGGCAATTACATAAAAATGAGGATAAATAATATCTAAAAAATGATCAATAAATTTATTTTTAAAATAAAACCCCCTGACATCTATAATGTCCCACCCGGATTTTTCTACTGTTTTCATCAGCGTATATCTATTAAAAAAATTAATATGTGATACGGCCATACTCCCTTTAAATTTATTAAATTTTAACAAATATTTTATCATAGGAATACATGGAACACCCAGAATTAATAAAGCATCCTTTTTTAAATACTTTTTTATTTTATTTAAAAAATTATGAGGAGAATATAAATGCTCCAATAAATTATTAGCAAAAATCACATCAAAATTATTCTCGGGTATTTTTAAATCATCATACTCGATATTGCCATATTGTATATTAAGATCCTTAGATTTGCCATAATCAACTTCATCTTGAATAATCGTAATACCTAGGCTATTTTTACCAAAATGCGTTAAAAACTCTCCATAAGAACATCCTATATCTAAAACAGTTTTTTTATCTAATCCAAAAATATTTATTATATTATTAAATACTTTGGACTTTGCCTGATTTTGAAATCTTAATTCAATATCTTGATTCATATCAATATGTTATTTTAATCTATTAAATATATTATTCAGCTTCCCCGCTACTACTTCCCAAGAATAATTATGAGTTACCATTTGATATCCATTTTGAATAATTCTATTCTTTAATTCCTCGTCCCCTATCAATAATTTGACTTTTTCAGCAATGCTTTGAGGATTATTTACTTCACAAAATAAGCCGGTTTCTTGATCTTTTAGAAAATCAGGAATTCCACCAACCGCTGTAGCAACAACTGGCACCTTAGTAGCCATGGCCTCTAAAAATACATTACCCAACCCCTCGGACAAAGAAGGCCGACAAAACACATCAGCAATATTTAAATATTTATAAAGCTCTTTATAATCTACAAATCCAGCAAAAATAACTCTGTCTTCCGAACCTTGTACAGACGCAAGGCCTTGCGTCTCTGCCTGCAACTTTAAACTATTCTCTAACGGCCCTATGCCACAAATAACTAACCTATACTCCTCTGGTAAATATTTTAAAGAATTAATTAAATCACTAAGCCCATTCTTTTCCGCTAAACGAGAAATAGAAATAATAATCTTATCTTCATCCTTAATTCCTAATTCTTGCTTCTTAATTCTTGTTTCCTCTTCACTTAATATTCTATTAAAACTTTGAATGTCTACTCCATTGGGCACTAATTCAATATCATTACCCTTAAATCCATATTTACGAGCTCGAGTTATTAAAAAATTAGAAATGGCCTGAATATAATCTGGATCTCTATATATTTTTTGATAAATGAATTTCCACCACCAAGTCCTTTTATTTATAAATTCATCGCTGTCTCCAGATTGTAAAGTTAATAAATATTTAATGCCTTTATGAAATTTTTTAAAAATCCAAGCTGATAATCCAGCATAAGAAGCCATCATTCCCCAAACAATATCAAATTTATATTTTTTGTTTAAAAAAATTGCCTTAAATTGAGACAAAATAAAAAATAAATACTTATCTATTTTATGACCAAAACCAACTCGATAAACGTGAACATTCTCTATTTTTTGATAACTACTAATTCTTTTTTCAAACTTAGTAGTGATTAAATGATACTCATTTTCTGGCAAACGCTTACAAATTTCTCGAATAGCCATTTCTGCTCCCCCAACGTGAGGGAAATAATTTGTAGAGAATATGAGTATTTTTTTCATAAATTTGGTTAAATTATAGCCCCTCTCCTTCTTTGAGGGAGAGGGGTTTGGGGTGAGGGTGTTACTTTAGCCTCGTGCCAAGAATCTCCAACCTCTGCAGTGTTTCTTTTACTTTTTTGGCTACAATATCCCATTTTGAAGATTCTTCATCAAAGGGTATATTAATGACCTTACTATCATAATAAAGCATGTCTAATTTATCTTTTAATTCCTGGTCAAAGGTAATTATAGTATGTGATTTTTTAAATAATAATTTATAAATAGGAAAAAGCCATTCAATTTTATTTTGAGTTTTTTTAGATTTTTCATCTTTATCCATGGTAATTAAAAAGGGTAATTTTTTTACTAAAATAGAAAATAATAAACCCGCCAAAGCAGCATAAGTAGCCATTACAGACCAAATTAATTTATAATGATTTTTTTTATTTAATTTTCTTGCTTTGGATAAAGCTAAAAATGGCAAAAAATATTTATCCCATTTAGAACCAGTCCCAACTCTATAAACATTAATCCCATTAACATTTTCAAAATCTTTTAATTTTTTATCCATTTTAGCAGCAATAACATCAAATTCCCAAAAATTTAATCTATTAATTATTTTGCGAGCCATTTTTTCTGCTGGACCCTCTAAAGGATAAAAAGAAGTAGCTAAGACCAAAACTTTATTTTTATTTTTAACTTCCTCTTGAAAATAATCAATTGTTCTTTCTAAACCAATTTGTAAAGAAATTTGTGGTTGCCAATAAATCAGAGCTTGAGCCCGACCGATATCTGGACATCTTACCTTGGGGTCATCTGAACGACCGGCCTGTAAATCTTTTTGAATAAAATTAAAATTAGCAGAAAGATTCATCAAAGAACTAATCTGCTGAGCTAATTTTAAAATACTTACTTCTTCTGGATTACCCAAATTAATTGGCCCCAAATCCTCTTCTTGGTCCATTACTTTGGTCAGGGCTGGCAACAAATCATCAACATACATAAAACTCCTGGTATGCGAGCCATCTCCATAAATGCTTAATTTTTCTTTATTTAAACCCTGAACTATAAAATTAGATATTACTCGACCATCATTCATGGACATTTTAGGACCATAAATATTAAATAATCTCACGATTCTAATATCTACTTTATATTCGCGATGATAATCCATACATAGGGTCTCGGCCGCTCTTTTTCCTTCGTCATAACAAGAACGCCGGCCCAAAGGATTAACATTGCCCAAATAGTCCTCTCTTTGTGGATGAATTTGAGGATCACCATATATTTCTGAGGTAGAAGTAAAAAGAATTCTAGCTTTATTTTTTAAAGCCAAGTCCAAAATATTTTTAGTGCCCAAAACATTGGTTTCTAAAGTAGCAACAGGGTCAAATAAATAATGGTCTGGTGAAGCCAGGGAAGCTAAATGATAAATCCGATCAATTCCTGACAACTTCAAGGGTTGGCGAATATCATGCATAATCAATTTGAATTTGGGATTATTTAAAAATTCTTTGATATTTTCTTTTTGACCACTAAAAAAATTGTCCACTACAATAATTTCATGTCCCTGATTTAATAAGTATTTAGTTAAATTAGAGCCAATAAATCCAGCCCCACCAGTTATTAATATTCTCATATACTAATACTTAATTCTAATATACTAATTTTAATTAATTATCAATTTAAAATTTTAAATTTTCATTTTACCCTGTTAAATAGTATTTTGGAAAAATAATTTAACAGGGCTAACAATCAATTACTCAATTATCAATGTCTGTTTTATTTTGTTGATTCTTATTATCTAAAGTAGAAGTTATCTTACCAAAAATTTTAGTTAGTTCTTCTGATTCTTGCCAAAGGATTCTGATTTTGTCTTTCTCTTCTGGCAAAATTCTAACTAACATTCTTAACCAATGTTTTGTTTCTTTAATCTCTTTTTTACAAATATATATCTTGTTTCTAAAATCTTTTCTAGAAGAAGCTCCATTTGCCTCCATGTAATTAGCTCCGACACTAGTTGCTGATCTAATTAGTTACTTAATAATAGACAGAGTAAAATCATCTTTTTTCATAATTTTACAAAAATCTATGATGTTTTCCCCTAATTTAGCAGTTCTTTCTTCTAAATCAAAAGAATTGTTTTTAAAATCGCTTTTCATACTTTTCTATGTTAATTGTAAATTATTCCATTGAAAATTAAATGTAAATTGTAAATTGGTTATTGGTAATTATATAACATATATTATTGTTAGAATACAATAAAATACCCCAAAAATCAACCTCCACCCCACAATTAGTATTCCATGCTCCGTACCCCGTTATTCTTAATTCATTATTCATACTCCGTACCCCGTTATTCTTAATTCGTTATTCGTACTCCTTACTCCTTGCTTCTTACTCTTTAATTCTATAAAATATAAGTATGGAAAAAGAAAAACCAACCCGTCGGGTTGACAAAAAAATTAACCCTTCACCAAAATTAAAATTTGGTGACAGGGTAAAAATTTGTCATTTAATAACTCAGACCCATTTCGGCGGAGCGCAAAAGTATATTTGTGATATAGTCAATAATCTTGATGATTCTTTTGATATTACCATCGCTTTTGGCGAAGGAAAAAAAGAAGAATTAGAAAAATACTTAACTAATTCTAAAATCAAATTAGTTCAATTAAAATTTTTGCAAAGAAATATCAATATATTTAAAGATAAGTTGGCCTTCTGGGAAATACTCTTTTTCTGTAAAAAAAACAAATTTGATATATTACACCTCCACAGTTCCAAGGCTGGTTTTATTGGATCAATGATGGGCAAATTAGCTGGGGTAAAAAAAATAATTTATACTGTTCATGGCTGGGTTTTTAAAGAAAACCTATCTGCAATTAAAAAAAAGTTTTATCGATTCTTAGAAAAATTTAGTGCTAAATTTAAGGATAAAATTATTTGTGTTTCTCAAAATGATTATGATTTAGCTTTAAAATATAAAATAGTTCCAGAAAAAAAATTAAAATTAATATATAATGGAATTAAAACTGATACAAAATTTTTAGAAAAACAAACAGCTCGAAATTATATTTTTCAGGTGATTAAAAAACAAAATCCATCTCTAACATCTGATTTTGATTTAAGTAGCTTAGAAATGGGGAGCAATAAAGCCATTAATAAATCAATTAATCTAAATGAAGACACTCAAATAATCGGCACTATCTCAAACTTATATCCTAATAAGGGCTTAGAATATTTAATTATGGCCGCTCAAAAATTAAATCAAAAATATAAAAATTTAATATTTGTAGTTATTGGCTCTGGGCCAGAAAAAGAAAAGTTAGAAAAATTAATTCAAAAATATAAGTTAAACAATTTCTTTTTATTAGGTAAAATTGACCAAGCCCCTCAGTATTTAAAGGCCCTTGAAATATTTACACTTACTTCTACTAAAGAAGGACTTCCCTATACTCTTTTAGAGGCACTAGAAGCTCAAATAAGCATTATAGCCAGCAATCTTGAAGGTAATGAGGAAATCATAAAAAATAATCAAAACGGGCTCATTTTTAAAGCCACTAATGTTGATGATTTAGTATATAAAATTCAAACTATTTTAAATAATTCTGACTTTGCTAATCAGCTTAAAACTAATACAAAAAACTCATTAAATAAATTTAACTTTAATGAGTTTATAAAAAAAATTAAAAACTTATATTTAGAATAAATTATAAATATTTATAAATATCATACCGACCAATGGAGATAAATACGATGTCTCCATTTTTTTGACGCTCAAATATTATTCTATAACTTCCCGTTATAGAAATAGACCAAATTCCCTTAAACCTACCATGCAATTCATGAAGTCTTAATGATGGATGAAGTGGATTTTTTTTAAATAACTCTACTTTTTTATCTGTTAAAATTTGAATTTCCAGAGGTGATTTTTTAATTTTTTTCTCAAAAAAATTATGAAAATAAATATTTTTAACAATCATAATCTTAAATTAAATCTTTAATGGAATTCAATTTTTTTAATTTACCATCTTTATAATCTCGACAAGCTTCTTGTACGTTTTTCCAAAGCTCATTTTCTGGTATTAAATCATCTTCTTGTTTTATTAAATACTGAATATAAGAACTAACAGAGCTAAATCCGTTCATTTTTGATCTTTTTCTGATAAGTTGTTTTGTTTGAGAAGGTAATGATAATGTTAAAATTTCACGCATACATTTTAAATTAATATTTATGCTCTAATTGTATTACAGCTGTAATACAATGTCAACAATATTGGGCTCTACAATATAACCTGTGGTGGATAAATATACTTTTATCATTATCTAAACTATAAAATAGCATTTTCCACCTTTATAATTTTTTATCTAAAATAAAATAAGTATTATTTGTTGAAGAATGAATAAATACAAATTTTAAACTTAGCTTAACTTATTTTAATAATATATTATTTAGTTAATAGCAAAAATGTAATTATTTTAATTTTGTTTTGATAACACTTTCTTTTCTCTACCTTTTTCTAGAAAAAGGTAGGGCTAAAAAGTCGCGCCTGTACAAGAATTTAGACAATTCATCATTAAGCCAAATGAATTTCAATACTCGTCATTCTCATTCCTCGTAGAAATTCTATTTGTCTTTATTCGAATTGTATCTAAATTGTTGTAAGGGCGCCTAAAATACAAATAAAATACAAATACTATAAAAAAAACTACTGTAATAATTATATTTTATTGTCTTAAGCACCACAGTGTTTGATGGGGAGCCCAATATTAATAGTTGAATAATATCAAAAACAAAAAGCCACCTCTCAATGCCTCTTTGTTATTCCGTAATTCGTTATTCGTAATTCGTACCCCCCCTCTATCTCTCAAGACTGGGTTTTAATCGATAAGCTTCCTGCAAATATCTATTTGCCTCAGCTTCATTGCCAGCCACTTGATAGGCCTGACTTAAATATAAATAAGTATCTGCATATTCTGGGTTATAATTTAAGGCCTGCTTTAAAGATTCAATGGCTTCCTCGGCTTGTCCGAGGGTCATTTGTACTTTGGCTAAAAAATAATAATTATGTAATCTCTCCGGAGATAATTCAATGGCTTCTTCTAAAACCTTATTAGCTACCCTCAAAACTTCTTGACTTTCATCAGAATCTCTTTGCAAAAAACCAGCTTTTAACATATACAAACGAGCTAAATTTAATTTCATATAAGCATCTTGGTTATTAATTTTCTCATGCTCCTTAAGCCGATTAATTAAAAAATCAATTATTTTAAAAAATGGCTGGGCCTCTTCTTGGGTTTTAATTTGAGCAGAAATCTTAGTTAAAGTATCAACAATCATAGTTGAAGAATCTCTATTTAAATAACTATTTATTTCATAAAGCTTTTTAATTTCATCTAAGGTATTATTAAAATCTGTTGATTGATAAAGTAATTTTTGGACTACATAATTTCGTTTAGCCACTTGAGCCTGGGTAAAATTCATCCCAAAAACTAAATAAAAACAAATAATTGTTCCTAAACTAATAATTGCTCCATTTGCTAATTTTGGCAGATGTTTTTCATAAACAAAATCCTTTTCTAATTCATCTGTAACTTGATGATTAATATAAGCTAAGATAAAAAAGAAAAACATAGTTACAGCCAAAGAATCAAACACAAAAAAATTCTGAATAAAATAGGCAACCATTAAAGACCCAAAAAATAAAGAAAACAACCAATTTTCTGAAGGGTCTTTTTTATATACTTTATATAAATAAATTAAGGTAATTATAAAAATAGAAAAATAAGCCAATAAACCAAATATTCCATGAGCTACTAAATTTTCCATGACCATATTATGGGCCCTATCAAACCATGTTTCTGTAGCTGCTATATTATAATAATCGGCCTGAAAATATTTATCAAAAGCATAATAATAATTTTCCATTCCATAGCCCATAATTGGTCTTTCTTGAAATGCTTTTAATCCTCCCTCCCAAGAAATCAATCTAGTTCTCACAGTTCCTGCGGTTAAAGATATGCTTGTTAAACGATGTAAAACACTATTATTTTTTACCCAATCGGCCTCTTTATTATTAAATGCTAAACCAAAAACTATAGCTAATAATATTAAAAAGGATATTATTCCAAATTTAATTTTTTTATCTTTTAATTTAAATATAAAAACTATGGAAATAATAAACAAAACAAAAAAGAAAGCTATTTGCGCTCCTCTAATTTCGGCCATAAACATAGCCGGCAATTGAATTAAAATATGTATGATAAACAATAATTTCCACCAAAAGCCCTTGGTTTTAATTAATAAATAAAAAGATAAGATAGAACTCAATAATAATATCCCGGCCACATAAGCTGAATTTCCTAAAACACTTTGTATTCTAGTGATGCCGGTTTGAAAAATGCCCGACACTCCCCATCTCTGTAAATAACCATAAATGGCAATATAAGAACAAAAAATTAAAGAAATGTTTAAAAAACTAAACCATTCTTTTTTGGTTTTTAAAATACTGGTCACTATAATAAAAAACAAAATCAAATGTGCCCAAGTATTAATTGCCCACATTCTTTCTAAATCGCCAATAAAAGATAATTTAGGATTGATTCCAAAAATTGAAGTAATAATAGCTATGCCAGTAAAAATTAATAAGGAATATAAAATCCATGATTTTTTTGGCCGATACTTTGGAAATCTAAGGGCTAGAACAATATAAGCTAAAAACATTAATTCTACTATAATTCTGAAAGGAATTGATTTAGAAGTAATATAAGGAAATATCCAGGACTTAAATATAAAAAGACAGGAAACAAAAGCTCCAACTATTAAAACATAAATAATTCTTTTTAAATATTTTTCTGATTCTTCCATCCCGTTAGACCCCTCACCTAATTTTAATAGATATGAGGTTTTTGATTAGTTACTCTTTACACCTAAATTAGGTGTAGGGGTAAATAAATTAATCACTTAATATTTTCCTGCTTTTTTCAATAAATTGATTGGCTTTTTTTAATAATTTCTCAGCATTTGTTCCACTATAATCACCATAATAATCTGCAGCTTCTCGTAAATTTTTAGCCTCTGCTAATGTATCTAACAAGGAAACACTAAATTTACCTTTTTCTACATATAAAGTTCTAATCGCTTCTCTTAAACAAAAATGACTATGTTCTCTATAATTTTCATTATAAAGTAATGCTCTGGCCGAATGAAACATAGAATAATATGTTTGAATAATACACCAACGATAATTCTTTTCCTTAAAACTTTTTTGAGCAAATTTTAAATCATCCTCTGCTAATCTAATTTCTTTAGAAACTAAAAATTTACCCCTAGAAAATTCTTTAATTTTTCCTTTTTTCAAACACTCTTTAAAATGACTGCTCATATAAAATAATTCCCTTTTTAACTTCATTATAAAATTCCGGCTCTTGAATTTCCATTTCTCCCCATTCATTTGGTGTCTTAATAACAGGATTAATCAATAATTTTTTGTTATATTTTTTAATCGCTTCTTGAACTTCTGAAGGAGTATTACTCAAGATAAACAAATCAATATCGCTTTCTCTGGTTTGTTCGCCTCGGGCATTAGAACCAAACAAAATAATTTCTTTGCTGTATTTTTCAATCTTTTTTATTATTGCTGATAAATTCTCAGTAACAAATGCTACTCTCAATTGTTTGACCAATGAATTTTGAATATTAATTTGAAAAAATTTCATATTACCCTTGGATTCCATAATAATAATTTTATTTTCAGTTAATTCTTTTAAACTATTATGTGCTCCTCCTAAAGAAATTTTCAGCTGATCAGCTATTTCTTTAGTAAAAAATTGCCGATTCGAATAATCCGCCAATAAATTAATTATTTTCTGGTTATTTTTAGTAATTTTAAACATTAAAATATTTTTAATATTAAAATGAAACCTCTTTCAAATTTTTGAAAGTACTTTCATTTTATATAATCTTTCTAAAATTGTCAATTTAAATTAAATATAAAAAGACAGGAAATAAAAGTTCCAACTATTAAAGTGTAAATAATTCTTTTTAAATATTTTTCTAAATTATCCATAGAACAATTATTTTTTAAATTTTAAGACTTCTCAATCAAGTTAAATCCAAATAAAATAGCATCACAAATAAAATCTTCTAGTAATGTTGTATCCCCTGTCTTTTGAGCCTTATTAAGATAAGAATAATAAAATCTCTTATCTTGTTGTTTAATAATAGCTGGTGCTATGTTGTAACGCATTAGCATCATCTGTATTAATAAGCGCCCAATTCGACCATTCCCATCAGAAAATGGATGAATTTGTTCAAAACTAGCATGTATATTGGCAACTTGTTTAACTATGTCTTTTTCTTTTTTATTAATATTATTAACTAAATCTTTCATTAATTTTGGTACTTTTAAATAATTAGCGGTTGCCAAATTAGCACCTACGATTCTCACTCCGTGATTTCTATATCTACCAGCGTCTTCTCTAATACTATTCATTAAAATGTTATGTAATTTTAAAATAACACTCTCGGATATTTTTGAATTGCACTCAATTTGACTTAAAAGATAATTCAAAGCAGTTTGATGATTTTTAGCTTCCAAATGTTCAATAACTTCCTTGTTAGGTATAGAAGCATTATCAAATAAAATAGCTCCTGTTTCGTTCTCAGTTAAAGTACTACCCTCTATACTATTAGAATTATAAGTTAATGACAAAACAAACTCATCAAAAAGATCCTGACGCCCAACTATAAAACTAACAATATTTTTATACTTTTTACTTTTAGTGAAAAGCAGTTCTTTTTTAGCAATTAAAACATTGTCTGGAATTTCTACTTGACCTGTGTATTGACAATATAATTTATCAATTAATTTCTGATTTCTCTGATGAGGTATTGATCTTTCATTAATCCAACTATTTAAAGTAACAAAAGATACCCTTAGTTCCTTGGCTAATTTTTCTTGAGTCAATTCAGAAGTTTTTATAATAAATTGTAATTTTTCTGATATTTTCATTTTTCAAAGTTTTATACTTTAATGCTTTTAATATATAAAACTTTATAAAGTTTGTCAATATAGTAATACTTTATAAAGTTTCAAATTATCCAAGACTTAAGCAAAAAACCAGTTTTACCACACCTAGGGTAAATATTCCGAGCCGTCGCTTTTTTTTCGACCCTCAGGGTGGTCAATTCAAATACTCTAACTCCTTTTTATATAAGTCATTTTCTGGATAAGTTGCTACTAAATCAATCCAAATCTGCTTGGCTTCTTGATTACGATTAAATTTTGTATAAGCATTGGCCAAATAAATCAATAAATCCTTATTCTCTGGATTATTTTCTAAACCAAATTTTAAAATATTAATTGCCTTATCTTCATCCTTAAATTTAACTCTATATAATACTGACAATTCTCTATAAGTTTCCAATGAATAGGCACTCTTAATTTCAGGTTCAAATTCAATAACTTTCAAATAATATTCTTCCGCCTTTTCATAATCTTCAATAAAATGATAATAAAGGTCTCCTAGATTAGAATATAAAACTGTATTATTTTCTATTCTTTTTAATCCTTCTAAATATAATGCCTCTGCTCCATAATAGTCATTAACTGCCTTTTTGTTTGCTCCAGCAACTGCCCACCCCAAATAATCATTAGAATCTTCTTTAATATACTGAACTGCCTCATCAAATTGACCTTCAAAGCCATTAGCTATTTCCTCACTTAGAGATTCATTCATATTTTCAAATATAAATAACTTGGATTTTATTCCTAAAAATTTAGAAACTGGATCATCTCCAAAAATATCTCTAATTTGAAAATAATAAAAAAAACCACTAGTTATAATGATAACTAAAAAAATTAAAACTCCAATATATATATTTTTTTTATTCATAATTTTTTGTAAATTGACAAACGTATAATAAAAATATTATAACAATTATTTTATGTTTAAGCAAAAATAAAACACCCCCGGGGTTGGCGACCCCCGGGGTCGGAATTAAACAAAACAAAAAGCCCCGAGTATAAACCCAGGGCTTAATGCTTGTCCCGTCATACGGGATTACGATTTTTAAAAAGCTATCGTGAAACTATATATAACAATTAGTCAGAAACTACTTGGGCGTTATTGGTTGTAGCATTTAATCCACTTACCAAATAACCATTTGTCCAATCAAGAGTAGTTACAGCATGTGAAGAGGCACTTATGTCTGACCAGATAAAATCATCATTACTAGCATCAGCGTCAACTAAAGCATAAGTAGTTGGATATTTTTGAGCAGCAACAGGAGCTACATCACCCATTAATTGAGTACTAATTGAATCTGAAGTAGTTCCATCAACATCTGTTACGGTTCCCTTTAAGACAAATGTCTTGGTTGTACCAATAGGAATTGTTCTTAGGGAATCAAATTCTACTTCTACAAGACCACTTGCACCAACGCTATCACCTGTAGCATTCATCTCTGTTTCACCAGAAGTGACATCATAAACCTTGAAACTAAGATCAGTAACAGTACAACTTGTGGTTGCTACTGTAAATGATAGTTTCTTTAAGTCAATATCACCACCAGAGCTAGCAGTTACGCTAAGCTTAGCTAATATATTGGAACCATTGATTAATTGTGTGGTTGGTAAAGTTACCATAGCAACAGTAGGAACTGATTTATAGATCCAATGTGTATTTGAATCAGTTGTTCCAGTTGCTGTTGCGGTTTGTCCAGATTCTTTACCAGTGGCTACAATATCAGCATTAGCAGCAATCTTCCAGCCAGCTTGAGCGCCAGAAGTACCTGCTAAACCAGTACCAATTGTAGAGAAGTCGGCCTTAACATAAAGTTTAGCGCCATTTGTATCTTCATTAGTTACCTTAAATCCAGATACCCAATTACCATTTGATTCTACATAATCAGGAAGAGTAATCGTATAAGTAACTGTAGATGTAGGAGTGGCTTTAACTATTTGATTACCATCTTCATCATAAAGATAAAGGTTTATATAATCTTTAGCTGTTGAAGAAGCTGCGGTTGTTACATCAGCAGTTAACATGATTGTATCTAATTCAATATCTTCATAAGTAGCTTCCATCTTTAAGACAGTCAATGTAACACCAGTGGAACCAGCAGCAATCAAAGATGCATCTGGGTTAGATGAATCTAATGATGTTGCTAATGCTCCATTAGCAGCTAAAGTCATGGCCTGACCAGCTCCGGCTGGAGTGGAAGTAATAGTAGTTCCAGTATTCTTACCTTGACAAGTAATAGTAGATAAACTAATTACATGGTCTCCGGTAGTAGCTGAAGCACTAATATTAGCCATTACATGCACCAACATAGTTGTTCCCTTAGGAACGACCAATTCATCATTTCCTGATAAATTATATGTTAAGTAATCTGCTACACTAGTTGTTGCATCAAAATTACCAATCACTGAGACAGGAACTGCTGAGGCAAGAGTAGTACCAACATAAAGCTTAACATTACTCAAATCATAAGGTAAAGCAGTATCAGGGGTATCAGCAATCTTAATTTGAGTTACTTTTACATCTTCTCCAGATGCTGTAGCATCTAAGATAAAGGTTGCAAAATGAGCTTGAACAGTACCCTTAACTAAGGTTTGAGCAACTGGGGTAGTGGCGGTATAAGTAGCTATAGAACCAGCTTTAATGGTCTGAATATTGGCTGCTATATCTGTAGCTGGGGCTTCTGTAATAGAATCACCAGTTACAGTACCCTTAACAAGAAAACTACCAGCTACACCAGTATCAGTTGAAGCTGTAATAGTATCGCCATTAGCAAAATCTGTGCTTATATTACATTTAATAGTAACTATATTATCACCTACTGGTAAACTAACAGTATCTGAAAATGTAGCAATGTCTCCAGAGGTTACATCAACAGCACCTGTTAATACAGTTCCGCTGGCATCATAAAGAGCACAATTAGTTACATCAGAATAATCTGGTACAGTAGCGGTTGTAGCAATATCAGCTACAACAACATTAAAGATTGATTGAGAAATTTCCACACCTTCACCTTGGGCCTTAAATACCCAAGAACCTAAAGGCACTTCATCTTGACCTTCAGCAACATTTCCAACTCCAACACTATTACTCTTAGAAATGGTTAAAGTACCAGCAGAAACAGCAACAACATTACCAGCATCTAAAGCAGCTGTAGGAGTAAGATAATAACCAAAATCTAAACCCTTAACAGCTACATCAGTTGTTTTATCAACATCAAAATCAATTGTTCTGCCTGAACCGCCAATAATATCAGCAACTAATGAGAACTCTTTGTGGTCACCCTTATCAATAGCTACTGGATTAGCACTGAAATCAAAGTCAACATAATCACCAGCTAATGCACCATCAACATAATATTCATTATCAATATATAACTTAACATTTTCTAAATCAGTATCAGCAATAGAGCCCTGATTAGTAAATCTAATATATTCAACTTGTTGATCTTCCGTAGAAGCCGTTAATTTATAAGAAATAAATGTATAAGCAGTAGTTCCAATTTCTTTAGTAGCGGTACCATCTGGATCATAAGAACCCCTAGCACCAGTAGCTGTACCAAGAGTAACTGCATTGCTTAAAGTCATCTGATTACCAGTAATAGGCAATGAAGCTGTAATAGCATCACTTGATACTACTTCTGTTACGCTAAATATAGCAGTTCCAGCAGAAGTAGCTGAGGTTTTTATGTTACCAGCTACAGTAATGGTTTTAGTTGTTCCAGCTGTAACAGCAATAGCATCTGATAAACATTCATTATTAGAATTGAAAGTTTTGGTATTACCAATTTGTTTTGAGCCATCTAAGAATGAAATGCTAGCAAAATCAGTATTTACACTTAATCCGCTTCTTTGAACTCTTAATTTTACTGAAGCATCAGCATCAGAACCAGCAGTAATCTGAACCTTTAACATTGGATATCTGGCTGCGCTCATAACAGCTGTACCAGAAACTGGATTATCTGCTGATAAAGTAATAGTAGCAGCTCCAGTTACTGGAGGAACAACTACTGAAACTTCAGCAATTGGGAATAAGTCAGCTTCATAAACAGTGACAGAAGCACCATCAGTATAAGTAATGGTGTCAGCCACATTTTCAACTACATAATCTTCATTAAAGAAGTTAGCTGTAAATCCGGCCTCTGTTACTAATCTCTTTTGGACTGCGGCATCAATATAATAGATGTCATCAGTATCGGTATATCTAATTAAAGAACCAACCGGATGAGCAGTTGAAACTACTGGGTTGTCCATAGCATCAGTATTGTCATAAGCGCTAAAAAATGAACTTACAACATCAATAACTGTTGATGCCCAAGCATCACCCCAAAGGGTGACAGCTGTAGCTTCGTCTGCTACATGTCTTAAGACACCACCTGGTTCTACAGCATATACAGAAGCAAAATCAGGAACTTTAATTAAAACTGTTCCTGGTCTTACAGTAACGTGTTTTCCATTAAATGAAAGGCCTGCTAAATCATCTGCAGAAATTGTTTGGACCCCAGTCCAATCTTCATAATAAGTGAAATACATTTTTTCGTGGGGAAATACCAATAATTCAGTACCGTCATAATAATAAACGGCACTGCTGGCAGAACTCTTTAAAAGATCTCCAGCTGCAAAATCAGTAGCTTCTACTTTCACTACTGGCATTGTCATTGCCATCATGGCAAACACGACTGTGAATACGAATAATTTTTTTAACATAATTAATTTTTCTCCTTTTTAATAATTCAAAATTGCTTTTGATTGGCCTGAATTATCACCAAATGGATTTTCCATTCTAAAACATTGAATTCCTAAACCGGTTGTCCTAAGACATCGATCTTTCTACCCGTTTAAGCTCAATGGGCAATAATTAGGTTGTCAATCACACAATAATGAACTTATATAACCACCTCTTAAATGAGGTTTAGTTAATAATAATTTTACTAATATACAATTTTACTAATATACAAATAATACTAATAATACGAATAAATTATACTAATAATACGAATAAATTAGTATAATTAGTATCATTCGTATATTGGCAAAACATTAGTATTAGTATAATTAGTATCATTCGTATATTGGCAAAACTTGTTCTGTGCTGGACTTAACTGCTTCTTGCTCAATTTCTGCTTTCATCTTTTCCGCTCTTTCTTTTAAGACACTATCTAATTTATTCATTAAATCTAATTCTAATTGAACTTTTTCTATTTGAATTAAGGCCTCGTCGTATTTGCCTTCTGTTGATAATCTTTTGGCCTCTTCTAAATAAATTGTTATTTGTTCTGAATCCAAAGCTATTCTATTAATATTAAATTCAATTATTTCTTCATTTGGTATGGTACTGGTTGTTTTTTCAGTTAAATCTTCTTCTTCTATATTAACCTCATCAATTCCGGACATTAAATCAATATTGATTAAATTTTCCTTGGTCTCTGTAATGTTTTTATCCTGTTGAACTATGTTGTCCTGTAAAAGCTCTATTTTGTTTTGAATACTTTCATTAATTAATTCTTGTTCTTCTTCTCCCAATTCTTCCTCATCAAGCATTACTTCTAAGGCCTTAATGCCTAATTCTGTATTAATTTTCATAACATCATTAATGGCTTGGTTGGTTTTGTCATCCATTATCTCTGCTGAACTTATTTTCAGGGTCTTGGCAGTATTTACTGAATTTTGATCTATTAGTTTGGCTAATTGCACAACTTCTTCTTTGTCTGCGGTTTTCTTAATATTTTTAAAATTTTCATTAACTGTATTTAAATTATTGGTCATGACTACGCTGACTTTGCCAATGTTTTTATCTTCTAAGTCATTTTCTATTAAATAATTTATTTCTTCTAATCTTTTGGAGACATGTTTAATTCTAATATTAGTTGCTTCAATGCTCCCTTCTTTAACTAAAACCAATTCCACTTTTTCCATTCCTTTTTTAATATAATATAAAGGATTGCCGGGCATAGCGGCTTGAGCGCCAAATCCAGTAGTTAAAACTGTGGCAATGACAACTAAACTAACAGTGGCCATTTTAAAACTGGGCATAGTAGATCTAAAAAACATATTTATATTAAAAAACAAGGATTTTCCAAAATGTTGTCCTTGTGTGTTTGTGGTAACTTCAATTGTATTCATTAAAATTGAACGATTGACATGCCAATACTTTTCGTCTGGCTCTATTTCCTTAAACTGGCTCAATTTTTTAATTAAATCTCTCATTGTTTTTTTAGCTTATGACTTACGGCTTATAAACATAATTGATTACGTTAAATATGACGAATTAAAAGACAAAATGTTACAAACTTATTGTGGCTTATTCAAGCCAAAAATCAAGGTTTTAAATTTTCTTATTTTTTATATATTCAAATAAAACAATAAAACTAAAAATATGTCAAATAGTTTTCGACCCCCAGGGTCGGCATTGACAAAACTCAAAAAATACTATAAAGTTAAAAAATCAAAAAAATATTATGGAGGCATGTAATGTTAAAAAAAGATGTAAAAAAAGCAGAAAAGGAAGATAGGTCTCTTAGAATGAGATGTCTCCTATCAATTATTCTTTTCTTAATCATCGTAGCTATCCTTATTTTCTATCAAATCGCAGAAAATAAGGAAAAATCTGAGATTCAAACTGAAATTAAAGTTGTATTTTCAAAAAATAGCGTTGAAAATAAAAACCAAAAAAATGATTTTGAGATTTTTGACTTCAAAAAAAGCAATAATTTTGTTGCTTTAAAGATCCCCTGGCTTTCTAATATTTATTGGAGTCAAAATATAAATGTGGTTGTGAAAGAAAAAATGAGTTCTATAAATGTCGCTGAATTTCAAGCAGAATATCAACTTTTTGGTTCAAAAACAGCAGAAATCTCTTTTTTGCTTAATCCAAAGCTATCTTTTCTTTTCCGGGGCTTAAATAAGAAGCAAATCCTGGAAAAATATCTTTTCAAAATCCGACCCGAAAATTCGACCCGACGGGTCGAAACCGCTATTTATTGATACATAGCGGTTTTTTATTTAGCGACGTAGAGCGAGATCCCGCAGACGGGACGAATTTGTATGAGCGAAACGAATTCCGATTAAATACCCTGTCAGCTTGCCCTGTTAAATAAATCTAAATTTTATAAAATTTAGATTTAAGATTTATAAGATATAAATCTTATTTAACAGGGCTTGTTGCGGGGAACCTTTATTTATTTTAAGAACTAAAACTTATCCCCTACTTATCCACATAAAATACCCCTGTGAATAAATAAAAAAAACCGCTTATTCTAAGTTAATGAACGATTTTAAAATCAAATCTAATCAACTAATTCTTTAAGTTTTTCCAAGGCCCGGTGCAAAAGCACCCTTACATTAGCCCCAGATTCATTCATTACTTTGGCTATTTCTTTAGTAGATAAATCCTCAACATACCTTAAAACCAACACTTCCTGCCATTTTTGATTAATTTGTCCTAATTTTCTTAAAGAACTCTCTAAAACTTGCCAATCTGAGATATTTTCTATTTTTTTCTCTAAAGAATGGTCCTCTATTGCTGTAGATTCTGCATATTCTAAAGGAAGTTCTTTATTTTTTTTATAAAAATCAGCAATTAAATTTTTAGACACCTGATAAATAAAGGCCTGAAAACTCTTTACTATATTATTATGCTTATTAATATACTCCCAGCACTTTAAAAACGCCTCACTACTCAAATCCTCAGCTTTTTCTTTAGTAGGAACCTTAAAATAAATATATCTATAAATCTGCTTAAAATACATATCATAAAGCTCAGCAAAGGCATCTGTATGCCCAGCTTTAATCTTTAAAAGGATTATTTTTTCTCTACGTTTTCTATTCATCCCGTAAGATATTATTATCAACGGGATTCATCCCGTAAGATATTATTATCAACGGGATTCATCCCGTTAGATAATTGTTTACCCCTCACCTAATTTTAATAGATATGAGATTTTTGATTAATTACTACTTATACCTAAATTAGGTGTAGGGGTTTATTTTAAATATTTCTATTAAATTTTTATAATATATTCCCATTAATTTATAATTTTGCATTAATCATTTATCTAACCCCGTTAGAAATTTATCTCTAAACGGGGCTAACGAGATTCATTTAAGGGCTTAATAGTACATTTAATCTTTAGCGGAACATTATTTCTTAATAATTCAATATCTAAACTATCATTAATATTATAATCTAATAAAATAGTATTTAAGGACTTAATTTGGTTTAATTCATCACTGCCAATTTTAGTGATAATATCCCCTTCTTGCCAATCGCTTTTCTTGTCTAAAATTTTATAAACTAAAGCGCCTTTATTAGGATAGTCGGCATCAATCACTACTTCACTTAAATCTATATAACTAATCCCTAAACTAGGATAAATAATTTCATTTTTATTAAAAAATTGATTTAAAGAATATCTAATATACTTACTAGGCAATAAATAACTTTGGTTATCAAAATCAACAGAAAAACCCACAAAATGAGCATTAGAATCAATAACTGGCAATTCCTGCTCTAAATAATCGTTTAAAAGCCCATAAATCACAATATCTTCTGGTTGATGTATTAAATCCTGCCTATTTTTAACAAAAGGAGAATGTAGATTTCTAATTGAATTTAGAATAATTTCATTTTGATAATTATATAAATTGGGCTTAATTAAATATATTGATTCCCCTGCTTCTAAAAAATCAGAGTCGCCAATAGCTATGGGCTGTAAACCGCTTTGGTTTATCTTCAAATAAGTTATACCTAAAATATGGTCTTCAAAAATTTCTTCTACATCATAAATTGTGTTTTTATTATCTATAATAACTAAATCTTTTAAACCCCCTATGTCATTTTTGCTCATTAACCAACCATCGTTGGTAACTACTATTGCATAGCCCACAAAATCCTGGTCAAAATGAATCTTATTTAAAACATCTATATTTTTTGCTAAACCAATCTTTTTAACAGCTATTAGCCAAACCTGATTGTTTAAATTATAAAAAGGCGAGTGTTCTAAAGAATTAGGGCTAAACTCATCTTCTATAATATTCATTCTTTGTTTATCAGAAATTTCAACAACTTTACTCATCATATCTTGCCATTGATCATGATATATTTTGGTAGAAATAAAAAAGCCAGCCGACAAAGAAACGGCCAAAACAACTAATAAATTAATTAAAAATAAACTTTTTTTCATAAAATTAATAAAAATATTAGCTAATTCTAATTAGCAAAATGATTAAATAATTATCTTAATCTAATGCTTAATAAGTATAAAATGAATAAAAGAATAACAAAAAATATTATCTTTCGCTTATTGCTCCAGATAAATTCATCTTTTATCTTATCAATAAAAAAGTCAATAATCAAGTAGTACCAGACCCATAACATAAAAACACTGGAATAAAAATTGAGCGCTAAAAAAGAAGTAATAATATAAACTTCTACTAATATAAAGGCGCCAATAATAACATATACAATATTTTTCTTAAAATCTATTTTTTGCCAATAAAGCCTGATAGAAAACAGAACAAGTACTGTTATAAAAAATAACAAAGCTGTCCATAAAAGATTCCATCTTAAAAAAATTACCACATAAAAAAGAAAATAAGACATAAACCAAAAACAAAAAAGATCTATATATACTATTAAAAAATGACTAATCTCCTGGTTTTGATAAAACTTCTTAAAAAAAGTATCAAATATCATTGCTAGGGCTATAAACAAAATTACAGCCAATATATACTTTAATATTGTTAAATCAATAACAATAAAAAAAAGCCCCAGAGAAAAAGAAAATAATAATACTATTAAAAAACACTTAAATAAAAAGGAATATTTAACAAATCTATTCTTAATAGTAAAAAAATACAGCAAAAAACAAAATATTGAAAAAAATAAACAATATAAAATTTTCTCCGGATAGTAATGAGTAAATATAAGAGATGAAGCTATTAAAAAACTAATTAAAAAACCTAAAAATCTTTTATAAATTATCATAGTAAATTAATTCCAATCAGAGATTATATTGCTTAATGGGCCCCTAATCCATTCATTCTTGTCGATAATGCTCTGTAATTGTTCTTTGGCTAATTCTCTATCTTGATTATAAATAATATTATCTAAGGCAATAATTAAGTCCAAATGAAATCTTTGATAATTATTAGTAACTTTTAAATCTAAAATCTGGTCTCTTAGAATCTCAAAATTGCCCATAAAATTATTTAAAATTTTTGATAATGCCTCTTGGTATTCAAATTCTAATTTTTCATAATCAACATTTACTTCTGTGTTTTTTAAAACTGGTTTTTCTATTACCTTGGATTTATTTACATTAGATTCATTATAATTCAGTCCTTGAGAATAAATTATTAAAACTATAAAAACAATAATTAATAATAATCCAATTATAATAATTTTTAAGGGTAAATAAAAGCCCCGACTATTTTCAGACATATGTTTATTAATAAATTTTTAATTTCTCTCTCGATCCCGCTGGTCTCTTGAGACCGAGGAGAAATTTTAAAAAAAATTTTATTATATTTAAGAAATTTCTTTTTTAACTTTAACATTAAAACTCTCAAAAGCTCGTAATATCTCTAAGGGCAAAGCAAAAATAACTGTATTGGACTGGTCAGATGATAAATCATTAATGGACTGCAATGTTCTTAAATGTAAAGCTCCAGGAGAACTGGATAAAACATGGGCAGCTTTAGCCATATTATCAGCGGCCATTACTTCTCCCTCGGCCTTAATAATTACTGCTCTTCTTTCTCTTTCAGCTTCGGCCTGCTTAGCAATAGTACGTTGCATATTTTCTGGTAAAACCACATCTTTTAAATCAACGCTATTTACTTTAATTCCCCAAGGGTCAGTGGCCTTATCTACAATTTTTTGAATTTTATCAGAAACCATATCTCTTTCTCCTAATAAAGTGTCTAAATCAACCTCTCCCACAATATTTCTCATAGTGGTCTGGGCTAATTGGGAAATAGCATAATAAAAATTTTCTACTTCAATAATAGCCCTGCCAGCATCTGCTACCTTATAATATATAACTGCATTTACTTTTACTGTAACATTGTCTTTGGTAATACATTCTTGGTCTGGAACATCAACTGCTTTTACTCTAATATCTACTTTTTTCATAATTTGAATAACAGGTAAGATAATTCGCCAACCCGGATTTACTATTCCAGTGAATTTACCAAAGGTAAATTTTACCCCCCTTTGATACTCATTTATTTGTCGCAAAGAAATTAATACAATAAAAACGATTGCAAATAAAATATAATACATATTTTTTTCTCCTTTCTAATTTTTAAATCCCCTGCCTTTCATTTTTTAAAAAATAAAAGGTGAGTGGATAAATCAAAAATTATTAATTAAATACTTAACTTAAATTATTAAAATTAAGAATAAAAAAGTAAAAAAAACCACTAAAACAGCTATACTTATTAATAAAACTAATAAGGCCTCGGCAATCATTTTCTTTTTAAAAGCCAAATAAAGTGGCATGCCAAAAACTACAAAAAAACTGATGATAATAACAATTACCAAATAAAATAAGAGCGTAATTAAAAGACCATTTTGATTACCCGCAAAAAGCTCATAAAGATTCGTAACCGTAAAAGCCGAAAATAAAATTAATAAGGCCTCCACTACTCCGGATAATACGCCCCATTTATAAACAAATAGATTACTGGGCTTTTTTTTAAAAATCTTTTTAAAAATTTTCAACATAGGATTTAGTGTAAAGTATAAAGGTAAAAGTATAAAGTAAAATACTTTCTACTTTCAACTCTTTACTTTTTAATTAGCAAAAGAGTTGCTTTCAATCTCTTCCCACTTGTCCTCCGAAGCAGATGCGGAGGAGGAATCACCAGCTACTTTTTTATAGGCCTTTAATCTATAAGTTTTTTCTGTATCTGAATATTCATAATCAACACTCACACTTGAACCAATCCGATTGGAATAATTAGTATGCTTATCTAAAATTAAATCCCGAATACTCATTTCTAATTTAATCTCGCCCATTGGTCCTTTAAATTCTATAATTTCCTTAATGCCGTGGCCGTCTTCATCCTGAAGAGTATCTTGATTTATAACATCAAAACCATCCAGAACCTTATTCTTGATTTGTTCCCATTTTTCTAGATGCATAAAGTTAGGTATTTAGGAGTCAGGACATTAGGAATTTAGAAGTTAAAATTTATCTAATTTCTAATTTCTAGTTCCTGATTCTTAATTTAATTATACTACAAGTTGGATAAAAGGTAAAAGTTAAAATTAGGTAAAAGTAGAAGGTATAAAGTTAAAAAATTTAAAAAAATAAAAAAAGACCCCCGAGCAAATTCATACCCAGGGGTTCAAAGAATAATGTAATATTTTGTTGAGCTTCATTGCTCTGAATTCTGAAACCAATACCTCTAGAATGCCCGTAGGCAATATCAATTTCAGTCGCTCCACCCAAACAAAACCGTCTCAAATATCCTCACACATCGCAAGAACTTAATGGCCAGATCAACACATCTAACATAACCATCATCTGATATAACCATCAAACTTCTGTAGCACTCCAGAAGTTCTCTAAGTATGCCGAATTACAAGAATTACAGCTAATTACGGCATATATTTACACTAATCTTTGATATTGATTAAATATTATCAAATATAAATTTTTTGTCAAGAAAAAAAGACCCTTTTTAGAGTCAGATTCCAACCACCCCCCACCCCCTCCTTATCTAAGGAGGGGAGTTTTATGATTTATAGCCCTCTATTTTCCAACTCCTCTACTAACTGCTTCTGCTCCTTGGTCAACGAATCTGACATAAATAATTTTACAGTTATTAAATGGTCTCCTCGTCCCCGGCCATGTAATCTAAATACTCCTTTATTTTTTAAAATAAATATCTTGCCACTGGAAGTGAAAGCCGGTATTTTTAATTTTACTGGGCCATCGACAGTATCTACTGAAATTTTATCGCCCTGAATCAATTGTGAATATTTTAATCTAATAGTGGATTTAATAATATCTCCTTCACGTTCAAATTTAGTACTTGGTTTAACTTTAATTTTAATAAATAAATCTCCGGCTGGCGCACCTTTTAATCCTGGCTCGCCTTTAGCAAATAATTTTAAGGACTGGCCATTATCAATTCCAGCTGGAATCTTAACCTTTATTTTATCTTTTCCTAAAACATAGCCCTTGCCTGCGCATTGGCCACACATTTTTTCTAGTATTTCTCCTCGACCCTCACAATCTGGACATTGTACTACGGACTGAAAAGAGCCGAAAAAAGTATTTTGTTGAATTTTTACCTGTCCTGACCCCTTACACTTGGGACAAATTTTAAGACCTATTCCGCCCTGACCAGCACAATTATCACAAATTATATTCTTTTTTAACTCTATATTCTTTTCTGCACCAAACACGGCCTCCATAAAACTAATTTCCATAAGTGCTTCTACATCATTTCCTCTTCTTCTAGATGAGTGTCTTCTGGAGCCAGAAAAGCCCCCGCTAAAAATATTACCAAAAATATCTCCCAAATCATCCATATTGATATTTCCTTGCTGAAAACCACCACCATTAAAACCTTGAGAAAAATCTTGCCAATTGGCCTGACCACCTTGAAAACCGCTAGTAAAAGGATTCCCGTCCGCAGAACCAAACTGGTCATATTGTTGACGCTTTTTCTTGTCTTTTAAAACTTGATAGGCCTCGTTAACTTCTTTAAATTTGGCCTCATTACCTCCCTTTTTGTCTGGATGATGTTGATGGGCTAACTTAGAAAAGGCCCTCTTGATTTCAGCATCAGAAGCACCTTTTTCTACACCAAGTGTTTTGTAATAGTCTTTGGACATAAATTAATTAAATTGCTAATTACAAAATCCTAATATCTAATAAATTCCTAATTATTAATTTCTAATTTGAAATTCATTAGGAATTAGTTATTAGGATTTTTGAATTTTTTATTTCCGGTCTTCAAAACCAAGATTTTTTTCTGGACTAGAGGCCTCTTTAATTTCTCCAAAGCTATTTTCATAATTTTCTAAATTCTCTTGCATAGCTTTAATCATTCTTTTCATGTGTCCTGGGCTAGTAATAATCTTTCCAGAAACTCTGCCGTTGGGCGGAGTAATGTTTAAAAAATTTAATAAAAACTCATCCTTATTATGCCTAATCTGCATAGCATTGGCATATTGACCACCCGGAATATTATCCGCAATCTTAATTTCTACTTTTTGTTGTTTGTCCATCCTGTTAAATATTATTTTTTAATTTTGTAGATTTTTATTCTAAATTCTTCCTGTTAAACATTATAAAAAACATTAATGAATGGTATCAAACCCCAAAGTCTGCCTTCGCCAAGGATTCTCCCTTCATTAAAATTTCGGGAGACAGGTCGGCAGACAGGCCCGCCTTAATTTTACTTAAAATTATGGCGGGCAGGCAAACTTTGGACTCTGATTTGGAACTCGCATTCGGTCGCACCTTAACCCCGCAGCAAGCTGACGGGGTATTCATTCTTTTCTCACTCACTCGGTCATAAAATGTTTTCACTTCGTTCAGACTTTTTATGACTCTCGTTCCGTTCGAAAAATAAAATGTTGGTTTAACAGGATAAATATATTTTCCTCATCCCCACCCCTTCTCCATCTTTGACGGAGAAGGGCGCTTACTTGTTGATTAATTATGCCACCCCCTTGGGCTTAAAAATTAATTTCCCTCTCCCTCTCTGAGGGAGAGGGATTAAGGGTGAGGGTGTTAATTATTTAGTTTCCTCTTTCTTTGGTTCTTCCTTAGTCTTAGTTTCTTCTTTTTTGTTAGAATCCTCAAAATCAGCTTCAACTGGCTCCTCTTTCTTATCCTCTACCTTAGTTTCAGCCTGCTTGTCCGCCGAAGCGTTTGCGGAGGCGGAAGCTTGCTTGTATAATTCTTGACCAATCTCTTGTATTACAGTGTTCATTTCTTCTAATTTCTTTTTAATGTCCTCAATATTTTGAGATTCTTTGGCTTTCTTTAATTCAGCTAATTTATCCTGAACTTTTTTCTTAATTTCATCAGAAATACCATTAGGATATTTTTTCTTATCTTCTGAGTCCTTTAATAATTTCTCCGTACTAAAAATAACTGAATCAGCATTATTTATAATTTCAATTTCTTCTTTCTTTTTTTTGTCTGCTTCAGCATTTTTTTCAGCTTCTTGTTTCATTTTTTCAACCTCCTCTTTAGATAAACCAGACGAAGCAGTAATAGTAATTTTTTGTTCAGTGCCAGTGGCCTTATCAACGGCTTTAACATTTAAAATACCATTAGCATCAATATCAAAAGAAACTTCTACTTGAGGAACACCTCGTGGTGAGGGTGGAATTCCAGAAAGAATAAATCTACCCAATGTTTTATTATCTTGAGCCATTGCTCTTTCTCCTTGCAAAACATGAATTTCTACAGAAGTTTGATTATCCGCAGCCGTGGAAAAAATCTGTGACTTTGAAAATGGAATAGTAGTGTTTTTTTCAACTAATGCGGTTCTTACTCCGCCTAAAGTTTCAATTCCTAAAGTTAAAGGAGTAACATCTAATAACAAAACTTCTTTCCCACCAATAGAGCCCTCAAATTGACCAGCCTGAATAGCGGCTCCCATAGCAACTACTTCATCTGGATTAACAGTCACGTTTGGTTTCTTTTTAAAGAATTCCTCTACTTTTTTCTGAACATAAGGCATACGGGTCATACCGCCAACTAAAATTACTTCATCAATATCTCCTTTTTTAAATCCCGCATCATCAATTGCTTTTTGGCAAGGAATTAAGGTCTTATCTACTAAATCACCAACAATTTCTTCTAATTTAGCTCTGGTCATTTTTAAAACCAAATGTTTGGGACCAGAATCATCAGTAGTAATAAAGGGCTGATTAATTTCGGTTTCTTGAGCTGTAGATAATTCAATTTTGGCCTTTTCAGCTGATTCTTTTAATCTTTGTAAAGCAGTTTTATCTTTAGATAAATCAATTCCCTGGTCTTTTTTAAATTCTTTAATAATCCAATGAATAATTTTCTGGTCAAAGTCATCCCCGCCTAAATGAGTGTCGCCAGTAGCAGCTTTAACTTCAATAGTAGATTGTTTAGAGTCCTTTTCATGACTAATATCTAGCACAGAAATATCAAATGTTCCACCACCTAAGTCATAAACAGCAATCTGCTTATCGTCTTCCTTATCAAATCCATAAGCAAAAGCCGCAGCTGTGGGCTCATTAATAATACGTTTAACTTTTAAACCAGCAATTTCTCCAGCATCTTTAGTGGCCTGTCTTTGGGCGTCATCAAAATAAGCCGGCACCGTAATTACTGCTTCCTCTACTTTACCGCCTAATTTTTCTTCAGCATCGGCTTTTAACTTTTGTAAAATCATCGCTGAAATTTCTTGCGGAGTATAATCCTTATCACCCATAGTGATTTTGATTCCCTTGCCGGCCTTTTTAATTTTATAAGGTAGGGTCTTAATATCCTCTTGAACTTCTTTGTCTTCAAATTTTCTACCAATCAATCTTTTGATAGAAAACAAAGTATTGTCAGCATTAACAACTGCCTGTCTTTTGGCAAGTTGTCCAACAATCCTTTCATTGTTTTTTGTTAAGGCAACCATTGATGGCGTTGTCCGAGCACCTTCTTTGTTTTCAATAATTTCCGGTTTGCCACCTTGAATCGCTGCCATGGCACTATTGGTTGTGCCTAAGTCAATTCCAATTATTTTCGACATATTTTTTGTTTCCTTTCGTGCCGTGAACCTGATTGTAATGAATGGTTCATGGCTATTTTTTAATATATTTTAATTATTTAACTCTGCTTTTATTGCATTTTTTACAGTATCTTTTAAATCTTTATTTTTATTAATTATATCTGCTATATAATTTACTGGCCCACAAATTCCCATATCAGCCGGAATGTCTGCTACTACATTCTCTTTTATTGGGATTCTCTGAGATATTTTACCACTAGCAATACCTATGACTTTTCCCGAATCTGATGAAAAAACTGGAGATCCAGAGGAACCGTTATTTATATGAGTATCCACCATAAAAAAATGTAAAGAACCATCTTTACTTCTTCTCTTTATTGAGCTCACTATACATTTATTAGCACACTTTGTAATTCCAAATTTCATCATTAACAATTCTAAAGCCAAAGGATAGCCAAGAATCATGATATCTTCACCCTCTTCAATTTCATCGGAAGTTGCAAAATTGCTTATTGCATTAAAAATTTTATTATCATTATTTACTATTTCCATTAAAGCAACGTCATTTTCTCTATCTATATCTAATAACTTGACCTCAAATCTATCATATCTAGTACGGCCATTATCATCTGTTTCACCAGGCACCATTGCACCAAGATATACACGTTCGTTTTTAGGAGTTTGGTCATAAACATGAGCACAGGTAATAAACTTACCGTCATTAGAGACAATAAAACCAGTACCCTTAATACTCATTTTATTCTTATTATTCCCTTCTGGGATTAAAATTTGTAATAAAATTACAGATTTTTCAAACTTTTTAATAATCTTTGAATTTTTCATAATTTTTATTTTATTTAATAGTAAAAATTTAAATCTTCTCTTAACAATTTAAATCTATTTAAAAATCTTTTTTTAATCTCTCTATTAAAATATTCTACAAATCTTATAAATCCTATATTATTTAATCTTAAAATTTGTTCTTCCTTTAATAAATAAAAAAAATCCGGTTTATTAATAATTGTATTATCATAAAACAACATAGCTAATGGATCAAAATCGGCAACATACACAATATAATTATTTACCTCTGAAGTCTTTACAGCTGAATAATCACACAGACTGTCTACTATAAAACTTGGATTGTCTGAAGAATTAGACATAATATCAACATTACCATTAACAATCATATCCTTAAATTCATTACCCGCAAAACCTTTACTATATGGATTTGTCATTTCATTAACTATGCCTAAATTATCCAAAACAACAAAAAAAGAATTGTCCGCATTACATAAATCTAACCTATACTTACCAATCTCTTTAATAAAAGAAGTTTCTAACAGCTTAGATTTACTATAATTCAAAGTATCTCCCATTTTTTCTAATCCATAAACTGTATTATTATGGGGGCTAAAGGGATAAAAAATCCCTATTCTTTCCAACACATCTACATTATATTCATATTTTACATTCATATTTTCCATATTTTTATTTTAATTATTTAAATTACAAAATGTTTTTTTATAGTTTCTTCTGGGGTTTCCTTTGATGTATCAATATAATTATCAATGCCTATCTCTGATTTTACTGCTTCTAATTTCTCATAAATTCTCAATATATTCTCCTCACCCGCAGTCCAACATTCTCGTTCTTTATCTCTCTTCATCATTATATTTATATCTGGAAAAAGAACTTTTATCTTTAGATTACTTTTAAATTCTTTTTTAAACTTATTGATAAACTTTGAAAATTGATCAAAAATAATATAATCGACAACCACGCTTTTACCTGAATTAAAAATATCTTTAGCTTTTTTTAATATTTTGTCGTGAGCTTGAGATAATTTCTCAGAATTTTCTGACAACCATTGATTACCATTTGGGAAAAACTCTGTATCTTCATGATCTCCATCTAATAATACAAAACCTCTATTCTTAACCAACAACTCAGCAATTATTGTCTTTCCAGAACCAGCCGGACCAGTTAATATTAAAACTTGATTTTCCATATAATTATTTAATCTCTTTGGCTAAGTCCTTTTCCTTTGTTAATGCCCCAGAAAATAAAACTTCACCCTTTTTAAAAAAATCATAAATAAACAACACATCTCCACTATTAATTGGCTGGTTGAATTTCTTAATACCTTTAATTTCTTCCTCATCTTGTGTGTCCTAGCCGATATTAACCATCTTCTTGACGTCGGGAAAATGGTCTAGAATATTTTGTCCAGATAATTTACAAGCCACTTTTGCTTTAGAAATTACGTTTTGAAAATTATCCCATTTTAAGTACCCCAATAAGTGCTGTAAATCTCTAGCTAACCAAAATTCAACACCATCTTCTGTTTGATGTGCAAATGACTCAAAGTTATTTGTTAATGTTTGTATAAATCTTCTTTCCATTTATTTTAATTATTTAATCTCTTTAACTAAGTTCTTTTCCTTTGTTAATGCCCCAGAAAATAAAACTTCACCCTTTTTAAAAAAATCA
>CAZAOE010000006.1:56044-58030 GCA_964486685.1 uncultured Gammaproteobacteria bacterium
TAAATAAACAACACATCTTCACTAGCGATGGGCTGATTATTTTTTTTAATATCTATTAATTCTTCCTCATCTAATTCAGTAACAATTGCCTGCCCGACCATACCATGCGGGAGCATTAAAATCTTCAAAACTAAACCAGAATTACAGCTAGCACATTTTAAATAAGACAAAATATACAAGTCCTCGCTTTCTAAAATTTTAATCTTATTATGATTGTATTCTTGCCCGCAAATTGGACATTTTTGAATCAATTTTTTTGGTAATAACATGTTATTTTCCATAAATTTTCAACCTCTCCCTCCCTTCGGGTTTCCCTCTCCTATCTAGGAAAGGGATCTTCTTAGAAAATCTGTTTAATTTTTATTAAAACTTGATCTAAATTGTTTTGAATCTCTCTGTCCTTCGCCTGCCTGCCGGCGAGGCAGGGACATCTCTCTCCTATCTAGGAGAAAGACTGTTGGACAGGACTTTTTTTATTTTTATTAAAACTTTATCTAAATTATGTTTAACTTCTTTGTTTTTGAATCTTATAATCTTATAGCCGGCTCGTTTCAAAATATCTTCTCGAAATTCATCATATTCTTTTATTTCTGGTCGATTATGAATTCCACCATCAACTTCAATAATTAACTTCACTAAAGCACAATAGAAATCAACTACAAAATGACAATTTTCAAAAACAAGAGGCATTTGACGACGGAACTTAACTCCTAACTTCTTAGTTCTCAACTTCTGCCAAAGTATCTTTTCGGGCTCAGTCATTCTTTTCCGTAACAACCGAGCATTAAATAATGCTCCACTATTTAACATAAATCGTTTTTCTAAATTGTTAATCCCTACTATTTCTTCCTCTCCTACTTCCCCTAATTAGGGGAAAATGTCTCGAGCTTGTCGAGAGACAAAAGGGGTCGAGAGGGAGAAATAGTGAGGTGGTTTATTTACTCTTTACCTTAACCGCAATTTTCTTGGATTTGACCTCTTCTTTTTTAGGAATAGAAATGGTCAAAATTCCTTTTTCATATTCTGCCTCAGCTTTATCGCCTTCTACCTGGGTTGGTAATTGAACGTTTCTACGAAATGAACCATATCTGATTTCTTTACGATAATAATTTTTTTCATCAATTTCTGATTTCTTTTCTACTGAAGATTCTAAAGTCAAAATATTATTTTCAATAGAAATATTTATTTTTTCTGGATCAATACCAGGCAATGCTACTTTAGCGTAAACATTATCTTTGTCCTGATAGATGTCTAACGAAGGAACATTGGTTGGTCTAATCATAGGAAAATTAAAAAAGTCATCTTCTTCATCAAACATAGGACTCCATTTGATTAATTGCATATTTTTTTGGTTAATAGTTAGCCTGCCTGCGCGTAGCCGCTTCGGCGAAGGCAGGTAGTTCGTAGTTTGTAATAAATTAGCAAACTACTTTTAAATTTATCCACTCACCTTTCTTGAAAAAGGTGAGGGATTTATTTTAATTTATTTACTATCACTTTTGCAGGTTGAATTACTTTATCATTTAATTTATAGCCGGGCT
Organism: uncultured Gammaproteobacteria bacterium; assembly: GCA_964486685.1. GTDB lineage: Bacteria > Patescibacteriota > Patescibacteriia > UBA1558 > S5-K13 > JAIOTH01. The sequence continues at coordinate 57,586 of CAZAOE010000006.1, forward strand.
GAATTTCTTTAATAATTTCATGGTCTTTTTTATTACTATGTTTTTCAAACTCAATTGCCTCGTGTAAATTATGATCAAATTCTTGACCAATGGTCTTTATTTCCTGAATATCAAATTTAGCAAATAAATCTTGCCATAATTTTTTAATATGTTTTAAGCCCTGACACCAACCCTGTTCTTTTTGCTCAGCAGGAATATGCTGTAAAGCAGATTTAAAATGACTATATAAAGGCAATAAATCCAACAATAATTCAGCATTGGCAAACTCAATCACATTTTTAATTCTTTTTTCGGTTTGTTTTTTATAATTTTCAAAATCCGCTTGAGTTCTTTGCCAACCACTTAGGTATTCCTGGCTTTTATCTATTTTCTTAGTCTGTTTATGATTCTTTTTTTTATCCATAATGCTATAAATTAATTATAAACTAAATAAATACATAAGTGT
>CAZAOE010000007.1:0-44062 GCA_964486685.1 uncultured Gammaproteobacteria bacterium
CTGATTCGGAGCTCCCATTCGGTCGCACCTTAACCCCGCAGCAAGCTGACGGGGTTTATTCCGTTAGATGTTTACTATCTAATGGAATATTCATTCTTTTCTCACTCACTCGGTCATAAAATGTTTTCACTTCGTTCAGACTTTTTATGACTCTCGTTCCGTTCGAAAAATAAAAATTTACACTTCTATCTACCGTAATTCATTTTACGGGTTTCATAATATTAAGCCTGCGCCCTTTTAATCATAAAATCAATATTTTCATTACTATTAACTATTTGAAATTCAATATCTGGATAATTATTATTCCAAACTCTAAAAACTTCATCTGCAAAAGCTTGGCCGACAGTTTCGACATTTTTAAAATCTAAAACAATAACTTTAAATTTATCCAATCCTACTAAAATTCTTCTGGCCTGTGACCGAGAAATATAATCTGTATCCAATTGATATAATTTAATATAAACTTTAGTTTTATTAAACTCATAAGAATTATTAGAATACTGATCAAAAATATCTTCTATTTTTCTCTGAGTATTAGCAGAAATATAAAAAATAATACTTGTTCCTGAAAAATCTTTAATATCCTCCAAGATAACATCATCGATTTTATTATTAAAAGATAATTTTTTATTAAAACTTATAATTATAAAACTATCCGCGATCTTAGATGTAAAAAAAATACCCTGCCCTGAATGTTCCTTAGGTAAAGTTGTTTGCTTTCCTTTTAATAATTCTCGAATAGCCTCTAAGCGACTTTTCAATCTTTTCTTTTTCATAATATTATCAAATATTCCCACACCAGAATCATTAATCATAAAATAAATAAGATCATTCTCGTCTTTATAATTTCTCATTATTATTTTAATTTCCTTAGATTTTGAATGTTCGATGGCATTATTTAACATTTCTAAAAAAGCATAATCAATAATTTTTATAACACTCTCTTTTAAACCACAAAATATGCCCGTTTCCTTTTTTATCTTTTTTAAAATAATATCTTCTGACAAATCCTTATTCTTTAAATCTAATTTAATCTGCAAAACTTGTTTTTTTAAATTTGCTAACAATTTTTTATCAGCCAAAATATAATGAGCTTGATTAGCCTTTCCAATTAATATTATTTTCCCTTCATTTCTTAATTCTCTAAAAAAACGATTTACATATTCACGAGAAAAATTAGTAATTTTTATAATGTCCGTTGTCTTAATCTGTCCATCTTTTTTAATTTTTTGTAATATTTTTTCTTTTAAATTCATATTTTTTAATTTAGTTGACAGCTTTAATATATCATGTCTACAAAAAGTTGTCAACAAAGTTGTCAACAAATTATTAGCTCTTCTTTTTTAAAAACCATATATTTAAATATACCCCCCAAAAACTATTGACTAAAAAAATATAAAGTATTAATCTAAAGACAAATAAGAAAAGAATTTTAAGGGCCGCAATTTTTGCGGTTTTTTTTATTTAATTTTTAATTTATAACTATTAGCTAACAACTAACATTTACCCTATGGCATCTAAAATACTTTCTACCACCTCTTTGGGCTTAAATTCGTTCTTAGTTGAAGTAGAAGCAGATATTCAAAAAGCTCTACCTAAATTTATTATAGTTGGGTTAGCAAATACCGAAATTCAGGAAGCCAGAGAAAGAGTCAAAGCCGCTATAATGAATAGTGATTTAAAATACCCTCGGACCAACTTGGTGGTAAATTTAGCCCCAGCTGATTTGAAAAAAATAGGTAATCATTTTGATTTGCCCATTGCTTTGTCTATTTTACAAGATAAAAATACTATTCCTGATGACGATAAAATTTTTCAAGAATCCTTATTTGTTGGAGAATTAGCTTTTAATGGAAATTTAAGGCCTGTCAGTAATATTATTTCTATTTGTTTGTTTACTAAAGAAAAAAAATTCAAAAATGTCTTTATTCCTGAAGACAATTTAAAAGAAGCAAAAGCAATTTCAAACATTAATATATTTCCTATAAAAAATTTAAACCAAATTATTGATTACTTAAATAAAAAAATAGAAATTAAATCTTATCAAAGCAGGGGCTTATATAAAATAAAAGAGCTGAAAACAATTGATGATGAATATGACTTTTCTTTAATCAGGGGGCAGGAACATGCCAAAAGAGCATTAATTATTGCTGCAGCTGGTGGACATAATGTTGCTATGACTGGACCTCCGGGGTCAGGAAAAACATTATTAGCCCGCTCATTGCCCAGTATCTTGCCCGATTTAACAGATAAAGAAATTTTAGAAGTCAGTAGAATATATTCATCTATTGGATTATTAAATAAAGAAAACCCTTTAGTCACTAAAAGGCCTTTCCGCGCTCCTCATCATTCCTCTTCTTTGGTCTCTTTGGTTGGTGGTGGGTCAATTCCGCGCCCCGGAGAAATTTCTTTATCGCATCGAGGGGTTTTATTTCTAGATGAATTACCGGAATTTCCTAAAAAAAGCTTAGAGGCCCTCAGACAACCCCTGGAAGATGGAAAAATAATAATTGCCAGAGCTCAAATGACCTTACAATTTCCTTCCAGTTTTATTTTAATCACTGCTCAGAATCCCTGCCCCTGCGGTTATTATGGAGATGCAAATAAGGAATGCACTTGTTCTTATTTACAAATTAAAAATTACCAACAAAAAATATCTGGCCCTCTTTTAGATAGGATTGATATTCATTTAATAGTTGGTCGGGTGAAATACAGGGACTTGGAAAAACAAACAAACACTGAATCATCACAAAATATCAAAAATAGAATCTATTATGCCAAAAAAATTCAAAACATTCGTTTTAAAAATGAAAATATTTTTGTAAATTCTGAAATGAATTTAAGATTAATAAAAAAATACTGTAAAATTCCCGAACCAGCTAAACAATTGTTAAAACAAGCCGTGCAAACATATAATCTTTCGGCTCGAGCATATTTTCGTTTATTAAAAGTTAGCCGGACCATCGCTGATTTGGAAAATGTTCAAAATATTAAAACCGAATATATTGCCGAGGCCTTACAATATCGGAAGATGGAATAAACTCTAAATTCTAAATCCCTGCCTACCGGCAGGCAGGTAAATCCTAAATAAAACTAAATGAACCAAATTCAAAATACAAAAAAATACGATCTTGAAGATAGAACTTTTTTATTTTCTAAAAATATCAGAAAATTGATTAAAAAAATTCCAAAAAAATTAGAAAAAAGGCTTTTAATTTTTATTCTAAAATCAAAAATAAAAGTAAAAGAAAACCTTATATAAGATCGGCATATTTCAAAAAAGATAAAATTTTCCTTAATTTATTTTGGAGCCACACATTTGAAAAAAATTACTGGGATCAAATGCGACGCATGAAATTCTTTGCCTGCGGAATTGAATTAATAAAAAAATCTAAGCAAGAACCAATATCTAAAGAAAATCCTAATAAACACGGAGAAATATTACACCGATTTGCCGGCTCAACCAAGGATAAAGAACTTTTTTTCGTTCAAATAAAAGAAGAAAAATCTACGGGTAAAAAATTTTTAATTTCCATATTCCCCATAGAAAAAAATTGAAATAAACAAAAAAACTTTCCGCTAATTGTAGTTTATTAACTACGGGCCGAAAGCTTTTTCTAAATTTATTATAACTCCTCTAAATAAAAAGTCAAGTAAAACTGGCTCTACAATATAACCCATGTGGATAAGTATGCTTTTATTATTATCTAAGCTATAAAATAGCATTTTCCACCTTTATAATTTTTTATCTAATAAAATAAGCATTATTTGTTGAAGAATGAATAAATACAAATCCTAAACTTAGCTTAACTTATTTTAATAATATATTATTTAGTTAATAGCAAAAATGTAGTTATTTTAATTTTGTTTTGATGACACTTTCTTTTCTCTACCTTTTTCTAGAAAAAGGTAGAGCCCCGCCTGCCAACGCCTGATGCCGTTAGGCTATGGCGGGCAGGCAAAAAGTCGCGCCTGTACAAAAATTTAGACAATTCATCATTCAGCCAAATGAATTTCAATACTCGTCATTCTCATTCCTCGTAGAAATTCTATTCGTCTTTATTCGAATTGTATCTAAATTGTTGTAAGGGCGCCTAAAATACAAATACTATAAAAAAAACTACTGTAATAATTATATTTTATTGTCTTAAGCACCACAGTGTTTGACAGAGAGCCGTAAAACTAATTATTTATGTGTTCCTCTTTCTTCTATTAATTTCAGTAAATCTTGAGCATTTTCTTTATTGATTGAATCAAATTCTGCTTGTCTTGATTTTTCTATCCTTTTTAATATTTCTAATTATTCCTTATTTAAAAGTTCTTTTTTTAAAAAATATATCATACCTCTAATAAAACTATTAATATTCTATGTGTTATAATTAGGTTATGCACATAGTATCTTGGAACATCAATGGCATTCGCGCCGTGCTTAAAAAGGGCTTTCTGGATTTCTTAAAAAAAGAAAAGCCAGATATCTTATGTTTGCAAGAAATTAAAATTGATGACACTGTCCGCAATAAAGAAAACTTCAACTTTTTTGGCTATGAAGAATTTTGGAACTCTGCGGAGCGTAAGGGTTATAGTGGAACTATGATTTTAATCAAGGATTCCTTAAAAAAAGAAATTATTTCTAAAAAAAATTATCCTAACAATGAAGGTCGGGTCCAAATTTTAGAATTAAATAAATTTTTCTTAATTAATGTTTATTTTCCCAATGCTAATCGGGAGCTTTCTCGCTTACCTTACAAAATGAAATTTAATCGAAAGCTTTTAAAATATATTAAGGGCTTATCGAAGATCCCGACGAAGGAGGGAAAAAAGAAAAAACCCGTTATTATTACTGGCGACTTTAATGTGGCTCATCAAGAAATTGATTTGGCTCGCCCCAAGGATAATATTGGTAATGCTGGATTTACCAACGAAGAAAGAAATTCTTTTCAAGAATATTTAAAATCGGGATTAATTGATACCTTTCGATATTTTCATCCAAAAAAAATTCAATACACCTGGTGGACTTATCGTGCTGGGGCTCGACCGAAAAATATTGGCTGGCGGATTGATTATTTTTGCGTTTCTAAAAAAATCATTTCTCAAATTAAGAATTCTTATATTATGAATGAAGTCATGGGTTCTGATCATTGCCCAATAGTTTTACAATTGAAATAAATTCTAAAAACTATTTTAAAAATATGGTATAATCTTTATACTATTTTTTAATATTACAAATATGGATAGACATGAAAGATTAATTACTGAACCCATTCCCAAATTAATTAAACAAATCGCTATACCGGCCAGCATCGGCTTCTTTTTTAATACTATGTATAATGTAGTGGATACTTATTTTGGTGGCCTACAATCTACTCAGGCCTTAGCTGCCCTTTCTTTATCCTTTCCAATCTTCTTTATAATTTTAGCTTTAGGTTCAGGTATTTCCCGGGGGGCCACAGTTCTAATTGCTAATTCTTTAGGAGCTGGTCAAAAACAAGAAGCGGAAAAATATGGTTGTCAGGCCATTTCTTTTTCCATGGTTTTCTCTATCTTTTTAACTGGGGCCGGACTAATCTTTGCTCCAACTTTATTTAAAATCTTAGGAGCCCAAGGAGAATATTTAAAAATTGCTTTAAGCTATGCTAATGTTATTTTTTATGGAGCTATATTTTTCCTTTTAACTCACTCTTTAAATGGAATCTTAATCGCCGAAGGAGATACTAAAACTTTTCGTAATTTATTAATCTTGGGATTCTTTTTAAATTTAATTTTTGATCCTTGGTTTATGTTTGGTGGATTAGGAATACCAACTTTGGGATTAGCCGGAGTAGCTTGGGCTACCGTTGTTATTCAAGCTATTCTATGCTTTATTTTGTTTTTTAAAATAAAATCTCGCGAACCATTTAAACATCTTCATATTAAACATTTAATCCCTAACAAAAAATATTATTTAGAAATTATCAAACAGGGTCTTCCGGCCAGCTTAAGTATGATGAGCATTGCTATTGGCGTCTTTATTATTACTTATTTTATTAGTTCTTTTGGAAAATCAGCTGTGGCTGCTTATGGCATTGCTACTCGTATCGAACAAATCGCTATTTTGCCGGCCATTGGATTAAATATAGCTGTCCTAACTTTAGTTGGGCAAAATAATGGCGCTCAAAAATTCGCACGCATTAAAGAAATTTTTTCTAAGGGATTAAAATATGGAATATTTTTAACTTGCGCTGGTATAATTGTAGTTTTTATTTTATCTAAAGCTTTAATGAATTTTTTTAGTGATGACTTAGAAGTAATTAAAATTGGTTTTACTTATTTAAGAATTTCAATTTTAATGTATTTGACTTATATAATCTTAAATATTTGTATTGCTACTTTACAGGGATTAAAAAAACCACTTTTTGCTCTTTGGGCTGGGCTCTATCGTCAATTAATCATGCCCGGCATTATTCTTTATATTTTAATTAAATTAATTCATTCTCCTATTACCAATATTTGGTGGGCATTAGTATTAATTAATTGGTCCGCAGCCATTTTTGTTCTCTTTTATACTAAAAGTAAATTAAAAAACCTGGGTTAAAATAAAAATTTAAAAATTTATTACTCTACAAAAAAAGCCGTTTCAAATAACGGCTTCAAAATTATTATTTTCCTTATTTTTCATAAATTTCTTTCTTAAGGATTCCTACATAAGGCAATTGCCTATACTTTTCAGCATAATCAAGCCCGCAACCGACTATAAATTTATTTGGAACTTCACGGCCAACATAATCAATTTTTATTTCTACTTCTCTGGCTTTTGTTTTATCTAAGAGGGCACAAATTCCTAAAGAAGCTGGTTCTCTTTTTTGAAGTATCTCTACGAGCTTTGAAAGCGTATAACCAGTATCAACAATGTCTTCTACAATAATCACATTTTTATTTTTTAGATCAATATTGGTGTCCCAAAGAATTTTTACTTCTCCTGAACTTTTAGATTCATTACCATAACTAGAAACAAGTAAAAAATCTATTTTTAAATCCATTAAACTCAATTCCCTGGTTAGGTCCGCCAAAAAAACAAAACAGCCCTTTAAAATTCCTAAAAATACGACTTCTTGTCCTTCATACTTTTTTCTAATTTTCCCAGCTAAATCTCTTGCGATTTTTTCAATTTCTATTCTGTCTAATAAAATTTCTTCAATGTCTTTATGCATGACATCCTCCTATCATTTTTTTGTTTATTTCGTTATAACTTTAGAGCAAATTGTAATCTTTGTAAAGAATATCTGTCTTAAACAAAAAATAGGCCATACAAGTCTGTTTTTAGTTTATACATTTTACTACATCACTCAACACTGTGTATTTGGTTTCGTGAAAGGAATAGATAGATAATTGTCTATTTTAATAAAATTTTAGAGATTTTTTAAAAAAAAGCTAGCGCCAATAAACGCTAGCCGGATGTAATGACAACAAAACAAAATTATGAGGTTTTTCTGTATCTTTCTATATGATTAAGAAGGTTCTGATAATTTATCAGCCTATTAATCAAATGTTTAGTTTTTTCTGAACTAGTATCATCGGGATGGGGAAGTAAGTGTTGAGCTTCTAGGGCTTTCCAATGATTTACCGGATCGTTTTTTACAGCCTCTAAACCCTTTTTTACAATCTCAGCCAATTCTTCAGATTCTATAAATTGATCTATTAACTGGATAATTTCAGATGCTTTTTTCTCAACTAATTTTTGCATCTCCTCCCGAGATAAATAGTTGTCATTAATAAACTTTTTAACTTGATTTTCAAGTTTTAACATGTTATCCTCCACAGATATTTTTTATTAAACCAATCGGCTTAACAAATAAGCATATCATAAATTATCAAACCTGTCAGGCCCAAAATCAAAGCTATACTGTATCCGTTGGAATAAAAATAAAATAAATATATTAATAATTAATAGCCTTGTCATATTTCGCCCATAAAATCATTTAATCCTGATATTACAACAAACAAAAAAATCGAGTTAAACTCGATCTCTATAAAAACTTTTACCCTGTTAAATAATTTTATTTCTAATTTAGTTTGTTGATACAAAATACCAAAATTCACCCAACTACTATTTTCTAAAACAAAGGAATAATAAAATTAAGATTTAAATACAAATATTGCTAACAATAAAAAAAATAACTGTTTGAAAACAATTATTTCGATACTTACGAATAAACTATTTATTTAAATTTTATTTAATAGGGTAAAAAAGGAAAGCTCCCCTAATCCGGTCATAAATTATTTTTTAAATACCGTGGGGAGCTTCACTCCCCAATTCTCAATTTTTCTTCGGGCCGAAGCCCAAGTTGGGGTTTTTCCCCCGAAAAATATGATAGAACTAGAGAGCATTATTTATACTCTCAACTTAATTTTCCTACATGAAGCTTTGGTATTAATTCTCATACTTTATCTGTTAAGCATAGGAATTAATTTTTCTATATTTTTGTTTTTGTTTTAATTTCAGACATGTGTAGGAGAAATTAAGTAAAAGACAATAACAATTTTCAAATACAATGTAAGTATATCATATCTAAACAACAAAGTCAATGTCGTCTTTTAGCTTATTTAAGCCAAAAATTTAAAAACAAAAAAATATTTGAAAAAAATCTACTTTAATGGTCTAATAAATCTAAATAGTTATCCACAAATTAGTGGATAAGTTCAAAAAACAACCTAATTTGGGACTTTTTATCCCTAGTTTCACTAAAATTAATAAGATTTAACCTATTATAAGCAAAAAATAAAGTATTTAATTTAAAATAGTTTTCTTTGTTTATAATATTTTTAAGATTTATGGTTAGTATTTCTTGAATAGAATTTTTGTCTAATAAATCAAGAATAATATTAAATTTATCTTTTTCTTGATTTATTTCTAAAACCTTTTCTCTAAAATTGGACAATATATATTGATTATCTAATTTTAAAAGATAAAACTCTGAAATTTGATCAAAATCACCATAATACCAAGTCATTCCTAAATCTTCTTTTTGTTTTAATTGAATTAAACTTGGATCTAGATAATATTCTTGCGCTTCTGTGTTGTCTGGCAATATCATTTTTCTAGTTTGAGGATCAAAATGAGCCAGAATCTTTTTATAAAGAAAAATTAATTTTTCTGAATCTTTGCTAATTAATAAAAACTTAGAATCTGGATAAAGTAAAAAATTAAAGGGCTGGTCTATTTCTGATAATTCTTGTTTAAAATCAATATTATAAAGTCCGGCTATATTATTTAATAAAAAATAATTTATATTATCTGAAAAATACAAATTTGCCATATCATACATTCCTCTATTATTATAATAAATTAAAAAATCTCCCCAGGTTTCATTAATTTCTCTATCAATACTAAAATTAGGAAAATATTCATTGGAATTATAAACTAAAATTTTTAATTTATCCCAAAATGTTTTTAATTTTAAAGTTAAGGATTTATTTTCTAAATTTTCTACTGCCCAAGCTAAATTTTTTATCCAACTCTGACTGTTTTGAATATTTTCATAATTCTTAATTTCTAATTTTAAAGGCACGCTTTCTTTGAAATAATTACTTAATTCATTTTTAAGTGCTTTTAAATATCCAATTTTAGAGGCCTCTTTATATTTATCAATAATTTTATTTGTTAAATCTAAATCATTACTGATACAAAATATATATTTATTTAAATAAGACAAATAAATTTTACCCCCGCACTTGTCCCCGCAATCTGGGGATTTATCTTCTCGGGAGTTTAATAATTCATTTTTTGGAAAATCAACATTTAATTCATAAATCACTTTTCCGTTCTCTTTAAAAACTTCCTGTTTCTCGAAAAAAGAAAATAAGTATTCTATATTTTCTATATTATTAGTTTTAAATAAAAAGGACTGGGTATTTATAGAATCTTCAATCCAATAAATATTTTTCTCAATATTTTTAAAAAACAAACTTGATTTAGCCACGTCTCCCTGAAAATAATCCCGTAGAATAAACTGAAAATCTTCCGTTGATAAACCAATTTCTTCACTAAATAACTGAGGGGTGTAAAATTTTAAAACAACTTTAGAATCTTCGGGAATTAATTGGTCTAAATCAATACTTCGACCAGATACAAAATAATATCTCTGAAAAATAAAAAAGATAGATAAAACCAATATTAATCCTAAAACAATAAAAAATATTCTTTTATTTAAAATATGCTTTTGAATAGTTTGCCAATGAAACTCTGGATTAAATTTTTCACTAAACATTTTATAATGCTATTTATAAAATCATTACACAATATTATATTCTATATATAAAAGATTAACACAATAAATCATTAGTTAAAACCCCCATCTTCTTTCAGAAGGTGGGGGGTTTAATAGCTATTTAGTAATAATTAATATTTTTTGGGTCTAAAATCTCTTCTTGGTCCTCTGCTAAAATTATTGGGTCGAGAGGTTCTAGGAGGACGGTCTTGCCAACCCTCTGGTTGTGGTAATAGGGCCTTGACCGACAAACCAATTCTACCCCTTTCTTCATCAACTTCCATAACCTTAACTTTTAAAACATCTCCTACTTTAACTATGTCCGAAACCCTATCAATCCGCTCATATTTAAATTCAGAAATATGAACCATACCATCTTTACCGGGCAAAAACTCAACAATAGCTCCTACCTCTCCCCCGGACTGAGAAGTAACAATCTTAGTTACCTTACCTTCATAAATTTCACCAACTTGAATTTTTTTAGTTAAAGCTTCAATGTGTTCTACTGCTTTTTTAGCTCCTGATTCATTTGTTGATGTAATAAAAACCGTTCCATCATCTTCTAAATCTATTTGGACATCATATTCATCAATCATTTGATTAATAATTTTGCCACCTGGGCCAATAATTATTCTAATATCTTCTGGATCAATTTTCATAGTGATAATTCTTGGCGCATAAGGAGACAATTCTTTATTTGGTTCGGCAATAGTTTTTTTCATGACTGCTAAAATTTCTAATCTGGCTTTTTCAGCTCGCTCTAATGTTTCTTGACAAATATCTAAACTAATACCATCTAATTTTATATCCAATTGAATGGCGGTAACGCCATCTTCTGTCCCGGAAACTTTGAAATCCATATCTCCGCTATGGTCTTCTACTCCCTGAATATCCGTCAAAATAACATATTCTTTTTGGTCTGCGCCAGTAATTAAACCCATAGCAATTCCAGCTACTGCTTTCTTAATTGGAACTCCAGCATGCATTAAAGCCAAAGAACAGCCACAAGTAGATGCCTGGGAGGACGAACCATTGGAAGATAAAACTTCCGAAACAACTCTAATGGTATAAGGAAAATCTTCTTTGTCTGGTAAAACAGGAATAATAGCATTTTCCGCTAAGGCCCCGTGGCCGATTTCTCTGCGCGAAGTGTATCTACGCATATCAGCATCTCCCACTGAAAAACCTGGGAAATTATAATGATGCATATATCTTTTTTTGCCTTCTATTTCCATACCATCTAAAAATTGTTCTTCTCCTGGAGAACCCAAAGTAACAATAGAAAGTACGTGAGTTAATCCCCTTTGAAAAAAACCACTACCATGAGTTCTATTAAATAAACCCACTTCGCATTCAATTGCCCTAACCTCATCTATTTTTCTACCATCAGGTCTATGATTATCTTTCAAAATCATGGTCCGAGCTTTTTGGGTTAATTTTTCGTCTAAAATTCTCATACCATAAGACCTTAATTCTTTAGAAACCTCATTATCTTCTTTTAAAGCTTCATTTAATTTTTCATTTAAGCCCCTAATATTCTCTTCGGTCTTAATTTTGTCGGCTGTAAAAATCTTAGCTACATCAATATCTTTGAAAAATTCTTCAATCTTTTTATCAATTAATTCTCGGGCTTGCTTTTCATCTACTGATAATTCTTGTTCAGCCATAATCTTTTCAATGCCAACTTCCTTTTGGATACTGTCTACAAATTTAATAAGCTTTTTAATATGCTTATCAGCAAATTTTATAGCTTGCATAATTTCATCATTTTTAGATTCTTTACATCTGGCTTCTAACATATTAATTCCTTGAGGAGTACCGGTTACAAAAACTTCAAAATCACTTTTGGCCTTAGCTGTAGTTGTTGGATTTAAAACCAATTCTCCATTTACTTGACCAACATAAAATCCAATAGCCGGACCCCTCCATTCAATAGGTGAAATTGATAAAGCAATAGAAGCCCCCATTAAAGCTACAAAGGTGGGATCATTTTCTCCATCATATTCTAAAACAGTAGCCACAACTTGGATGTCTTTTCGACAGGTCTCATTAAATAATGGCCGAATAGAGCGGTCAATAATCCGAGCAGTCAAAACTGCTTCATCAGTAGGACGACCCTCTCTTTTAATCCATCTAGAGCCCTTAATTTTACCAGCGGCATATAATTTTTCATCGTAGTCAACCATTAAAGGAAAATAGTCAACGCCTTCTCTTGCTCCACCCTTTACTACTGTAGCCAAAACAGAGGTTCCTTCATATCTAACTAAACATGAGCCCGTGGCTTGAGGAGCATATTTGCCTATTTCTACTTTCAGTTCCTTACCGGCAAATTCTATTTTATATTCTTTTTTATCATACATAATAAATTTTATAATTAATTATTTTTGTCTTCTTTGTCTTTTAAACTGTTTTTTTCATCTTCTTTTTCTACTTCTTTTTGCACATCTTTTCGAACTTTTGTCTGGCTCTCTAAAGCCATGTCAGCAGTTTTGGCTATCTTAATATCTAATTTTTTAATTAACTTTTCAAAAGAAACATAATTATCTCGTTCTAAAAACCTTAGCAATTTTCTTCTTTGATTTAATTTTTTAACTAAACCACGCCGAGAAGAAAAATCCTTTTTATGAAATTTTAAGTGTTTGGTTAACTCTTTAACTTCCTCAGTTAAAATAGCGACCTGAACCTCTGATGATCCAGTATCGTTTTTATGTGTCTTAAATTTTTTGATAATCTCTTCCTTTTTCTTTTTGTCTAACATAAAATTAGTCCTTTGTTCGCATACCAAGTAATATTGAGTTAGACACCAGTATAACCGAGTAGGCGCTTATTTATTAAAGTAAGTAGATAATATCATTATTAAATATAAAAGTCAATCCCTGGGAACGTCTTAAATCCTTGATTTTTTTCTAAAAATATACTATGCTGTTATTACTTTTTTAAATTAAGCCGCCTTCGTCTAGTGGTTAGGACATCGGGTTTTATTCATCCCCGCACCAAAAAATTAATTAAATTAAATTTTTTATATTAATACCAAGTCGCCTTCGTCTAGTGGTTAGGACATCAGGTTTTCATCCTGGCAACAGGGGTTCGATTCCCCTAGGCGATACCAAATATAATTGTTAATAGATTAATAGATTAATTGTTTGATTTTTATCTGACAAAATCAAAGATGTAGTCAGGCCCCCGTAGCGGTACCATCAAGTTTAACTTGATACCATCAAAAAATTCGGCTAAAACCGAATTTTTTGTTTTATCTTAAAATTCAAAATCTCTATTTTCCTATTATCTATTAACCTAAGACCTAATTCCCTATATTTCTAAACATTGGCATTCCAGTAGAAGGGCTGGTTGGAATATAAATAGTTCCTTCTCTATCCTTTAATTCTTTAATATAAAGATAATATAAATAATTCTGAGTTAAACTTTGATTAATAATTCTTTGGGCTTCTTGTTGACCCTCGGCTTCAATTATTTTTCTTTGTTTTTCTTTTTCTTCCATTTGAAGTAAAAATTCATATTTTTGGGATTCTTGTTCAGCCTGTAATTTTTCCTGAATTGAATTAGCTAAATTAGCTGGTAATTGGATATTTCTTAATAAAACGTCTTCTACAATAATACCCCTATTTTCAATCTCTGACTTTAAATTATCTGCAATTCCCTGAGTTGCCTCGTGACGTTTTTCTGAATAAAGCTCTTTAGCTTCATATTGAGCAATCACACCCCTAATTGAACTTCTGATTAAAGGACGAATAATCTTTTCTTCATAATTCAAACCAACGTCCTTATAAACATCAGAGGCCCGTTCTTCGTTTAATTTATAAAGCACGGTAATATCTAAATCAACGTTTAGACCTTCTTTAGTAAGAGAGGCAATAGAATCATCTCTGGCCATTTTACCTTCTCCGGTTAATATGCTCATCGTATACTCCTCGGTTCTAATGCTCATTTTGTGAATTCGAGCTAAAGGAATCACCAAATGAAAACCAGAGCTTAGCTCTTTATCACTAACCTTTCCAAAAAGAGAATACACGCCAGTTTCCCCGGCATCTATAACTATTATGGAAGAAAAGAAAAGCCATAATAATAAAATGGCAATAATGATTCCGCCAAATAATTTTTTATAACCAATTTTGGATTTTAATTTGTCCATATCTATTGTTTCATTCATAGTTTTATTTTTTAATTGATTAAACTTATTAAACTTGCTAAATATATTTAAAAAGGATTTGTTTTTTTTATTAACTATTAAAATAATAATTACAACTAAAATTACAAAAACTATTAAACCGCCCGCTCCTTTTTTAAATAAAGAAGACAAAATAATAATACCAAATATCATCAAAGGCAATTTTTTCAAAAATTTTTCATCCATTTAGATTAAACTTATTTAATAATCTGTCTATTCTATATCTTAACATCTATTGAGAAAAATAAAAGGGGAATTTTGAAAGGTAGATTTTTAAAAAAGTACAAAATATACCATGTGAGAAAATATATAAAATCTAAACATTAAACTTAATTTAAAGACTACAATTAGGTGTGGGGATAAAAAAATGGTATACTAATTTGTTATAAAAATAACTTTTTTGCAATTATTTCTTGTTTTAATTTATGAGTATTGCCATGTTTTAATAAACCAAAATATGAATTAATAGTTTCTAATTGATAATGGCTTTGTACCCGCTTCAGCATTCGTTTTTTAGTAATTGTCCTTAGCACCCTGTAATTTACAAATTGATTCCATCCCAAAAAATCAACTCCACTAGCAATGGTTTTGAGAAAAACTTTATTAGGATGTAAAAATAATTTAAGTTTTTCTTTTAAAAATTTACAAACGCTAAACTGTAAATTAATTAAATAATTTTTATCCTGACTCAAAAAAACAAAATCATCGGCATAACGAATATAATATCTTACTTTTAAATCCCTTTTAACAAATTGGTCAAGCTCATTCATATACACATTCACCAATAATTGAGAAGTTAAATTTCCTAAAGGCAACCCTGTGCCAACTTTATTATCAGTATGGAAACTATCAACAACCTGATTAAACAACCAAAGCAAATCCCTATCTTCAATATATTTAACTAAAATATTTTTTAATACCCCATGATTAATGCTAGCAAAAAATCTTCTAATATCACACTTTAAAACCCAAACTGTCTTAGTATGATTGGTGGACACTTGTCTAGAAAAATCAGCTAAACGATATATAGCCTTATGCGTACCCTTATTAATTCTACAAGAATAAGAATCATAAATAAATTTTTTATCAAAATAGGGATAAATTTCTCTATAAAGCAAATGATGTAGAAGTCTGTCACGAACAATAGCTTTATGAATATTTCTAGGCTTAGGATCGGAAATATTAAAGGCCTGATACTCACTATGTTTATAATTTTTATTCTTTAAATCATAATAAAGACTAAGCACATTATCCATTAAACGACTCTGAAAAATTGCTACATCATTTCTTTTTCTTTTTCCAGGTAAAAATTCCTCCCAAGCTAACAAAATATTTGGAATAGTGATAACATTTTTATATTTTTTTATAAATTTATTCATTTTATACCTATGAACATTCCACTAAAAACACCTACAGTATTAACAAAAGCCAAAGAATCTTATACTTTATGGTTTAAAACCTTTGCTGACTTTCCTAAAATCTATCGCTATAATTTAGGTGGAAAAATTGAAGAGTATTTTTTAATACTACTAGACAATATATTTACTTCTCTATATTTACCTAAAGATAAAAAGGCTGAAAAACTTGCTATAGCCATTATAAAACTAGATAGTTTGAAATTCTTTCTACAATTAGCTTGGGAAAACAAATGTTTATCCAATCAAAAATATTCCGAACTATCAGAAAAACTAAATGAAATAGGAAGAATGTTGGGTGGTTGGAAGCGTGGATTAGAAAATAAAAAACCCAATACAAATTCCTTTAAATAAAGAATTCATGTAGTTATTATCTATCACTAATAAGAAAATTAATTTGGTTGCGGAACCACCAAGCGATGACGATTGTCAGCATTCCAGACATTGTCGTTATCAAAACGGTTGACATTGACATTCAAACCATCGGAATTCACGTTCACGTTGGCAACGAAATGTATAACATGCCATCTATTTCACTGTTGTCCTAATAACCTGAGAGCAACAACTGTATATAATTTGAGACATAAAAGTCTACCAGCATACTATACCAACTAAATTAATTTAAAATAAAAATATTCCCATTCTTTTGCAAGTCTTAACCAACAAAATTCTAAAGACATATTTTTAAATACTCTCGGCTCATCAGCCTTAACCAATGAACAATTCAAAAATATCATATTATTATACAAAAAAATCCCTTGGACCGCAAGAACAAAAAGTTCTAAGGATCCAAGGGACAAAGAATCTAAATCAAAGGATCTAAGATTCTAAATTTAGTTGCGGGGCCACCAAACGATGACGAACGTCAGAAGACCAGACACCGTCGTCAGCAAAACGACCGACACCAACAAACAAACCACCAGAATACACGCGCACGCGGGCAACGAAATACTCATTATTTTCCTTAAATAGGAAAAAAGTTGCATACCCATCTTGTCTTAAATGACTAGGATACTTTTCACAAAATCTGATAATTTGATTTTGTGTTAAACACAGACTATCTAAATCATTTGAAAGTGAATTAAACGTCTGTGAAAAATTAGCATCATCATGCCCCATTTCATAAATCTGGATCGTGGTTTCTTTGGTTGCTCTACCTTTATTATCTAAATGCCAATTTTTGAAATCCAGATCTAAATAAGATTTAAAAGTATTTTTGGTATTGGCAATGGTTGCTTTACCATCTAAAGATTCTAAAACCAAAGTTTCAGAAATAGATAACAAAGAAAGAATAGATGATATTTTCTCTGACGAGCTACTAAACAGTTTTTTGAAATAATCAAAAATCTGCCCTGGTTTTCCGATAACCGCCTGCACTTGATCGCTACTGATCTTGTTTTCCTTTATAACGTTAGCAATTGCCTTATTTACAATATTGGCAAGCTCCAGCCCTTGTCCGAAACTAGGAATTTGACCACTTTTTTTCATTCTTATCCTCCTAGGATAAATTTTATTTCCCTCTTTTATACCTAAATCGTCATGTCATCTCCTTTGGGAATTGGAAATAACATAATCCCGATTTAATGTTTTAATATATCATGGTTTAAGACAAATGTCAAGCAAAAAAGGCAAAAAAAATCCTTTTGTAAAATTTTACCAAAAATATCAAAGTGCTATAATAAAAATATGATTAAAAAACTAATTATAACAACATTAAGCGTATTTGGACTTTCCTATATTTTACCTGGGGTAGCTGTGAATAATTTTTGGACAGCATTAATCACCGCCATAGTTTTGGGTTTATTAAATACATTTTTAAAACCCATACTGCTTTTATTTTCCATTCCAGTAAATATAATCACCCTTGGGCTTTTCACCTTTTTTATTAATGCCTTTATTATGATGATTGTTGGTTATTTAGTACCGGGTCTAATAATTACTAATTTTTGGTGGGCATTTTTATTTGCCTTAATAATTTCCACCATTAATTTTATTTTTAAAGATAGTAGATAATTAGCTATTAGCTCTTCCCGCAAACCCCGTCTGCGGGGCAAACAGGATCCCGCCTTGCGGGACAGCCATCAGCTTTCAAAAATCAAGAATTAACTTATAGCCACTTACTACTAACTAAACACCATGTCTAAAATCGCTATTATTGCTGATACACATGATAATATTCCGCGGATAGATCAAATGTTAGAAAAATTGAAAGAAGAAAAAATTAAAACCATAATCCATTGTGGTGATGTTTGTGCTCCCAATGTTTTAAAATACTTAGCTAAAAAATTTTCTGGTCAAATTTATTTATCTTTAGGAAATGTTGATAATGACCATGAGCTGATGTCTAAAATGGCTCAAGAAGAACTAAAAAATATAAAAATTTATGAAAAGTTTGGCAAACTTAAAATAGATAAATTAAAAATAGCATTTACTCATTTTTCTGACCAAGCCAAAAAATTAGCTCAAACAAATAAATATGATTTTGTTTTTTACGGCCACACTCACCAGCCATGGGAAGATAAAATAGGTAATTGCCAATTAATAAACCCCGGCACTGTGGCTGGGTTATTTACTAAAAGCACTTTTGCTATTTTAAATACTGATACTAAGGAATTAGAGTTAATTATTCTTTAAAATCAACTTATACTGAAAATTTAAAAAATCAGCCCTAAACTGATTTTTTTAATTATTATAAATATTACACAAGTTGAAATTAGTTGCTCGAAAATAGATATTCGTAATCAAAACTAAAAACTTAAATTTTGACTAATTTCTAACTTCGATTTTCTATTACTATGTCTCTAATTTCAACTTAACAAATCTTTATTCCTTATTCTGCAATTATTTCTTCATCTGCTTTGACTTCATCGTCTTCTTCATCTTCAGATATTTTTTCTACTCCAATCAAACAAACTGCTGACCAAGGAACATAATGGGAAGACACTCTTTCTTCATAAATTTCCCTATCATCAGCATATTCAACTTTATAATCAAAATATGCATCTGCTCCTGCGTGTGCTGATTCAGTGCATTTTCTTTTTCCGGGCTCTAAATCTTCGGTCTCAATCTCTTTAGTTGGTCCTGAACCAACTATATTATATATAATGGGGTCTGTAACCGTAATTTGTCGGCCGTCTTTAGCTCCCCAAAAATCAAAATATAATTTAGTGCCAATAATTCTAGTTTGAATCAAAATATGTTTAGAGGTATCATTAATAAATTTCATATCTGGCCAAGGATCGTAAATAGTAGCATCCATTCCGGCTGGTTCATAATAAGAAACTCGATAAGAATGCGGTCTTCTTTGAGTAATTTTTAAACCGCTATGTAAAACAGCCCGATAAATTGTAGTGCCAATCTGACATAAACCGCCACCATATTCTGGAATAGTTTTATTGCCTTTAATTACCAATTCCGGTAAATATCCGTTTTCAGCATTAACTGGCCTCAAGCCCCCAATAGTAGAAAACTCCTCGCCTGGAGCAATTAATAAACCACTTAAAGCTGCAGCTCCTGTTTCAATATTATGAACTCTATTTGGTGGACTACCCTTAAAATCTGATTCTCCAATACCAATGACTTCCTGAATACCTAAATCATTAACATTAACAGTTTCTACATCGGCTTTGATAATATTTACTGCTAAATCAATTTCTGTCTTGCCCTGAGCGGATTGAGTTGAACTCAAGGAGTCGAAGGGTTCAAAATTATTAATACTTTCTTCAATAACATTTAAAGTTTCTTTTAAATCAAGCTCCCGGCCATCTTGACTACCTTGAAATTCAATCACTCTGCCGTTTTGAATTTTAAACTTAGCATTTCTGCTCTCTCTATTTATAAAATCAAGAATATTCTCCTGAAAATGTTTTTCATATTTATCAAAATCAAAACCCACAATTATTTCTCCCACTTCATTTCTCTTTAAAATTAACCAGTCCCGATAAATCCAAGAACTTATTTTCCAATATCTTTGGTCATAATTTAAGGTAATGCTTTCTAAATCAATTATCTCTTGAATTTTTTCTTTTTGTTCTTCGGCTTCCACTAAATCAATATTAGAAACAATTTCATTTAAATCTAACTCTATCAAACTAAAATCAAAATTTTCTATTTTAGCTTTAGTAATTTCTAATACATAATCATAATTAAATTCTTCTCCATCTGCTGGTTCACTGATGACAATATTATTATTTTCAAAACTAATGGCTGGAGCTTTAAATTCAGTTTCAAATTCTTTAAAATTATTTTCTAAAATATTCTTCCATTCTGCTTCATTGATACTATATTTCCACTTAATTTGCTGGGGGCGAATAAAAAGCATTTTTAATTGTTCTAAAATATTATCCTTATAATCTGAATTCCGACCCTGTTTAAAAACCTCTTCCGCCGTACTTTGATTATCAAATTCTAAAATATTATGACTTAAATCCGGGTCGTCTAAAGTGGTAGTTATAGGCCGAATGAAAATTGATTTATCCTTAAATTTATATTCCAGGCCTTTTTCATTTAAAAACCTACTTCCTTCTTCCAAAAAATTATAGACCTGGGAATAGCTTTGATTATACATATGGAAATTATCCAAATAAACACCAACAAAAACCTTGTGCGTAAAAAATAAATTATAAGCTAATATAAGACCCACTAAAATTATTATAATAATTAAAAAATTACGAATAATTCTTAAATATTTTTTAAAAGAAAATTTATTCTTCATATTAATTAAAATTTAAACCCCCTATCATTATTAAACTATTAGAAATATTTAGCAATGAGATGGTTACAAAATTATTTTATAGCGAAATTTAGATATTTTTAGACAAGACAAGGAAAACAAGCAAAATGATTTGAGACGTAATAAAATTACGGTAAAAATCATTTTGCGTCAGTTTGACGAAGTATTGCCTAAAAATGACAAATTGCAGCAAAAATAATTTTGTAACCATCTCAATATCTTTTTTAAATTAAAAACCCCAGCACATAAAGCAAGGGCCTAAATTTTTAATAAAATTTATTTTGGCTGAACAGAAATCTTAACGGACTTATGCGTTTTGGTCTTAGGTAGGGTAACTGTTAAAACTCCGTTTTTTAAAGCGGCCTTAACTTTATTAGCTTGGACTTCACAGGGCAAAATAATGGACCTAGAAAAACTGCCCCAATAACATTCTCTATAAAAATAATCTTCTTCTTCAATATCAACTGCTGAGGTTCTTTTGCCTCGAATAGTAATCATGTCATTATTAATATCAATATCAATATCTTCTGGACTAACACCGGCTACTGTAGAACGGATTACAACACTCTCTTTTTCCTGATAAACATCAACTAATAATTCACCTTCTTCCTCTTCTTCTTCAATCCAATTTTTCTCTTCTACTTCTACTGGTTTTTCTGAACTAATTTTTATTTTTTTATTTTTTCTTTTTTTCGATTTTTGAACTTCGGAAAAAATATTGTCTTCCTTTTTTTTCTTATTTGCCTGTTTTTTAAAAATTGAAACCATATTTTTATCCCTAGACCTAATTTGATAAATTAGGTGATTTTAAATTATTATTTTAATATTTATTTTACCCTCCTCTATTTTTCAATAAATTAGATGAGGGATTTATTCATTTATTAATATAATTATACAATAAAATAAAAACTTATCCTATTGTTTAATCTTTAAAAATCTTCTTTTGCCTACTTGAATAATATATTCTTGACCCTTTTTTAATTTAAAATCATAATCTTTAATTTTTTCTTCGTTTACTTTAACAGCATTTTGATTAATCATTCGCCGGGCATCTGAATAAGA
Organism: uncultured Gammaproteobacteria bacterium; assembly: GCA_964486685.1. Classification (GTDB taxonomy): domain Bacteria; phylum Patescibacteriota; class Patescibacteriia; order UBA1558; family S5-K13; genus JAIOTH01. The sequence goes on from CAZAOE010000007.1 coordinate 21,640, forward strand.
AGAAACTAAATTAAATCTAGTCATTACTTCTACAATTTCCATGTCTTTTTCTAAACTAATTTCTGGTATATTACTAGGTTTGTCTTTTTGCTGAAAAATTTTCTTAAACTCTTTTTCTGCTTCTTGGGCCTTTTTTTCTCCATGATAAATTTTAACTATTTCATAGGCCAATCTTGCTTTAAAATCTCTTGGATTAGCCCCATCTTTCATTTCAAGTTCCATTTTTTTAATATCTTCCAAAACAATATCTGTACAAAGTGTAAAATATTTAATAATCAAATTATCAGTAATAGACATAATTTTGCCATACATATCATTGGCTTCATCATTCAAAGCAATATAATTATCATAACTTTTAGACATCTTCCGACCATCTGTGCCTTCTAAAATCTCAAAGGTCATTACAATTTTATTCTTTTTTTTCAATTTTTGCATTAAAGTGCGACCACAAAGCATATTAAATAATTGGTCATTGCCTCCGACTTCCATATCCACATCCATGACCACACTATCATAGGCCTGCATCAAGGGATAAAAAAATTCATGCAAAGAAATTGGCTTACCAGCTCTGATTCTTTCTTGATACATATCTCTTTCTAAAAATTGTTGCACTGTAAAATTGCTAGAAAGTTCAATTAAATCTTGAAATTTTAATTTTTTATTCCACTTAGAATTATATTTTATCTCTGCTTTATTGTGGCCAGAAAAATTTAAAATTTTAGCCACCTGTTTTTTATAGGTCTGGGCATTTTTTTTAATCTCTGAAAAGGATAAGGGCTGACGGGCCTCGTCTTTACCACTCGGGTCACCAATTTGAGCAGTAAAATCACCAATTAAAAATATAACTTTATGCCCTAAGTCCTGAAATTTTTTTAATTTTCTTAAAACCACGGCATGGCCCAAATGAATATCTGGCCGAGAAGGATCTGCACCCAAATAAATCTTCATTTTCTGGCCGGACTTTAATTTCTGCTCTAAATCCTCGCGGCCAATAATATCCTGCACCCCGCGGGTTAATAATTCGTGTATATTTTTATCCATAGTGTTTTAGGTAAAAGGTAAAAGTAGAAAGTTACAAGTACTTTTTCCTTTCTACTTTATACTTTCTACTGTTTTAGTATAACAATAAGCTTGGGCTTTGAAAATACCTTGACATTTTTTACAAAATATTATAATGTTATTTGAACAAAAAATAAAAAATTACCCTTCTTCGCATAAAGCTACGAAGGGCAAGGAGGATAAATGAAAAAAATTGAGAGGAACCGAAAATGGCTCCACGTTTTTTCAGGAACCATAATTCCCATAGCTATTCTCACTCTTCCTCGCTTTGTTATTGCTCTGGGCTTAGGAATTGCTACTATCGTTTATGTTGGTGGAATTGAAATGCTCCGACTGAACTTTTCTAAATTCCAAAAAATTTTTAATAAATTTTTTGGGATCTTCCTCCGTGAAGAAGAAAAGGAAAGATTGACTGGTGCATCTTGGATACTTTTTTCTTCTTTGGTTTGCGTTTTTTTCTTCAAAAAAGAAACTGCTGTTCTAATTATAAATCTCTCCATTTGGGGAGATGCTGTAGCTGCTTTTGCTGGACAAAAAATTGGCAGGATAAAAATTGGCAAAAAAACCCTAGAGGGCTCTGTGGCTTGTCTTTCTCTCTGTGTATTGTTAATGGTCTTCATATATCCTATTATACTTCAACATACCTTCACCTCGCTCTTCATTATTATTGTCTCTCTAAGTATAACTGTCCTTGAATTTGTATCTGAATTTATTCCTTTAGACGATAACATAATAATTCCAATCATTACCGGAATTATTATTACTTTATTGTTCTAAGGAGAGGCATAGATGAAAAAAATTACTAATTCTCTAAAATGGATTCTGAGAATTGTTATTGCTGTTCTAATTTGTATTTTTCTCCCCTGCCTATTGTGTAAAATTTATGACAACTACATAGCAAATTTCATAATTGTTTCTCTAATTGTTATTGTAGTTGTTATAAAAAAAACAATTGACGAGAAAAATTATTAATCCCAGCAAGCTTATAATTAGCCCTGGGATTTTTTTATTGTCAAAAAACTTAAAATAAACTTCACCCCGTTAAATTCAAATTTTACATTTTCTTACTATGAAACTTGACTATAATCTAATAAATAAGATATAAATAAGTATAAATTAAAACTATTTAACGGGGTAAACTACTAACTAAGTATATTTATTGCTATAATAAAATTATCAAACAATTATCCTATTATTCTATTAACAATTAACCTATTATTCTGTGCCCATTGATTATTTTAAAAAATCTAAATCTCAAACACCGGTTTGGAAAAATAAGCGGATAGGTTCTTATAGTCCTAAAACCAATCAAAGAATCCGCAGAATTAAAAGAAGAAAATTAATTTTCAAACCTCATATTTCTACCATTCAAAGGAAAAAAAGAACAATAAAACCTCATTTAAAAATAAACTTGCATCAAAAAAATAAAGCTAAAAAATATAAATCCTTTTCTCAAATAAAATTTAAAAAATTTCTTCCGAGCTTAATAAAATTTGCTCTAGCGCTTTCTTTAATTGGCATTATATTTTTAGCTGGCCTTTTTGCTTGGTGCTCCAAGGACTTGCCTAGTCCTAATAAAATTATTGAGCGCTCTATAGCTCAAAGCACTAAAATATACGATAAAACTGGAGAAAAAATCCTCTATGATATTCATGGTAATGAAAGAAGAACTTTAATTGAAATTGATGAATTGCCTGATTATGTTGTTCAAGCCACCATTGCGATTGAAGATAAAAATTTTTATAATCATAAAGGAATATCTATTTGGGGAATAATTCGCGGTCAAATAATGCCTCGCTTACGCGGTCAAAGAGCCCAAGGAGGTTCAACTTTAACTCAACAATTTGTCAAAAACGCGGTCTTAAGTAATGAGCGAAATATTTCTCGAAAAATAAAAGAATGGATCCTTTCTTATAAAATAGAACAAAAATATTCCAAAGACGAAATATTAAAAATGTATTTTAATGAAATACCTTATGGCTCGGTAATTTATGGAGTGGAATCAGCTGCTAATTTTTATTTTGATAAAAGCGCTAAAGATTTAAGTATTGCTGAATCAGCTATTTTAGCTGCTCTGCCTCAAGCCCCTACTTATTATTCCCCTTATGGAATTCATCAAGATGAATTAATTGGTCGACAACAATATATTATAGATTTAATGCTCAAACAAGGATATATTAGCCAAACAGAAGCTCAAACTGCCAAAGAACAAGAATTAATCTTCAAAAAACAAACTGAAAATATTTATGCTCCTCATTTTGTTTTTTATGTTCGCGAACAATTAAATGCTATTTTGGGTGAAAGATATGTAGAAGAAAAAGGACTGAAGGTAATTACCACTTTAGATTTTGAAAAACAAGAATTGGCCGAAAAAATCATTGCAGAAAAAACCGCCGCATATCCTGAAATATATAAAGCTGACAATGCTTCTTTATTAAGTATTGATATAAAAAGCGGTAATATTTTAGCCATGGTGGGCTCCCGCGACTTTTTTAATGATGATATTGATGGCCAAGTAAATATTCCTTTATCTAAAAGACAACCCGGAAGTTCTATTAAACCCTTAATTTATGCTTTGGCTTTTGAAAAGGGCTATCAACCAGAAACTATTTTATTTGATGTAGAAACAGTATTTAAAACTGAAACTGAAGATTATGAACCGGTTAATTATGATTTAGAAACTCACGGTCCGGTCAGCTTGAGACAGGCCCTGGCTGGTTCTTTAAATATTCCATCCGTAAAATTAATGTATTTAGTTGGAGTAGAAGACGCCTTAGAGTATCTTAAAAAATTTGGCTATAGCACAATAAGGGGTCCAGAAAATTACGGTTTGTCCTTAATATTGGGCGGATTAGAAGTTAAGATGATTGAACATTTAGATGCTTTTACCACCCTGGCTCGTCAAGGCGTAAAAAAACCCATTCAATCTATTTTAAAAGTTGAGGACTCGCAAGGAAAGATATTGTATGAGGCCGAAGAAGAAAAAGGAGAAAAAATAATTGAACCAGAAATCGCTAATAAAATTAATAGCATTTTGTCTAATAATCAAGCCCGCAGTTTCATCTTTGGAGAAAATAATTATTTAACTTTGGGAGATAGGCCAGTTTGTGCTAAAACCGGGACTACTTCTGATTTTAATGATGCCTGGACACTTGGCTTTACGCCTTATCTGGCAACTGCTGTTTGGGTGGGAAATAATGATAATCAAAAAATGGTTAAAGGTGCTGCTGGTGGAGCTATTGCCGCCCCTATTTGGAGGGACTATATGTCTGTAGCTACGGCTGACGATCCAAAAACCGGCTTTATTGCTGATGAAATTAATGAAGAGGAAGAAGGAATAAATAAACCAATGTTAAACGGCGAAATGGCTCAAAAAAATAAAGTCAAAATAGATAAAATGTCTGGACTTTTGGCCACCGAATATACTCCACCGACTACTTTAGAAGAAAAAATATATTATAAAGTACATAGTATTTTACATTATGTAAATAAGGATAATCCTTTGGGACCAATCCCTGCTCAACCAGAATTAGACCCAAATTATCTTACCTGGGAAGAAGCAGTTTTAAAATGGGTACAAGAAAATGCTGGTCAAGAAATAGATACCAGCGACCCCCCAACAGCATATGACAATATTCATACCTTATCTAAAAAACCCACTTTGTTAATAAAACATCCCATATCCAATCAAGAAATTATTTCTCAAAATCTAAATATTCAAGTAGAAGCCCATGCTAAAATAGGTAATTTAGATAGGGTGGTCTACAAAATTGATGATAAATTTATCGGCAGTATTAAAACTGAACCATATAATTACAATTATAATTTTAGTCCCTTATTTCCCAATGGCACTCATGAATTGAAAGTAATGGCCTTTGATGGGCAAGAGAATTTTCAAGAAATGAAGCTTAATTTTATAGTTAATATAGAAAGAGATGCATCTTATGATTTAAATTGGATAATACCTCAAGAAAATTCCATTATTAAACAAGACGAGTTTCCTTTAAATATTCAGATTAGCATTGATAATATTAATTTAATTAATAAAATAGATTTTTATTATCTTAATGAAAACAGCGGTCAGTCGCGCTGGATAAATACTATTAGCAATCCTCTCTATTCCAGCATTGATACTGATTGGGTAAATCCGCCCGCTATTGGAAAATATACTATTTTTACAATCATCACTGATTATGAAAATAATGTTTATCAAGGACCAGGAATTAATATCAGTGTTGAATAAAAATTATTTGACAAAAATTAAATAAAAATATATTATTATAAACACATAAATTATTTTTAAATTATGACCGGTTTATACACAATTTTAATGAGCATTCTCTGGATAATCTTTTTTATCTTGTTTATTGTTTTTATTTTAAATAAGGCCGGGGCTCAAAATGACACATAATTAATCTCAAATTTTATATAAATCATTCCCGGTCAAAAAGATAACCGGGATTTTTAATTGCTAATTTCAAAATTAAATCCCTCACCTTTTTTACTAAAAAGGTGAGTGGATAAATCCAGGAGGAAAAATCTTTTTATGTCAATCAAAAAATAAAAAGGAGAAAAAAATGACTGAAAAAGGAGAAGTAATTGCTAGCATAATTTGTTCAAAATGTGGTGAATCTATTCTTAATAAGGAAACCTTAGTCAATGGTTATCCGAGCGTTGAAATGATTGCTGAATTCACTAACCATTTGGAAAAAAAGATAAATACCCGTATTTATCTTAGTAGTGTCTGGGAGGATTATGAAATAAAAGCTGAAAATGACCTTCTGATTCCCAAAGGCACAGTTCTAAAATTAAGCTGTCCAAAATGTAAAAAAGAATTTCTTATTAGTAGCCAAAAATGTCAAAGAATCAGTTGCAAGGGACAAACAATAATGCTCTTAACAGATGATGAAATTATTAATCTTTGTAATGAATTTGGCTGTCATCGACATGGATTTAAAAAGAAAAATGTTCATGAAAAAACAATAAGGGAAGTTTATAAAAATTATATTCCCTTTAATGGTAGACGTAAATTTACTGGTATTTTTTGTTAAAAAAGAAAGGAGTAAAAAAATGAAAGAATTAACTAAGGGAATCTTCGTTGAACCCAGTAGAGAAAAGGGAGGGGCATCTCTATTGGATCTAGGGGTAGAACTAGATGGTGCCCCAGCAATTAAATTATTTGTTGCTCAAAAAAAAGAAGAAAAAAAAATAACAATATGGCTGAGTTCCAAATTAGGAAGTTCTGAAAAGAAAACTAATGGACTACGCCCCGGCCAATATTTCATCTTTGATCATAATGGAAAAGAACTAAAGAAAAACGGTTCTTGTGCAGAATGTGGGGCACCAACATACAAAATGTATGACTATAAAACTGATAGTTATTTTCAAATCTGTTCAGCATATGAATGTCCCTGGCTTTGCGCTTCTCAACAAGGTGCCCTCCCAAGAGGAATAATAACTCCTTAAACAATTTAAAAGCCCTGATCGAGTTTGACTCGACAGGGCTTCTTTTTTTACCTAAAATAACTTGCAACTTTCAACTTTTAACTTTAAACTAATTACATGATTATCAAAAAAATAAATTCGCAAAATCCTGACGCAGAAATTATCAACGGTGCTGTTGAAATGCTTAAAAATGGCCAAATTATTGTCTATCCCACGGATACTATTTATGGAATTGGCTGTGATATTTTAAAACAAAAAGCCGTTCAAACTATTCAAAAAATTAAACATCGTAAAAAACAAAAACCTTTAAGTATTATTTGTGCTGATTTAAAAGATATTAGCCGTTGGGCTATGGTTTCTAATTTCCAATATCGAATACTAAAAAAACATTTACCTGGTCCTTTTACTTTTATTTTAAAAGCCAGTAAAGAAGCCCCTAAAATCCTTCAAGACCCCAAAAGAAAAACTATTGGCATCCGCATTCCTAATCATCAAGTTTGTTTAAATTTAGTGAAAGAATTGGGCCATCCAATCATCACTACTAGTGTTAATGAGAGCGGTAAACAAAACTATGCTAATCCAGATAAAATTAAAAAAGATTGGTTTGGTAAGGTAGATTTAATTTTAGATGCTGGTGAAATTAACGGTGAGCCATCTACCATAGTCAGCTTAATTGATGACCAGGTGGAGATAATTAGACAAGGAAAAGGAGAGCTCAATATCTAATATCTAATTTCTAATATCTAAATAAATTCCAAATCCAAATGACCAAATATAATATTAAAGTTATTCCTAAGTCCTCTAAAACCGAAATTATTGAAGAATCTAACAATTCTTTTAAAATTAAACTTAAAGCTGTTCCCGAAAAAGGAAAGGCCAATGCTGAATTGATTAAGTTCTTGTCTAAACACTTTAAAACCGCCAAGTCCAATATTCAAATTATTAAAGGTAAAGCTGGGAAAAATAAAATTGTAGGAATAGATTTAAAAGAGTAAAATCATAATATAATTATAACTCCTTATGATTTACAATTTTACATAAATAAACCCTTTATTTAAGCCCAGAAGTCAATAAATTCGTATATAAGGAGTTATATGAAATAGCTACCTAATTAATAAAAATACAAATATGTCTATTGGAAATTTATTAGACTTTATACTAAAAAAAGAAAATAAAAAAATACAATATTATTTAGGTTTTATATTCACAATAATACCAATTGCTTTTTTCATAGGTGGAGGCTTTAATAAACCAATTAATGGTCATGGTATAATATTATCATCAGGATGGTTTCGAGAAATATTTAGTGTAGGAATTATAATTATATTTCTTATGGGTATTATTTTTTTACTTTCCGGCTTTAGTAAAAGAAAAAATAAGTAGCTACATCGCCCAACACGCCGTATCTGACTACGTCAGTAAAATATTATTCTTTATTAAATATATGAACAACAAAAACAAAGATATATACTATATCAACAAAATAATAAAAACAAACGAAAGCACAACAAAAATTTTGGAAACTATGGATGATAGCATGAATAAAATTGTTGATAATATAATATTTCTATTTCGCCTATCACTATTTTTTATTTTTTTATTCTCAATAATTCTTTGAAAATTATTCTTATTACAACCACTTAATAAGTTTCTATCACAGTTTGGGAGATGGTGGCCTAATTTATCGGAAGCTTGGCAAATATTTTTAATAAGCATACCAACTCTAATTATAATTCAGGTTTTAGGTAGTCTTATTGTAAAAAAATTAACTGATAAAAAATAAAAACTAATATTTTACTAGCTCCGCCCATATCTCGCTTCGCGAGACATCAGATACGCCGAAACGTTATATGACATATGCTTTTCTTTTTTGCCCGCTGTGGGCGGGTGACACTTTTCTATAATGAAAAAAATATTAAAATCATATGATTATTACATACATAATAAATTTCATAACAATATTGTTGGGATTTATAATATTTCTAAGCACCATAGGACACATGATGTTAATAATTTTTGTGGCTCTACCAATTACAAGAACACTTGAATTTTTAAATGTATTAAAATCATTTCGAGCCAGATCTAAAAAATATGATATCATCTTTGATGGATATTTTCTCACGCCTTTATATAGAACATCATTAATTATTATTTTGATAACACTAATTTTTTTCTTTTTTATTAACAATTTTTTCCAATATCTTATTATTGGATATATTTTAGGCGTTTTAATGATAATATTTAATTTTTTTATTCGAAAAACTTATGGTTTCAACAAAAATAGTTTTCGAATTTGGTATCTTGGTGATCATGGAAAACATCTGGATTTAGAACTTTTGAATAAAATGAAATTGGATGACGAAGATAAGTTGTTTCATTGTATTTCTACTTGGGTAACTCCAGAGGGTCAGAAAAAAATTAAACAAGCATATAAAAAAATTAATAATAAATAATGTTATTAAAATAAAATTATGGAAAATAAAACAGATAATAAAGCAAGTGATTTTATCAAAGGTGAGCTTCTTAAATTAGAAAAAAAATCATTTACTGTTCATATTATTGCCACTACTATATGTTATATAGGTATAACATTTTGGCTCAACGCTATTCGTACAACTGCACCACTTTGGTTTGTATGGGCTTTAATTATAATTCAGTTTGCTTTATACTTTTCAATTTTCATCGTAAGTTATAGACGTAGTGTGGTGTGCGGTCTTAATAAAAATATAAGTATACTCATTTTTACAATACTCGCTATTTTAGGAAGAATAAATGATTGGGAATTAGCAATTATTCCCTTAACAATAATTGTTATGCTTATATTTTCAATGAAAGCAAAAAATGTTTCTAATAGTAAAAAACACTTATTACCAAAACGCCCAAACTAGAATAATTGGGAAGTATCAAAATTAAATCGGATTTTCTAATAAAAGAGAGCATCACACAACACGGGATATCTGGTTACGGCTTTTTACAAAAACCTCCACCCATATTTTGCTCCGCTACCCTCCTTCGCTAAAAGCTACGACGGGCAGGCGCTCCGCAAAACATCAGATATACGCGAACGTTAGCTAAAATTATTTAGATTTATGGATTTTGATATAAAAAAAATAAAGAAACCAAGCAAAGAACAAATAGAATTTATTCAGAAACTTGAGATGGATACTCTTAAACGTGCAGTAAATAGCATAGATAAAAGTAATATGATGGAAGGATATTTTTATCTCTGGTCTTTAATTGAACAAGTTCTATTGCCACGATTAATCATTTTTGTTGCAAATAATTTAAAAATTTCAATTCCAAAATTTATTTTTAATTCTAATCAAGTAGTTGTTCAAAGTTTTTATCTCGCTTTAAGTCATGATACTAAATTATATCAATTATTAGATATTAGAAAAAGGTAGAAAAAATAGAAATAATATAATTCATAAACTTGTAAACATTCAAGATAAAAATATCCTTCATAAAAAAATCAAAGAAAACATGGGAAATGATTTAAAAATCTGGCATCAAATTTCTAAAAGATTAACTGGGGAAATAACCATACCAGTATTAACGCTATATGCAAATGGTTGGAATGATAATAGAAATAGAATAATAAAGATATTAAAGAAGCATAAAATAAACATTAATGAATCTAAATAACACCAACTAACAGCGTATATCTGATTTGTGAGCTAAATTAAATTATTAAAATATAATTATGGAACTTAAAAAAATAAATCAAGACAAATGGGAATACAAAATTAATGACAAAATAAAAGAATTGATAATATAAAGCTAAGATAAGTAAAAATCGTGACTTCTGATATCCGCGCCCCGTTAGCTGAAATATATGTTTTTCTTTTGCCCCGCAAAAGGCGGGGCAACTCTTAAAAAGAATTCCATTTTGTTTTTTTCTTTAATTATAGAGGGGAATATAGTATTTTTTCTATTCATGGAATTGCAGAAAAAACAATTTTTATAAATTCTGTAATTATCTAATATTATGATGGTACACAAACATTTCAATCCAAAGGACCACAAGATGAATGAAAAACTCCCAATATGGCTGAAAATAGTATTTTACGCACTAATAGCGACTTTTATCTTGAGTATGATTCAAATGCTACAGACGGGTCCGGTAATCAACGAAATGGACAGCGAGATCATGGCTAACCTACGTTTTGCTCTCTTCATTATTCCATTTATTCTCTTTTTCGCATTAGGAGCGATATTAATTTTTTTGACCTTAAAATCAAAAGTAAAAGGAATGCTGAGAATATTTTTACTTTTAACAGGGGGCTCGGCTGTAGGATTTTTAATCTTTGTCCTTTTGCACAATTTCGTTTATGGCTTGCTAATTTACTTATTCGGTGAGGGATTTTGGAATGGCGGGGACGAGCCCGTGTTTTTTATCCTGGCGACTATGGTTTGTCCCATTGTGTTTTTAGTTGGAACAACAGGAAGCATAGTTTTGTTAACGAAGAAAGCCTATCTGAAAATGAGAACGAAAAATATTTCTTGAACTCACTCCGCTGCGCTCCATGCCACGCTGCGCTCTCCGCCTTTCAGTCGTCGGGGCGTATAACAAGAGATAAAAGGAAAATTACTCGGCTCGCAATTTTCCCAAATTTTTCTTCCACTTTGTTCCAGAAAAAATTCTTTTATCCCTAATGTTAAGTGAAATCGCGAGCCCACTTCTGGAAAACATTATAAATATTTAATCCTTGATTATACTTATGAACAAAAAAATTATTTATTTTAGCGTAGGAATATTATTAATTATTGCCTTTGCGATATATTTTATATTTTTTACCTGTTCTAGTCACTATACAGTCACCTGTTATCATCCGGGTAGCGAAAATAAGGAAATAAAAAATATTCCCTGCAGTTCCAACAATGATTGTTCTGTTAAATCAATGGTTTTATATTGCTCTCCAGATTGTCCGGACCTTTTTTACCACACATACGGCAAATATTATTGTGGCGATGATAGCTACTGCAAAGGGTGTAATGCTTATACTTCTTGGGGAAATAATGATTATGTGATTTTTCGGCTCAAATCATGCCTCTAATATAAACAAAGGAGCTCGCGACTCAAAGGGGACGTTGCACTTTCGTTCGTACCTCACTCACCCTCGCCTAATAAGTTGTATCTAGTTCGGGGCTCGACTCCGCCCCTCACCCATATTTGCCTCCATAAATTGAAATGATAAAATAGAATGGAAGTAAACATCAGATATACTGATGACATTATGCGCCATAATAAAAATCTTTACTTTTCTAAATAACCTTGATAGTCTAAATAATAAGATAAGATAAATTACAATTTTAGCAATTTATTTTATATATTAATTAACTTAATAATTAATAAACAAAACTATGAACAAATTCGGACAACCATCTCAAATTGAAAAAAATGAAGAATTATCTCCAGCTTTACAAAAAATTAAAAACATGGAACTAAGTCTTAATGATGAAGATTTTGATAAAAATGCTCACGAAGGATTAATAGACAGAGAAACATCATCAGATGCCTTTATCAGACTAGCTAAAAAATTAGCTGATAATGAAAATCCTGGACCAAATACTTGGGGAGCTATGTTAAAAATTCTAGAAAGAGACTCTATGAAAGGACATCCTAATATGGGATTGTTTGAAAACGCTGTAAAAGAACTAGCAGAAAAAAACAATAAAGAGTTAAAGGTGAGAGAAGGTTATTGGGAAGGATTAACAAAAACAGAAGAAGAATAATAAATATAAATCTAAACAAATCAAAAAACTCCGATTAAATCGGAGTTTTTTGTTATAATTGGCAATGACCTACTTTCTCACCCCTAATGAGGCAATATCATCGGCGCTGATGGTCTTAACTGCTAGGTTCGGTATGGAACTAGGTGTTACCCCATCGCTAGAATCACCAAAATTCTATTATCAACGTCTGTGGTCAATAACAAAATTTTGATAATTCTTATAATTATAGTTTAAATTTACAATTTTCATTTCTAAATTTTCATTTAACCCCTCACCTTTTAATTTAAAATTTGATATCTTAATTTTATTATATAATTTTTTTAAAATAATTCTTTGATATTATTTTGCAAAAAAGGTGATGGGGTTAAACTTCAATGACTCAATTTACAATATCCCTAAATCGAAAAACAATTTAATAAAATATTGATCATTGAATAATTGTGAATTAAATTCAAACTGAAAATTGATAATTGAAAATTGTCAAAGAAATACTTTATGTTTCAGTGATCGCTCGGCAATTAGTACTCCTCAGCTAAAATCATTACTGATCTTACACTTAGAGCCTATCAACCTCATAGTCTATAAGGTGCCTAAATAAGGAATTCTAATCTTGGAGACGGCTTCGCGCTTAGATGCTTTCAGCACTTATCCAAACCAAACATAGCTACCCAGCAATGCCCTTGGCAGAACAACTGGTACACTAGAGGTTTGTCCTTTCCGGTCCTCTCGTACTAGGAAAGGGACTCCTCAAAATTCCAACCGCCCATAGCGGATAGGAGACCGAACTGTCTCACGACGTTCTGAACCCAGCTCACGTACCGCTTTAATTGGCGAACAGCCAAACCCTTGGGAGCTTCTTCACCCCCAGGATGCGACGAGCCGACATCGAGGTGTCAAACCAGGTCGTCGATGTGGACTCTTGGACCTGATTAACCTGTTATCCCCGGAGTAACTTTTATCCGTTGAGCTTCCGCCGTCCTATATCGAATACGGTCGGATCACTAACTTCTGCTTTCGCAACTGCTCGGGCTGTACCCCTTGCAGTAAAGCTGGCTTTTGCGTTTGCACGACAACATCCCGTTTCCATCGGGAGCTAGCCAACCTTTGTAAACGCCTCCGTTACTTTTTAGGCATATTGTTAATCTAATTTATATTCAAAGCATGGTAAAATATATTTTCTAACAACTTTATTGAAAGTATTAATCTCAGTTGCTAAAATATAAATTTGCCACCCTTCTCTTTGTTTACGTAATTTCGTCTTAATATTAAAATTACGCAACAATGCTAACTGTAATCTCTTTAAATCATCTTGGTCAAAAGATTGAGTATTTATTATTTTAGCTCGATGGTATTTAGATTTAACTGATCCATCATCCATATACCAAATAGCTAAAGTCAAAGGTGTTAACCATCTGTGAATTAATTTTGGTACAACTTTTTTCTTATCCTTATAAAACTGATGATAATAAAAACGCAATGAAACATTATAACAACTATTAAACCAATATTTATTGTAAATTTTACCATTTACTTTTTGTTGCTTAATTTTTGGTTTACTAGATGCTAAATTTTCTAATTCATTATACAACCAATCAACATAATCACGCTGTTTTAAAGAATGCTCAATTTTTAATCTGATAGTTCTACCATTAACGGTCTCTAGATGACCATCACCTAATAGTTTACCCATTATAATTTTCTTTTGACGTAACGAAATTTTGATTCTTTTGTTCATAATATTAATCATTTAGATTAGGTTATTAGCCTCATAACCTATCTCTATGTCGCCATAGAGTCCAGACTATATCTTCACCCAATATCTTACAAAATATTGGAGCTTGGCGTCTAGTCGTTGAGGGCTTTAAATAATTAAATTCCCTGCTGATTGTCCGCATCACTTGAAAATTTTTACCAAAGGTATTTCAAGATACTCGCGGGTGTTCCAGCATATAAGCCAAGTAATTTATATTTTATTTTATCTGCGACGATATTATATAATATTACTATTATATTGCCCCACTAATTCTAACGGAAGAATTATTCTTCAAGGCAACCGCCCCAGTTAAACTACCCACCTAATACTGTTTCCTAGCCTGATTCAAGGCATAGGATTAGATTTAAAAATACATCAGGGTGGTATTTCACTAGCGACTCCATCTCATCCGAAAATGAAATTTCAAAGTCTCCCACCTATTCTAAGCAAATATACCCTTAAACCAATATCAAGCTATAGTAAAGCTTCACGGGGTCTTTTCGTCCGGCTATGGGAAACCGGCATCTTTACCGGTATTGCAATTTCACCGAGTCCTTCGTTGAGACAGTACCCAAGTCGTTATGCCATTCGTGCAGGTCGGAACTTACCCGACAAGGAATTTCGCTCTGTACCTTCTTAATATTTCTATTAAGCATGGACTTTATCTTATCCTAACATGAAATTTATTTCAATTCTGATAAAATTCTTAAAGCTTTATTCTTCTGACATCTATTCATTTTACTAGATATTTGAATTATACTTTTCAAGCCATTAATTTCTAAATGTTGATTTTTATTCATTAAATTAATAACTTTTTTAAATTTGATAAAATCAAATTTTTTTTGGGTTGCTAAAGGATATTTGTCAAAATGAGGAATAACTATTTGATTAATATGTTTTAATGACCTGACTCTCAATTCATATCGTTCATCATGATTAATTCTCACAACTCCAGCCTGAAAAAACTTTTTTAATTCATATAGTAATTTTATATCTCTCTGATGTTGCACTATTCTAAATTCTGGCAACACTTGATAACCAATCTTCATTGTTGAATTTTGATTAATTCCGATATAAAACGTTCCTTCACCATCTGTAAATCCTGTTACCCAATTTGGGTTTAATTTCATATTTTTGCGGACCTCAGTGTTAAGTCTCTGAGGATTAATTATTTTTTAATCCTGCGCGTTGCCCCCGTGTATTTTTAAATTTTTACTTACCAATGTAATTGATAAGTATTAAAAATCTTTTGAGGATTTCCACGCATTTTACTGAGTTTTTTTGGACAATTTTGAATTTCTTCAAAACCAGGCAACGAACTTTATTATAATCGTCCCAGTCCTTATGTAATCTAAAAAATAAATTACATAACCTTAGGACGATTATAGTTATCGCCGGCGTTCATCAGCGCTTCAGATCGAGGCTTGCACCCTTCACCTTAACGTTCTGACACTGGCCAGGCATCAGCCCCTATACTTCAGCTTACGCTTTTGCAGGGACCTATGTTTTTGATAAACAGTCGCTTGGGTTCTTTCGCTGCGCCCCCCACTTTTAAACTTTTTAATCTTAAAAAACTTAAAAGTGGGGGGAGGCCTTATCCCGAAGTTACGGCCACTGTTTTGCCGAGTTCCTTAACGAAGGTTCTCTCGTACACCTGAGGCTACTCGCCTTACCTACCTGTGTCGGTTTGCGGTACGATTACTTTAGACCTTAGCTCTTAGAGATTTTTCTAGGCAATCTATCATCAATAGTTGGCTTTGACCGAAGTCTCAACCTTCTGACTGATTAGTGGCTAATGTTTCCCGGATTTACCAAAGAAACACCACTTTTCAGCCAACGTCTATAGCCAAAAAACGCTATCAAATTTAAACTGCGTCATCCCATCGATAATCTAAAATAGGGCAGGAATATTAACCTGCTCATCCATCGCCTACGCCTTTCGGCCTCGGCTTAGGATCGCCTAACCCTGAGTTGACAATCATTGCTCAGGAAACCTTAGGTTTTCGGTGGATGGGTTTCTCACCCATCTTTTTGTTACTCATGCCAACATTCTCTCTTCTATATCTTCCATTAGTCCTCGCGGATCTAACTTCAACAAATATAAAATGCTCCTCTACCACCATAAATCGTAATTAATTTATGATTCCTACTTTCGGTGCTCAGTTTAGCCCCGTTACATTTTCGGCGCATTATCACTTAACTAGTGAGCTGTTACGCTATCTTTAAAGGATGGCTGCTTCTAAGCCAACCTCCTAGTTGTCTGAGTAATGACACCGCCTTTTACACTTAACTGAGACTTAGGGACCTTAAGTTAGGATCTGGGCTGTTTCCCTTTTGACTAATGGAGCTTAGCCCCCATAGTCTAACTCCCATTGTATAGAGTATCTAGTATTCGAAGTTTGGTTGGAGTGAATAAGATTTCTCTCTCCACCCCATTCAGCGCTCTACCCCTAGACTCCACAATGAGGCCAGTCCTAAAACTGTTTCGAGGAGAACCAGCTATAGCCGAGTTCGATTAGCATTTCACCTCTTACCACAACTCATCCCCTAGTGTTGCACGGCTAGTGGGTTCGGACCTCCAGCACATGTTACTGTACCTTCATCCTGGTCATGGTAAGCTCACTCGGTTTCGGGTCTTATTCATGCTGTCTTTCAATTAAATAGCATAAGTTTAAGATTAACTCATACTATTTAATTAAATACGCTTTTTACAACTCGCTTTCGCTTTGCCTTCTCCCTAAATCGGGATTAAACAAACAACAAAAATAAACTCGTTGGCTCATTCTTCAATAGGCACGCCGTCACCACGTACCACTCGCTATGCTCGGGTACTTGGCAAGCCCACTTCTTTTATCATATAAATATGTAAATGGAGCTTGCCGTGTATCCGAACGCAGTGAGCGGTACACGGCTCCGACTGCTTGTAAGCATATGGTTTCAAATACTATTTCATCTCCCTAACCGGGATGCTTTTAACCTTTCCCTCACGGTACTAGTTCACTATCGATCATCAAAAGTATTTAGCCTTAGTGCATAGTCACACTTGTTTCAACCAAGATTTCACGGGTCTTGGCCTACTCAAGTAAATTACCATAGAGCAATAACCCCTTTCGTTTACAGGACTATCACCTTCTTTGGTTAGACCTTCCAGTCTATTCTACTAGGGAAGTCATTTTAAGTATACTCTATCTTGGACTCATAAGTTCCGAACATAATTTACTAATCTACACCCATAAAGCAACGGCTTATGACCTTTAAGATGAATCTTTTAAAAACCGAAGTTTCTAAATTTCAACATCAACACTCTATAGGTTTGGGCTTTTCCCTTTTCGTTCGCCACTACTAAGGGAATCGAAATCCTTAGACTGAGAGTCAGTAAGAAAACTTACTAACCTTAGTCTAAGAACTGTTTCTTCTTTATTTTCCTCTGGGTACTAAGATGTTTCAGTTCCCCAGGTTGTCTTCATTAACCTATGTATTCAGTTAATGATACTGACAGTTTGTTTTGTCAGTGGGTTACCCCATTCGGAAATCCCCGGATCAAAGGTTGCTTGCCACCTACCCGAGGCTTATCGCAGGCTACTACGTCCTTCATCGTCTTTTGATGTCAAGGTATCCACCATATGCCCTTAAAATTGCAATCACTGAAACATAAAATATTTCTTTATGCTTTTTTTTCAAAGAACTTCTTGCTTAATTTGTCTTTGAATTGTCTAAAAAACATTTAATATAAGCAATAATTAGTAGTAATCAGAAACTATATTCAGAATCATTCAAGCTGTCCTTGAAAATAGAGGGGCCGGAAAAGACCTGATTATAATTTCCTTTTCCTTACTAGGAATTACTACTAGTTATTATTTATATTATTTAGTTATCAAAAAAACCGCTTAGAACAAGCGGCTCTACTATCTAAAATTAAATAGCACTAAAATCCGCTTGATTTATCTTTTACAACCAAATTTTTTATTGTTTCTTTCAACTATTTTTAGTTAATAATTATATTTTCTATAAACTGTGGATAACTTTTAACTATACATAAGTATATGCTATATTTGACAAAAAGTAAACCCACACACATTAATTAAATTATTTATCCCATAATAATTATAAAAACAAAACATCTCTCTATAAAAAATTTCTAAACCCTTCTAATGCGAGGCAAGTAAGGGGTTGGAGAGGGTTGAATAAAAAACAAAAATAGGTATAATAGTATGTATGAAAAATAAATCACTAAAGTGACTCTCATCTCACCTTCGGCGACCCACTTCGCCGCCCGCTTCGCCAAGCTTCAGCAAGGTGAGAAGCTTCAGCAAGGTGAGAGCTGAGGCAAAGAATTGGTATCATATTTGCTTATTAAATCTTAAATTTGAAAACTAAATAAAACACGCTGTGGTGGCGGAATTGGTATACGCGTTGGACTTAAAATCCAATGGATGCAAATCCATGAGAGTTCGAGTCTCTCCCACAGCACCATGAACTACTCGCCAAGCTTCACTTGTCTCGAGTTTATGGCTTCGCCACATTCTTAAAAACTGCCAAAGAACCCCGAAGCATAAAGCTTCGCTTTAACTACGGAGCAAGCCTGTAAAAAATACCTGCCCCGTAGCGAACTTATTCTGCTACTGGGGTCGGCTCGAACCACATTTTGTAAAAGAAAATTTTTTCATTAAATTTCTCTTAGTCGGGAGTAATTACTCTATAACTTAAAATTTTAAAAGCTAAAATTATGCAAAATCTTAAAAACAAAGTGACACTCATAACCGGCGCAAGGCAGGGTATGGGGAAATCTCATGCTATTGCTTTAGCTAAGCAAGGAGCAAAAGTTGTTGTTACTGATATTAATCAAGCTGACTGCCAAAAAGTTGTTGATGAAATTAAAAACTCTGGTGGTGAGGCGATTGCTTTTAAGCTTGATGTCTCAGACAAATCAGAAGTTGATTCAGTTGTAGCTACAATCGTTAAAAAATTCGGGCAGCTTGATATTTTAATAAACAATGCCGGAATAGCCCAATTCAAGCCATTTTTAGAATTATCAGAAGAAGATTGGGACAGAACAATTGACATTAATCTTAAAGGAGAATTTTTATGCGCCCAAGCTGCAGCAAAGGTTATGAAAGAACGGAAGGGAGGAGTAATAGTTAATATTGCTTCTGTGGCTATGGGTCAGCAAGGAATTGGTATGCCGAATATTGCTCATTATTGCGCTTCTAAGGGAGGTATAGCTGCAATGACTGAAGCTTTGGCTACGGAGTTGGCGCCTTTCAATATTCGCGTTAACGCCATTGCTCCTGGAATGATAGAAACTCCAATGATCGATGTAGTTAAATCAGACCCCAAGACACTAGAAGCGATGCTTCAAAGAGTGCCCCTTAAAAGAGTTGGTCGGCCAGAAGAAGTTTCAGAATTGGTTGTTTTTCTCGCTTCAGATTCTTCAAGTTATATGACTGGAGCAGTGGTGGTTATTGACGGTGGATGGCTGGCGACCTAAATTTCTTGTTTGACTCTTTTTTATAAAGAGAATTAAAAGAATTTGCCGCCAAAGAAAAATTGGAAATTGTCAAAGAACACGGCGAAGCCGCTCTGAATTTTTTGAGGCTTCATCGCCACCGAAGGGGGCGAAATGCGTTCAAACTATTTTAAATATGCTACACCATTCAATTCTTATGAATCGAATATCATGAGTGAGTCTTGGCTTGTCTAAAACGAATCAAAGGACATATACTTTTTCTACTCGCCAAGCTTCGCTTGTCTCGAGTTCATGACTTCGCCATCATACATATACAATTGTTCCGAATAAATAAGTAGTTTATGCAACGAACCTGAAAAAATATTGACTCGAATCATATTTTAGTAAAAAAATTTTATAATTTAAAACTATGGTGACACTATCACTTCTCGATTTAATCTTAATCACGATTTATGTAATTATTATTCTTTATTTAGGCTATCGTTCTTCAAAAAAGGAAACCAGCGAAGGATTTTTACTATCAGATAGAAATTTAGGAGTATTAACCAACACAGCAACTATTGTTTCCAGTAAAACTGGTGCAGGATTAGTACTTACTTTTGTTGCTTTAGTATATCTTTACGGTACTTCTGCAATGTGGTTTTTTATTGGTGCTGCATTTGGATATTTTATATTTATACTTTTTGCCACAAAGTTAAGAAAAAAATCCACAGAAGAAAAATTTTATACTCTTTCAGATTATTTCTTTCACAAATATGGGAAAAAAGTAGGTTTCATCTCTGCTTTTGTAATTTTAGTTGTTATGCTCTTAAATTTTATAATTCAGCTTATCGGTGGTACTAAGGTTTTGGGCAGTCTTACAGGATTTTCATTTATCATCTCTCTGTCTTTAATTAGTATTACAATATTAATTTATTTGGTGATGGGTGGTTTTAAGGCAGTTGTAAAAACTGATATAGCTCAATTTTTAGCAATTATTATTCTGGCTGGGCTTTTAGGTATTTTGCTGTTTAGCGGAGTAAAAATATCTCCTTCTGATATCAGCTTTGGGGCATTACCTCTTAAAATTACCATTGGCTTTTTTCTATTTGGAATAATCTTGCCATTTGCTTCGGCTGAACTTTGGCAAAGGGTTTATGCTGCTAAAGATGTAAAAACTATCAAGAAAAGTTTAATGTTTTCAGCATTGTTTTATATCCTAATTGGAGTTTTGTTCTCAATTGTCGGTCTAGCAATAAAATCAAAAGTCGCTGGGATTGATCCTGACATTGCTTTAATAGAAGGATTTATTAGATTACTTCCAGCAGGATTAATCGGCTTAGGTGTGGTAACTATTTTTGCTGCCGTAATGTCATCAGCTGATACCTATTTATTTACTACTACTTCTATTTTACTCCAAGATTTTTACTCAAGATTTAAAAAAATTAATGACAAAAAATTAGTAACTTTATTTCGCTATGCTTTAATAGTTTTGATGTTAGTAGGATTTATAATTGCCATTCTCTTACAAAACATAATGAGTACAGTATTTATTTTCACAGGATTTGCTAGCGTAATGGCTCTTACTGGTATAGCTTCTTGGTTAGTAAAAAAAGTAAAAGGAAAGACACTTACTTTTGGTATGGTAATTGGATTTTTAGGAACATTAATTTGTATTTTTACAAAACCAGTAACTGAGGCTTTTGCATTTAATTCAGTTATTTTTACTCTGGGCGGTTTTTTTATAGGAGGTATCTATAATCTAATATCTAAGAAAAAGGAGAGTCAGGGCCTTTAATTTTTTGGTTTATTCTTAAAAACTTTCCAGTTTGCAGAGGATTCCTCATGGTTTTTCGAAAAAGAATTTACCGGCAAAAAAAATTTGAGATTGTCAAAGATTGCAACGAAGCCATTTTGAATTTTTGAATCCTTTGTCGCCGCCAAAAGCGACAAAAAATGTTCGAACTACTTTCAATATAATGCACCACCAAATTAAACTTTGTTATATTTTAACTTGAGAAATAATTGACAATTCTATATTTCCATAAGTGAAACGTAAAGTTTATCTCGTTGAATAATGGGAGTCCCACTTTCAGCACCATAAAAAAATAATACCCAGGTATTGTTTTTTCTGTTTTTTTCTCTTGACTTTATTTCTTAAACATAATAATCTTATTTAACTAATAAAAATCTGGAGGAATAATAATGTTATATTTAAAAGGAGCTGAATTAATAAATTGCGAATTACCCGCTAATATTATTGAAATAATTAAAAAGCGCGGGGAGTTTACTGCCCATTTTCCAAAAAGAAAATTTCCAAAAAATAAAATTATCTATACTCATATTGGGGCTAATATTTTTAAACCCAATTTATGTGCCGAACCCGTTCTACAACTGGACGGACAAAAATTTGTTGATATAACAACAAAGGAGGACCAATGATGTTTTTTTATAAAAAAAACATTGGAAGAGAAAATAATCCAGAAGAAAAACTTAGTCCTGAATTGGTAGCGGTTATAAAAATGCTTGTTAAAAGAAAAATGTTCAAAGAATTCATCTTATTCACTAGGGATAAGGATATTAAATATACCCTTGAACTTGAAAAAAGATCCGCCAACAAACTAATTTTTGAACCCTCTGATGAGTCAGGACAATATATTGCTCTTCTACTCAAAGAAATGAAATTTGTTTTTCTTAATAAATCCCCAGCTTAATTCGGGGATTTTTTTGTTGAAAAAAATATTGACCCTGTTAAACCTGTTAAATTATCGCTTAATTGCGATACTATTTGACAGGTTGAAATAAGATTTAAATATATTGTCATAAATTAATTTTAATACTAACTCTATTTCCACATTACAATACTATATAAATTTATATTCAAATCTTAATCCTAAATTTTTACAAAATTTAGGATTATTTAACTGGGTGAAGAAGATGAGATACATAGGTAACACTCTAAATTTACCAAAATCATTAATTTT
>CAZAOE010000008.1:0-43771 GCA_964486685.1 uncultured Gammaproteobacteria bacterium
ATATTTTTGCTATTAACTAAATAATATATTATTAAAATAAGTTAAGCTAAGTTTAGAATTTATATTTATTCATTCTTCAACAAATAATACTTATTTTATTTTTCGAACGGAACGAGGGTCATAAAAAGTCTGAACGAAGTGAAGATCTTTTATGACCGAGTGAGTGAGAAAAGAATGAATACCCCGTCAGCTTGCTGCGGGGTTAAGGTGCGACCGAATGGGAGCTCCGAATCAGAGTCCAGAGCTTGCTCTGGGGTTTGATACCATTCATTAGATAAAAAACCATAAAGGTGGAAAATGCTATTTTATAGTTTAGATAATGATAAGAGTATGCTTATCCACCACGGGTTACATTATAAAGCCTTTTTATTTTGCTAATTTTTAAAAAAATTGTATAATAAAGGGTATGAGAAAAACTAATCAGAAAAAGAAAAAACTTCCTCTTAAGAAAAGGAAGAAATCTTTGCTTAGAAAAACAAGGACAACTAAAAAGAAAAAAACTACTCGCAAGAGGGGTCGGCCTAAAAATATTGGTCGTCTTAAGAAGAAAACTACTCGCAAAAAAATTAGACCAAAGAAAACCAAAAAGACAGCTAAAAATAAAAAGGTGTCCACGATTAATTTTGTGATAGAAAAAAAAGACGAGTTTTTAATAGATTCTTCTGATGATACACCGGTAATTAATTTCCAACCAGATTTTTTAACTGACAAAACAGATCTGGACGAACTTTTAAATGAAGTAGAAATTGATGATCAAAATTCAATTTTAATTAAAAATCCTTCCAGTACTTCTCAAACAGAACCGGTTTTAAATAATTTTTCTATTGCAGAGAAAAAAGATGGATTAGATAGATTAATTCAGGAAGATTATGTCTTTACGGAAAAGAGTATTAAAGACGCCACTTACAATTTAAAATTAAAAGAAAATCAGATTAAAATTAGCAAAAGCCAGAGCATTCCTCTTAAATCTAAGCATGTGGTTAATTTAAGAAACCATCAGCCAAAGGCGAAGGATAAAGAAAAACTAGAATTAAAATTTGATATGCCTAGAAAAAAAACCGTGGCAAACGTTTCTTCCCTATACTTAAAAGAATTATTATATTTAAGTTCAAAAACAAAGTTTTTTAAATTAACTCATTTTTTCGGTGAGGGCTTTGTTAATTTTATAACTTATATTTTCCAAGGCATTTTTTTGGCCTTTAATATTTTAATAAATTTTTTATTTTCTATATTTTTAAATATTAATAATTTGGGGAAGAAAATTATAAAATTTTTAACTGAAGATTTTAAACAGGAAAAAAATAAATCCCCACACTTTCAGAAAAGTGGTGGGGATAAAGAAATAAAAGTTTCCCCAAGTTTTCAAAAATCAAAAATTTTATTTGTTTTTAGTCCCGCTCTTTTATTTAATAAAAGTACTTTTAAAAATTCAACAAGAGTTTTTGGTTTTATAATTGTTTGTTTTTTAGTTATTTCATCAATTAAGGCCCTATCAATAGTTGGCCAAGTTGATGCTAAAAAGGGTGAAGTTTTGGGTATTTCAGAAATGGCTTTTGGGGATTTTCAAGACGGTTTAGAATCTATGGCTAATTCAGATTTTCAAAAAGCCCAGACAAGTTTTTCAGAGGCCAATCAAAAATTTTTAGCAGCCGAAGCAATTATTTCAGAATATAATAATTTATTTTTAGAAATTTTGAAATTAATACCTCAAGAAGGCAAAAAATTAGATAATGGAATTAAGTTATTAAATGCTGGGCGTCTTTTGTCAAAATCAGCTCAAGAAATGAGTGCAGTTTTAAAACAACAGGAAAAAGAAATTCCCTTAACTGATAGAATTAAATTAATATCTAATAACTTAACTCAAGCCAGAACTAGCATGGAAAGAGCTGCTGATTATATTTCAAAAGTTGATTTTAAAGACCTGCCTCAAGATTATCAAGAAGATTTTGTAAAAATAAAAGAAAACTTTCCTCTCTTAATTAAGGGTTTAAGTAAATTAGATTTATTTTTTGAGGTGGTTTTAGATATATTGGGAGATAAAATACCCCAAAGATATTTATTAATATTTCAAAACAATCACGAGTTAAGACCAACGGGCGGATTTATGGGTAGTATGGCTTTAGTAGACATTAAAAATGGAGAATTAATTAATGTAGAAGTTCCTGTTGGAGGACCATATGATTTGCAAGCCGGTTTTCACGAAAATATTATTGCCCCTAAGCAGTTTTGGAGCATAAATCCAAATTTGAATTTTTGGGATACAAATTTATTTTTACATTTTCCGTCTTCAGCTGAATTAATGTTAAAATATTATGAAAAGTCGGGTGGTCCCACGGTTGATGGTTTAATCGCTATTAATGGTAATGTAATGGTAGAATTTTTAAAAATTATTGGTCCAATTTATTTGGCAGACAGGGACTTGGAAATAAATTCAGATAATTTTATGATGGAGGTGCAAAAAATTGTGGAGATTACTGATAAAGGAGACCAACCCAAGGCCATTATAGGAGAATTGTTTTCTCAAGTTTTAGATATTATATTTAAGGATAAAAGTTTAGATTATTTGTCGGCCTTAAATATTTTTAATAATTCTGTTATGTCTAAAGATATTCAAATGTATTTTACAAATTCAGCACTGCAAGGAAGGGTTGATGCTTATGGTTGGAGTGGAGCCATAATTGATACTAGTAAAGATTATTTAGCAGTTGTAAATACTAATATTGGCGGAAGCAAAACAGATGAATTTATAAAACAAGACATAATTCACGATGTAGAATTTTTATCAAATGGAAAAATTATTGATACAGTTAAAATTAAAAGAACATATCTTCCTGAAGCAGATAATTTTTTTAGTGAATATCAGAATAGAGATTATTTAGCAGTATATGTTCCTCAAAGTAGTAAATTATTAGGGGCGAGTGGTTTTGAAGAAGAGCTAGATGATGAATATATGCGTCCAGTTTCTGGATCTCAAGAAGACCAGGATATTTTAGAAATACAGGGTCGATATTTTATTGATGAAGTTTCGGGAGCTAGGGTTCATAATGAATTTAATAAAACAGTTTTTAGTGGTTGGCAATATTTACAGCCCGGGGAGCAAAAAGAAATTATTATTCGTTATGAATTACCATTTACTTTAAATGTTAATAATGAAATATCTTTATTAGATAAGTTTTTTCAGATGGGAAAAAATATAAATACAGATACTTATACTATTGCTTATGATAAACAGTCGGGAATTATTTCAGAATTAGAAACAAATTATACTTGGTCAGAAGATTTGAATTTAATTTGGAGTAATTTAGAAAATGCTAATCAAAGCTACTTATTTAATAAAAATATTATTAAGGGTTTAATATTAAAAAAATAAATTTATGGAGAGAGATTTTTCTATCAAAGAAGCCATTGGTTTTGGTTGGGAAACCGTTAAAAATAATTTGAAGTTTTTTTTACTTTTTAGTTTATTAGTTATTATTTTTTCCACTTTACCGGTTTTAGCAGAGGAATTTGCCAAAAAGGCGGATGGTAGAAATATGTATATGCTGTTTAAAATTTTATATTGGGTTTTTACTCTGCTGTCTATTTTTATTTCTTTAGGAGCTGTTAAGATAGCTTTAAAATTTGTAAATAAAGAAAAAGCAGAAATAGCAGATTTATTTTCTCAATATAATGTATTTATAAATTATTTTATAGGTACGATTATGTATTCAGTAGTTGTTTTGGTGGGCACTTTTCTTTTAATAATTCCAGGAATAATTTGGAGTATTAAGTTTCGTTATTTTGGTTATTTAATAGTTGAAGAAAATTTAAAACCCCTAGCTGCTTTTAAAAAAAGTGCAAAAATCACCCAGGGTGTGAAATGGCAACTCTTAGGATTTAATTTTATTTTAGTTTTGATATCTTTGTTGGGATTTATAGCTTTGCTCATTGGAAGTTTTATCACTATCCCCCTAGTACTTTTAGCGGAAGTATTTGTTTATAAAAAATTAAAAGAAAAGATTTCAACAACAAATGCCATAACTATTTAATTTAAAATAAAAAAGGTCCTTATTATTTAAAATAAGGACTTTTTTTGTTTAAAGACAGATGTTATAATATCATTATTATGATTAAAAAGTTATTAAGAAAATTAAGTACTACTATTGTTGGCGGAGCAATTTTAATTGGTTTTTTTACTATATTTAGTAAGGTGCTGGGTTTAGTCAGGGATAGAATGTTAGCTTCTTTTTTTGGTGCTGGACAGATTTTAGATTCTTATTTTGCTTCTTTTAGAATTCCAGATTTAATTTTTAATACTTTAGTTTTGGGAGCATTAGCTTCTGCTTTTGTGCCGGTTTTTACTAAATTAAATCAAAAAGATAAACCGCGGGCCATTAAAGTTTCTAATTCGATTTTAAATATTATTAGTTTGGGATTAGCAGTTATAGCTGTGATATTTATTATCAAGGCAGATTTTTTTGTGCGAATTTTATTTTCGGGTTTTAATGAATTCCAATTTAAACTCACTGCTCAATTAACCAGAATAATGTTATTAAGCATTGTTATTTTTGGCATTAGTAATGTGATGAGTAGTTTATTAAATTCTTATAAATCTTATTTTAGCTATAGTATTGCTCCTTTAATGTATAATATTGGAATTATTATTGGAATAATATTTTCTAAATTTTATGGATGTGTTTATTTGGCTTGGGGGGTTGTTTTGGGGGCCTTTTTACATTTGATTATTCAGCTTTGGGCAGTTTTAAAAAGTGGATGGAAATATCAGCCAATCTTAAATTTTAAGGATAAGTATGTTAAAAAGATATTTAAATTAATGATTCCCAGAACCTTTGGTTTAGCAGTTAATCAAATTAATCAATTAGTCATTACCATGATTGCCTCTGGTTTGGCCATCGGCAGTATTTCGGTTTTTTATTTTGGGATTAATTTACAGTCAGTGGTAGTTAGTATTTTTGGTATATCAATTGCTATTGCTATTTTTCCAGTTTTGTCAGAACAAGCCAATAACCAGCAAGAATTTATTCATTATTTAGTCAATAAAATAAAAAAAGTGATTTTTTTAGTTATACCTATTTCGGTTTTGATTATTTTATTAAGAGCCCAAATAGTCAGGGTGGTTTTGGGTACGGGTAGTTTTGATTGGCAAGACACATATTATACGGCTCAAGTTTTGGGCTATTTTGCCTGCTCTTTAGTTTTTCAATGTTTAATTCCCATCATTGCCCGAGCTTTTTATGCTTTAGAAGATACCAAAACGCCGGTTATTACTAGTGTGATTAGTTTTTTGATTAATATCTGCTTGGCTTTAGTTTTAAGTAAGTCCATGGGTATTGAGGGTCTGGCCATTGCTTTTTCTGTCAGCAATATTATCAATTTAAGTTTATTATTTATAATTTTGCATAAAAGGTTTTTCCATATGAAAGGATATAAATGGAGCAGTTTTATTATGAAGATTATTGCCAGTTCTTTGATAATGGGTGGAGTAGTATATATTGCCAGGTATTTGTTATCATTAGGGGTTAATATGAATACTTTTATGGGCATATTATTACAATTAATATTTTCTTTTTTATTGGGCGTTATTGTTTATTTTATATGCAGTGTTATTATGAAGATTCCAGAATCAGATTTAATTAAAAAATACTATCATAAATTAGAAGTTTATTTATTAAGTAAGATTAATAATTCAAATTGATTTTTAAAAAATAGAAATTTACAATTATCAATTTCCAATTTAAAATTTAAATTAAAATTTCAATTACTCAATTACCAATTCTCATTTAAATTCTAATTGAAAATTTCAAATTGATTATTGGTAATTTATTGTAAATTGAAAATTTCAAATTGAAAATTAGATTTATATGAATAACAATATCAGAAATTTTTGCATCATTGCACACATTGACCACCCCGCACTAATTTTATTCGCTACGCTTCATAAAATAATGCGGGGCAAGCAAGGGTTTTTAAAAACTTAAATTATATGAATAACAATATTAGAAACTTTTGCATTATTGCGCATATTGATCATGGGAAGTCAACTTTAGCTGACCGTTTTTTGGAATTAACTCATACTATATCGAATAGAGACATGAAAGAACAAGTCTTAGATACCATGGACCTGGAAAGAGAAAAGGGGATTACTATTAAATTACAGCCCGTTAGAATGAAATACAATTATTCTAATCAAGAATATATTTTAAATTTAATAGATACACCAGGACATATGGATTTTGCCTATGAAGTTTCTCGTTCCATTGCTTGCGTGGAAGGCGCTTTATTAGTTGTTGATGCTAGCCAAGGGGTGCAGGCCCAGACCTTAGTTAATTTAAGAGTTGCCCAAGAATATAATTTAAAAATAATTCCAGTTTTGAATAAAATTGATTTAGCCACAGCAGACATAGCTAAAGTCAAGCATGAAATTATTAGTTTATTAAATTGTGCAGAATCAGAAATTTTAGAAGTTTCTGCTAAAACTGGCCAAGGAGTTGATAAATTATTAGCTGAAATAGTAAAAAATATTCCCAGTCCTTTAATTAAAACCGAAAATAATCAGGCCTTAATTTTTGATTCAGTTTATGATGAATATCGGGGCATTATTTCTTATGTTAGAGTTTTTAATGGCAGTTTTAAAAGAGGAGATAAAATTAAGTTTTTGAGAACAAGACAAGATAGTGAAATTTTAGAAGTTGGTTATTTAAAAATTAGCCGAGAAAAAAGTGAAGAAATAAAAGCCGGAGAAATTGCTTATATTATTAGCAATGAAAAAGATTTAAGTAGCGTTAGGGTGGGAGACACAATTGCCTTGAGTTCTCAAAAAACTGAGGCCCTACCAGGATATAAAATAGTTAAGCCGATGGTTTTTGCGGGAGTATATTCCCAGGGCGGAGATCGTTACGAAGAATTAAGAGAGGCCGTAGAAAAATTAAAATTAAACGATTCATCTTTGGAAACAGAACCAGAATCTTCTTCAGTTTTTGGTTTTGGGTTTAGGTGTGGTTTTTTGGGCCTTTTACATTTAGATATATTTTTACAAAGATTGAAAAGAGAATATGATTTGGATTTAGTGGTTACCATCCCTTCGGTAGCTTATCGTGCATATTTGAAAAAGGGGAGCGTTAAAAAATATATGAAAAATAAGAAAATGGAGGTTTTTTCTGACTCTGGTCAGGATTATGTTATTTTAACTAAACCAGCAGAATATGATCCGCAATTTATTGAAAAAATGGAAGAGCCTATTGTGAAGATGGATATTGTAAGCCCAGGACAATATATGAGTCCAGTAATGAGTTTATCTGAAAAAAGAAGAGGGAATTATTTAAATACTGAATATTTAGATAATGATTTAGTGGTTTTAAAATATAAAATTCCTTTAGCTCCTATTTTAGTTGATTTTTATGATAGTTTGAAAAGTATTAGTCGGGGCTATGCTTCTCTTAATTATGAATTTTTAAAATATCAACCAGTGGACTTAATTAGATTGGATATTTATATTGCCGAGGAATTAATTGAACCCTTGGCTAGTTTTGTTTATCGAGACGAGGCCTATAATATTGCTAAATCAATTGTTAAAAGATTGAAGGACACGGTTCCTAAACAGCAATTTGTGGTTAAAATCCAAGCTGCGATTGGCTCTAAAATTATTGCTGCGGAAAGATTAAGCGCTTTACGTAAAGACGTTACTGCCAAACTTTATGGTGGAGATGTGAGCCGAAAGAAAAAATTATTAGCCAAACAAAAAAAGGGTAAAAAAAGAATGCAGGCCCTGGGCAGGGTTGCATTACCTCAAGATGCTTATTTATCAGTTTTAAAACGCGATTAGGTAAATAAAGGCCACATTGTCCAAGCTACCATGCTGATAGCTATAAAGATAGCTAAAATAGCCCAAATAATTTTAATAGTTTTTCTTTTCATATGTTACATTTTAACAAATATTTAAAAAAGAATGAAGAGATTGCAAAAATTATTTATTCTTCTAAATTTATTTTGTATTTAAAATTCCTTTTTTCTTTCTTAATTTTTTGTGGACCATTCTTTTTTATGTTTCCAATTTTGAGTTTAGGGGCAAGAGGAATTTTTCTGTCTTTATTAATTTTATCTTTAGCCATAGTTTTGGGTCTTAAATCTTATTTTCACTGGTCTTATAATTGTATTTTACTTGGTAATCAGAAAATTTATAGATTTTATTATAAGGGCCTGTTTAAAAAAACAGTAGAAGAATTTAATTTACAAAGCATTGATGAGGTTTCTATTGAATATCACAATGTATTTTTACGAATGCTTAAAGTCGGAGATTTAATTATTTTTTTAAAAAACGATAAATATATTGATTTAAATAATGTTTATGGTGTTAAGAAGCTGAAGAATAAAATTTGGGAGATAAGTAGTTAATAAGAAAATTGACAAAGAGAGTGTAATGACGTAGATTAAGAATATAGAAAAAATAAAATGGAGGATACGATGAATTCAGAAAAGAATCCAATAAATTATTTAGAGTATATTGGTAAAACAGAAGAGGAGCTCTATACAGACAAAGACGAAGAAGAAACCTTGGATTTGATAAAAAAATTAGAGAAAACCAATTCTAATGTAGCAAATCTTGTTATACTTGGTATGATTTTTAAACCTAAACTGGAAGAAATTCTCAATATCAAGCCGGGTAGTTTGGACAAAATTGCTATGGCATATTTTTACTTTTCTCAGAAGAAAGAACAGGAGCTCAAGGATCAGGGTTTAAAAGGGAAAAAACTTTTTAAAAAACTTGAAAAAGAATGTGCGGCTTGTAAAGATTGGTTAATAAAATATTTTCAATCCTCTTGATAGGTTTTACAATTTTAAATGGGCACTATAAATTGTTTAGTGCTCTTTTTTGTTTAAAAATTCAACCCGACGGGTTGAAAGCTGTGAATAACTACTTAACATTTTTACAAAATGCTTTTTTTTTATTATAATAAACGTATGACTAAAGGATCTAATGATTTATTCATTTTTAAATTACTTTCTTCTAAATTGTTTTTTATAATACTTTTTATTATTGTAGTTTTTTTGTCCTTTAATGTCTATAAAGGATTAAAACAAAGAATGGAAGTTAAAAAAGAAATTTTTAATTTAAAAATGGAGATAAATAATTTAGGAAAACAAAACAATGAATTAAGTGGCTTAATAGAATATTTTGCTACAGATGAATATGTGGAAACAGCTTCCCGAGAAAAATTGGGTTATAAAAAGGTAGGAGAAAAAATTGTTGTTTTGAGTGAAGAGGGCGATGAAAAGCATTTGAGTTTTTCAGAACAGAAATTAGATTCTGCTGACCAAGGGTTTTCTAATATAAAATTGTGGTGGAATTATTTTTTTGCTAAAAAATATGACTAAAATATTTACCCAAAAAAGAATTTTGTTAATATTAGTTTATTTATTTTTAGCTATAATTGTTTTTTGTATTTTTGACATTTATTTTCTAAAAGGAAATACTTTTTTGTCTAAACAGACCAGTAAATTTGTTCCTTATCCCGCCTTAGTAGTTAATGATAAATTTATTACCTGGAATCAGTATAATGAATTTTTAGCGGATTATAAAAAATATTATGAAAGTTTTGATTATAATAATGCCGAATTATTGGCTGAGCAATCTATTTTAAAGAATCAATTATTAGAACAAATTTTGCAGAAAATGGATAAAAAAATTGATGCAAAAGAATTTCGTAATTTTACAATTAATTTCTATAAAGATAATAATATTAATAATTCAGTTCTAGGAAAAGAAAAATTTGATTATTATTTTTTAAAACCTATTTTTATAAAAAGAAAGATTTTAGAAAAGCTTTCTGAGGAAGAATTTAGTTTAGAAAACAAGAAAAAAATAGATGAAATATATGCCGAGCTGGTAAAAAATCCAGAAAAATTTTCTGAATATGGAGAGCTATACCAGGATACAGATTTGAATTTTAGTAATCAAATTGGCTGGCTTTCTTATAATGATTTGCCGGATTATTTAAAAGGCAGTATTAACGAAATGAAATTAGAAGAATTTACTCCAGTTATGAAAAGCATTTCAGGTTATCATATATATAAATTAACTGGTAAAATAAAATATGATAGTACTCCAAATTTTTATTATCAATTTAAACAAATATTTTTACCAATTTATCAATTAGAGGATTATTTAAATAATTTTTTGAAAAATAGTAAAGTGTATTTATTAGTTGGTGATAAAAGGGGAGCAATTAATAATAATTAAATTAGAAATTTTAAAGCGTGAGCAATTAACAGGGCGTTAATATTCTTTTCTTAGTTTCTGTAATGATATATAGTTAATAATATATTAAAATCATGCCGAGATAGCTCAGGTGGTTAGAGCGGAGCTTTCGTAAAGCTCAGGCCACAGGTTCGAACCCTGTTCTCGGCTCCATAAACCATTCGCTTCGCTCAGGTTTATGGCATAGCCAGAATAAATGACGCATAAAAAGTAGAATATTATTTTAAACAAATAGTGGTTTATGTGGTGAACCCGAATGGAATGAGTGGTTCACCACCATATCAAAAACCATTTGTTATATAAAAAAAGTCGAGGGACAGATAAATTATTTAAGATAAAATGTAATATATGATTAAAATAACAAATTTATCCAAATTTTATAAACCCAATGTTTGGGCCTTAAATAAAGTTTCACTGAATATTAAATCAGGAGAATTTGTTTCTATTGTCGGACAAAGTGGAACCGGCAAAACTACCTTAGTTAAAATGATTATTGCCGATGAAGGCCCTACTGAAGGAGTGCTGGAAATAGGTGGTTGGGACATAACCAATATTAAACCTTATGAGATTCCTTATTTAAGAAGACAGATTGGGGTTGTTTTTCAGGACTATAAATTATTGCCTAAAAAGAGTGTTTATGAAAATGTGAGTTTTGCTTTGGAAAGTTGTGGTGTTCGAAAAGAAAGAATTGAAAAAATAGTTCCGCAAATTTTAAAAATTGTCGGTTTACAAAGTAAAACAAACAGGTATCCATATCAATTATCTGGAGGAGAGCAACAAAGAACAGCAATTGCCAGATCTCTTGTTCATCAACCAAAACTTTTAATTGCCGATGAACCTACTGGTAATTTGGATTCTATTAATTCCCGAGAGATAATTGATTTATTATTAAAAATTAATGATTTTAATACTACGGTCATAATGGTCAGCCATAATCGAGATATTATTAATAGTTTGGGGCGCAGAGTTATTACTATGGATGATGGAAAAATTATTAGTGATCAAGTTAAGGGCCGGTATATTCTTTAATTTTCCCAAAGGAAAATTAAAGGAATTTTCAATTTTCAATTTTCAATTTTAATTTAAATCAGAATTTTTAATTTTAAAATTTTAAATTAGTTAATTTTAAATTCAATCAAGATTTAGCATTAAAAATTTAACACATATGTTCACGTCTTTTTTGCGGGTAATGAAATTTGCCATTCAAGGTTTTTGGAGAAATATTTGGCTTTCTATAATAAATATTACTATTTTAGTTTTAACTTTATTTGTTATAAATTTTTTGATTGGCTTTAATCTTTTGGCTGACAATGCCATTGAAGTGGTTAATGAAAAGGTTGATGTTAATTTATATTTTCAAGAAAATGTCAGTTCGGAAAAAATTACTGAAATAAAGAATAAAATTACTGAGTCCTATTATATCAAGGACGTGGCTTATGTTTCTGCCGCAGACGCTTTAAGCGATTTTGAAGAAAAGCATGCTACAGATGAAGATATTATTAGCGCTTTAAATGAATTAAAAAGTGATGGTGGACAAATTTTTTCTTCCAGTTTAAAAATTAAAGCCAAAGACATGGCTATGTATGATGATATTTTAGATGAATTGCAAGATAGTCAATATCGAGAATTGTTTGAAATAGATGAAAAAGAATTTCAGGATTACTCGCAAATGACCAATCGTTTATATGATATATCTAATAAAATAAAACTGGTTGGTTATATTATTTCTTTGATTTTTATTATTATTGCTTTAATGATGGTTTATAATACTATTAAAATAGCTACCTATACTCATAGAGAAGAAATTGGCATTATGAAGCTAGTGGGAGCCACTGATAATTTTATTAAAATTCCATTTTTAGTGGAAATTATTTTGTATAATTTAATAGCTTTGATTATAGTTGTAGTTTTATTTTATACTTTTCTTTCTATTGTCAGCCCATTTATTAATAAATTATTTATTGGTTATCCTTTTAACATTGTTGATTATTTTAATAATAATTTTATTTTGATTTTTTTTGGTCAATTTATTATTATGTCTTTGTTTTCAATCATTAGTAGTTCAATAGCCATTAAAAAGTTTATCAAAGTTTAAAAACAGAAATTTGTTTTGCTAACAAAACAAATTTTTGTAAAAATAAATCCCTACACTTTTTGAAGTGTGGGGATAAAAAGCCCCCTCACTGTTTAAAAGTGGAGGGGCTTTTGTATAATAATATAATTTATTTTTTAATTTTTTTAAATGCCTCTACAGACACAAATTTTCTTAATTTTAATTTGCCATCAAAGGCCCTTTTTTTTCTTTTTGAAAATTTAACAGTACCAGCTATTTTAGAAAGCAGGGTATCATCATTTCCTCTTTTAACATTATCTCCAGGATGATATTTTGTTCCTCTTTGTCTGACAATAACTTGTCCAGCATTAACTTTTTCTTTATTTTGGACTTTTATTCCCAATCTTTGAGATTGAGAATCTCGTCCCAGCGATGTTGAGCCACCAGCTTTCTTATGTGCCATAGAATTAATAGGTTAATAGTTTAATTGAATAATAGTTTAATTATCTAATTGTTATAGATAAAAGTATAACAAAAATAGCTATATTGTCAAATATAATGCTTTGACGAGCCGTTTTTTAAATGGTATCATTTAATCAATTAATTTTGTATTTAAATATTTTATTTTATGAAAAATATAAATAAATTAATTAAAGACGAGGCAAGCGCTACAGTGAGAAGAGATGAAGATGGTTGTTATTTTGATTTAAGCAAGAAGTGTTTAACAAATTTTGGTAAAAAACAATTAAATCATGAACAATTAATGAATCTTTTTAGTAAATTGAGGCTAAGAATTACTCTAACCCCTAAATGCAATCAATGGTGTATATTTTGTTCAAATGAAGGTTTGGGGTATGAAACTAGATGTAATAATGAAGCGGATATTAATTTAGTTATTAAATTGTGTGATATGATTTTGAAAACAACTCCTCTGAAATCAATAGATTTTAGTGGAGGAGAGCCCTTACTTCATTCAGATTTTAACGAAAATATTTTTAAATTAGTTGATTGGACAAAAAAATATCCAAGAATTAGATTCTCCTTACACACCAATGGTCTTAATCTAAATCCAGATATTTTGAATAAAATAAAAAATAATTTTGCAAGAATAGGTATAACTATTAATTCTACAAATTTTAGTACGTGGAATAAAATGACGAATTTGAGAGATAAATTTCCCTTAAGGGCTCAAAAGTTAAAATTTAAAAATTTATTAGAAAATTTAGAATACTTGTCAAAACAAGGAATAGGTGAAAAGGTTTTTTTGAAAAGCGTAGTAATGAAAGGTATTAATGATGGAGAAAAAGAATTAAAGAAATTTTTAGAACTCTGTAGGAAATATAATTTTCATCCAAAATTTTTAGAATTTGAACCTCAATATAAAGATCAGAAAAAATTTATAGTAGGAAGAAAAGAATTATTTTCTAAATTAAAAAAATTGGGATGTGAATTTTTCCCAAAAACTCCTTATCACAATAATTCAAATTGCTATATACCTAGTGTAAATTTTATATATAAAGAAACCCCCATTGGTTTGCATAGTATATTTGGTTGTGGAAAAGAAGTTGTTTGTAGGTGTTGTTATGATTTTCTTTGTATGTTTGTTAAGCCACACAAAGACGGTTCCGGTCTTTATTTAAAACCATGTTCGGTTTTAGATACGAGGATTGATCTAACTCATACTATTAGAACCACAAATCATAATCAATTATTAGATTTATTTAAGATTTCCAGAGAGTATTTAATGTTGGCTCCTGGGAGCGGCATTTCTGGTTGGAATAAAGATCCAAGGTTTAAATATGAAAAAAAATAAAAATGATTTTAAAATTGATATAGATTATTGTTTGCATAATTTTCCTCTAAGATTATCAATAACTGATTATTGTAATTTAGCTTGTTTTTTTTGTTCAAATGAGGGGATGGATTTAAGACAAAGAAATAAAAATTATGTAGATATTTTTTTATTGAAGAGATTTATTAAAATTTTAGCAAATAGGGGTTTAAAAAAAATTTCAATCACTGGGGGGGAGCCATCGCTACATCCTAAAATTTTGGATATTGTTAATTTTTTAAATCAATTTAATTTTCGCGATTTGTTTTTTCATACTAATGGAATAAATTTGAATGAAGTTTTAATGGGGGAACTTTTAAAAAAATTTACAAAAATTGCTGTCTCTATTCATAGTATGAATTTTGATACCTGGACAAAGATTACGGGTGGACGTAGAGAACATTTTGATAAATTATTATCTAATCTAAGTTTATTGTCTGAGTCTTCTAAGGGGTTAGACATTATCATAGAATTAAAATTTGTTCCAATACGGGGCTATAATGATAGTAATAAAGAATTTTTAGATTTTTTAAAATATTGTTCTGATAAAAAATTTAAATTTAAATTTTTAAATTTTGAACCAATACTAGCAGAACATATAAAAAAAGTAATTCCCTTTAACGAGATAAAGAGAAAATTAATTAGACTTGGTTGTTTCCAGTCATCTAAAAAAGGTAGTTTTAGAGGACAAAATAATTATTTGCCGATAGAAATATTTCATTATAAAAATACCAGGGGAGTTGCCATAGAGATAGGATGTGGTGATTCGAAAGTTTGTAATAGTTGTTATCTTTCCAATGAAATTTTTGTTACTCCGGATTTTAAAATCAAGCCCTGTCATATTGATAATTTTAGTTTAGATTTGTTAAAATATATAAAAAATAAAGATGTTGAAAAAATTTTATATTATATCTTAGAATCCAGGAAATTTTTATCAACAGCACCAGGGGCAAATATAAAAGTATGGCAACCAATAAAAAAAGTGAAAATATAGTAATAATTTTTGCTAAAAAACCAGAGGTTGGTAAAGTTAAAACTAGAATAGCAAAGGAGACCTCGTTCAAGTTTGCTTATCAATTTGCAAGGTTTTGTTTTTTAGATTTAATTAATAAGGTTTCTAAGTCTGATTATTATGATTTAGCAATTGCCACAGACACAACAGCTGATTTATTATGGTTTCAAAATAATTTTTCTTTAGATGGTTTTGTAATAGATGAAGACAGGTTAAAAATAAAGAATTTATCCCGAAGCGAAAAATTTGATAAAATTTTTCGCTTGGTTTTGGGTGGAAATGATTATGATTATAAAAAATTACTTTTAATTCCAATGGATATACCTTTTATATCAGAAGAGGATTTAATTAGTGCTTTTGTTAGATTAAATAAGAAAAGGTTTGTTTTTGGTCCCGAGGTAAATGGAGGAGTATATTTAATGGGAACACGCTTTCCCTATGATAATGATATTTTTCAAGGAGTTTCTTGGAGCACCTCTTATTCTTTCAATGATTTGTTGAATAGAACCGGGAAAAAAGATACTTTTATTTTGAAAATAAAAAACGATTTGAATTTACCAGAAGATATTTTAAGTTTACAAAAAAATATTTCTTATAATTGTCCCCTGCTTTATTCATTTTTAAAGAGCAACGGATATTATTTGCCACAAGAAAATCAATTCATTGATTTTGATAATTTGTCTATTTGTTTGCCAGTCGTTGCGAATATAGTAGAAAGAGAGCAAAACGGGGAGCTAAAAATATTAATACAAAATCGATATAAGCCAACAATTGACCCAAATAATTTAAACAAGATAGAAATACCCTCTGGTTTAATAGAGAAATATGAATTAGCTCAAAGGGCTGCTGTTAGGGAAACGCTTGAGGAAACGGGTATTTTATCTAAAATTTATCCACAACAAAATTTTTTAGAAAGGGTAAGCGTGAATAAAGTAGATAATTTAGTTGCTTATAGGCCATTTTACTGCCACCAACAAGTTAGGGGCGGCAGGTCCTATTTGATTTTATCTTTTATTTCTAAATACATTAAGGGAGAGCCAAAAGAAAGGTTTAGGGAAAGTAGAAATCCGCGCTGGATATCAGTTTCTAGTTTAAAAACAAAATTGGACAATGAACCAGAAAATTTTTTTCCAGTAACGTTTTCTGTTTTAAAACAATATTTTAAATTTAAAGAGTATGAAAAATATAAAAAATAAAGAAATTGAAATTAAATTAATTTTTGATGATAAAGAGGATATTATAAAATCTATACCAGATATAATTTTTAAAAAAAGTTTGAAAATTAGAGATAGGTATTATGGACGGGAATATTTGGATATGAAAAATAATCATCAAATTATTAGAATTAGAGAAAAAATAAATTTATTTTCAGAATTAACCTATAAAGGTAAAACAAAAAATTATAATAATATTTGGGAGAGAACGGAGATTAATGTTCCAATAGAGGACGCCGAGAAGATGAACAAGATTTTACTTTTATTGGGTTTTAAAAAGATAAGGGAATTTTTTAGTGAAAGAGAATATTGGTCAATGGGGGATAATATAGAAATAGTTTTTTCTAAATTTAAAAAACCAAAATTTTTAGAGTTTATGGAAATAGAGGCAAAATCACATAAAGGAATAAATAGTTTATTAAAATTATTAGGCAATAAAACGAAAGAAGCAGGAGAAGAAATTTTTAATATATTTGACAAATAATATTTATAGTTTTATTATTTATAGTTAAAATAAAAAAATTAATTTTAGGAGGAAGAATGTTATACATATTTACGGAAGAAGGATATAAAGAACTACAAAGGTTAATAGAAAATACTAGAAAGAAGTTAGAAGAGGTTACCAAAGAAAAATCTGAAGCTCATCAGGGTCAAGACGGTTGGCATGATGAGGGTTTTAAAATAGGAATTTCAAGAGAAATGCTTTGGAGTAAAAGGCTACGCGACTTACAGGAAAAATATTCCCAAGCTCGTGTAATTTTAAATTCAGACATGATTGACCAGAACGAAATTGCTCTTTTTGGTACTGGTGTAATAATTGAATATAAAAATGGAGAAAAAAGAAAAATAGTTATAAGCGGATATCAGTTATCTAAAAACAAAAATTTTAAAGAAGCAAAGAATGTTTATGTCTACAGTCCCTTAGGTGGTGCGGTTTTCAAAAAACGCGTAGGAGATCTAATAACTTATAGCGTTAAAGATAAATTTTTTGTGATTAAGATTATCAAGATAATATCTCCGTTTGAAATAAGTGAGTTTTTGTAATTTTCTAATCAAGGAGGAATATTTTGCAAAAATTAACAAAGTATAAGGAAGATTTTTTAGCCGAATCTAGTAA
Organism: uncultured Gammaproteobacteria bacterium; assembly: GCA_964486685.1. Classification (GTDB taxonomy): domain Bacteria; phylum Patescibacteriota; class Patescibacteriia; order UBA1558; family S5-K13; genus JAIOTH01. The sequence goes on from CAZAOE010000008.1 coordinate 17,483, forward strand.
AGAGATTACAGTAGACAAAAGCCTACCACTTAAATTACAAAAGAGAGAATTGCTAAAAAAATTGGGCTTCCCCGTGGATAGTAATGTTGTAATAAATTTAGATGAATCCAGGGAAGAATTCGTAAGGATTTTTATTTCTTTTAATAATGCCCCCCCCTTTATAATAGGAATTCATGCTATGCCAACATTTAGTTATATTACACCATTTTTTCTAGTTAAAGGCGAATATGACATTGAATATCAAGATCCTCAAGGAGAAAAGAAAAGGCTTAATTCTCTAAAAGAGATTATTAACGAGATTTATTCTTTTACTGGAAAAATTTGGATAGAATTTGTTAAATCAGTATGGAATCGTGAAACAATTGCAGGAAGATTGATTTATTCTTCCTATTTGCAACAGATTTTGGAAATACAAAAAGGAGTCAGTTCTAAGAACATAGGTAATAATAGAGAAATTTATTTTTACACAGAGTTGTCTCGTTTTAATTTAAGTGTAGATTTGAATAATTCAATTGTTCAGCAAAGTATTGTCAATTCTGGTTTTACGAAGTTGGAGATCAATAATATATTAAGCCCTCTAAGAACTTATAAATCTAAATTTGAAAAGTTGAGTAGAATTTCTTCATTACCCACATTAGAATTTGCTTATGATAAGAATGGAGAGATTATAGTAATTGATGTAGATTGGCCAGATCAATATTTTAGAAGTTGATAAAATTGTTTATTTATAAAGGATTTCTTAATTAAGGAGTCCTTTTTGTTTTAATAGAATAAATATAGAACTTTGACGAGCCGTTTTTTAAATGCTATTATGTCAATATTGTAAAAGTTATTTTTACACGTTTTTGTGTTAAATCGAAAAATAAAAAGTGCAAAATTAAAAATAATTTTATACTTTATACTTTATACTTTTAACTAACCCCATGTATTCAAAAAAGGTTATTAAATATTTTAAAAATCCTAAAAATTCTGGGCAAATTAAAAATGCTGATGCTATTGGGCAGGTTGGTAATCCTGTTTGTGGCGATGTAATGAAAATTTATTTAAAGATAGATAAAAATTCTACAAATTTAAAAAAATCAAAAATTAAAGATATTAAATTTGAAACCTTGGGTTGTGCGGCAGCCATTGCTTGCTCCTCAGTAGTAACTGAAAACGCCAAAGGAAAGACACTTGCTTCGGCTTTAAAAATAAACAAAGATTTAATTTTAAAAGAATTGGGCGGTTTACCGTTGCCCAAAATTCATTGTTCCATGCTGGCTTTACAGGGTCTTAAAAGGGCCATTGATAATTATGAGAAAAGCTTAAAAGTAAAAAATAAAGATTAAAAATTATAATTTAAAATCTAAAATTATCTTTTAGTTTTTAGATGTAGCTTTGCACTTTGCGTTTTAAATTTTTAAATTAAATTTTATGGATAAAAAAATAGAACAAAAATTAGATAAAATTAGAAAAATTTTGCAAATTGATGGAGGAGATTTAAAAGTGAAATCTTATGATGCTAAAAAGAATATTTTGCAGATAAAATTATTGGGTATGTGTCAGGGTTGTCCTATGGCCGAAATAACCGTTAAGGGTTTTATTGAAAAGGAATTACAAAAAGAAGTACCTAAGATTAAAGTAGAAAACATTTAGGATTTTGCTAATATACGAATGATACTAATTATACTAATAGAATATCTGTATCATTAGTAAAATTAATTCGTATTATTAGTATCATTCGTATATTGGTATTAACATATTCGTATATGAAAAAGATATATTTTGATAATGCCGCTACCACGCCAGTTGATCCGCGGGTGCTAAAAGCAATGCTTCCTTATTTTACTAATGATTTTGGTAATGCCTCTTCTATCCATAGTTGGGGGCAAAAAGCTGAGGCCACAATTTTAAAAGCCAAGGATATTATTGCTCGGTTTTTAGATTGTTTTCCCGAAGAAATAATTTTTACTTCTGGTGCCACAGAAAGCAATAATATGGTTTTAAAGGGTTTGTTTGGTGATTATAAAGGACATTTAATTGTCAGTGCTTTAGAACACCCTAGTGTTTTAGAAACAGCTAAATGGTTAGAATCTAAAGGAGTGGAGGTTAGTTTTATTAAACCAGAAAAAAATGGTCTTATTGATTACAAAAAAGTTTTCAAAGTTATTAAAAAAGATACGCGCTTAATTTCTATTATGTATGCTAATAATGAGATTGGCACTATACAGCCAATTGGTAAAATTGGTAAAAAGTTGGAGGAAATTAATCAGCAAAGAAAAAATAAAATATTATTTCATAGCGATGCTGTGCAGGCGGTTTATTTTTTACCCATGAGCATTAAGCGATTGCGAGTTGATTTTCTTTCTCTTTCAGGCCATAAAATATATGGACCACAAGGAGTAGGAGCTTTATATATTAAAAAAAATATTAAAATAACTCCTTTATTGCATGGCGGTCATCAGGAAAATGGTTTACGGGCTGGGACTTATAATCTTCCAGGTATAGTTGGATTAAGCCAAGCGATTAGTTTATTAAATGGTCGGGCTCAGCAAGAAACTATTTCTAAAATTAAAAAATTAAGAGATAATTTAATTCAACAAGTTTTAAAAATTAAAGGAACTTTTTTTAGCGGGGATTTAGAGCATCGACTTCCCAATAATGCTAATTTTTTATTTAAGAATATTGAGGGCGAGAGCTTGTTGTTAAGATTAGATATGGCTGGCATAGCGGTTTCAACTGGTTCGGCCTGTGCTTCAGGATCTTTAAAACCCTCACATGTTCTTTTATCAATGGGAATTAAGCCAGAAGATGCACATAGTTCTTTGCGGGTTAGTATTGGTAAAAATAATACCCAGCCAGAAATTGATAGATTTGTTCGGGTCTTAAAAAAAGAACTTAAAAATTTAAGAAAATTTTCCCCTTTTAAATAATTTATGCTTTGGAATAAATTTAAAATTTTTTTTAGTCAAAAAATTATTTATTGGAGCTTGGTGCTGACTCTAGTTTTAAATATTTATATTTGGTATTTAATTTATAAATTTATTGATTTCGGTCGCGAGTTTCATGTTATTCATTATAATGCTTATTTTGGTATAGATTTGTTAGCTTCGCCCCTGACCTTATTAAATATACCGCTGATTGGAATCATAATTTTAATATTAAATTTGATATTAGCTTATGTGTTTTATATTTTTAAAACCGAGTTTAAAATTTTATCTTATTTTTTAGTTTTAGTCAGTTTTTTTATAAATTTAGAATTAATTATTTATTTGCTTGGCGTTATTGCCGTAGAATATTAAATCAATGCTTAATCTTTTAATAATAAAAATTTTAATCTTAACTACCATTTCAACTGTAGTAGCTTTTTTGATAACGCCTATTATCACTCATTTTCTTTATAAATATAAATTTGGAAAACAGATCAGAAGTGAAAATAAGGCACCGATATTTTTTAGATTACATAAGAAAAAAGAGGGCACTCCTACAATGGGAGGAGCAATTATTTGGATAACAGCTATTATAGTTATGCTTTTGTGTTATCTGCTTGCTTTAATTTTTCCGGAAAGTGGAGTGGCTCTTTTAAATTTTTTCTCTCGTTCCCAAACATTGCTTCCTTTGGGGGCTTTATTGGCCACTGCCATAGTTGGATTAATAGACGATTATTTGGGAGTAAAAAGAATAGGTGGAAATGGAGGTGGTTTAAGTATGAAACAAAAACTTTTAATATATTTTTCCATCGCCTTGATAGGAGCATTATGGTTTTATTTTAAATTGAACTGGGATGTTTTGCATATTCCTTTTGTGGGTAATTTTGAAATTGGCTGGTGGATAATTCCGATTTTTACTTTTGTAGTAGCAGCGACATCTTTTAGCGTAAATGAAACAGATGGTTTAGATGGTTTAGCAGGGGGCTTGTTATTAATCTGTTTTGGAAGTTTTGCAATAATAAGTTTTTTGCAAGGCAAATACGATTTAGCCACTTTTTGTTGTGTAATTGTGGGGGCCTTAATTAGTTTTTTATGGTTTAATATTCCGCCAGCTAGATTTTTTATGGGCGATACTGGTTCTATGAGTTTGGGGATTAGTTTAGGAGTAATTGCCATGCTGACCAATACTTTAATTTATCTTCCTTTAATAGCATCAATATTTATTTTAGAATCCTGTTCAGTAATAATTCAAATGCTTTCCAAGAAATTAAGAAAAGGTAAAAAGGTTTTTATTTCTACTCCCTTACATCACCATTTTGAGGCCATTGGTTGGCCAGAATCAAAAATCGTGATGAGATTTTGGCTTTTATCAGGAATTTTAACTGTTTTTAGTTTAATTATTTATTTGTTTGATAGGGGTATTTAAATAATTGTTAACCTGTCTGCCGACAGGTAGGTAGCTTAATTGTGAATAGGTTAATAGAATATGAATTTTAAAAATAAAAAAGTTTTAATCATGGGCCTAGGTTTAATTGGCAAGGGGTTAAAAGACGCTTTGTTTTTTTATGAGCAAGGAGCAAAAGTAACAGTTACTGATTTGAAAACAGCAAAGCAATTAAAAAATTCTGTGCAGAAATTGAAAAAATATCCAGATATTAAATTACATTTAGGGGGACATAAAGAAGCCGATTTTATTGATAATGATATTATTATTAGAAATCCAGCTATTACTCAAGATTCTAAGTTTTTAAATATAGCCAAAAAAAATGGTTTAAAAATTTTTATGGAAGATGCCCTAACCGTTTCTTTAAGTAAATGCAAAACAATAGGCATTACTGGGACTAGAGGCAAAACCACTACTGCTACTTTAATATATGAAATTTTAAAAAAAGCTGGATTGGATGTTTATTTAGCGGGAAATATTCGAGGCACGGCTAGTTTGCCTTTAATTTCTAAATTAAAACCAGAATCTTATTTAGTTTTAGAATTGTCTAGTTGGCAATTGCAGGGTTTTGCAGATGTCAAAATTTCTTTGAATTATGCTTTAATTTTAAATATTTACGCTGACCACTTAAATAGATATAATTCTTTTGATGAATATGTTGATGATAAAAAAAATATTTATAGATTTCAAAAAAAAGAGGACTATTTATTTTTAAATCAAGATTTAGATAAAAAATATTTTCAAGAATTTAAAAATGAAACCCAAAGTCAAATTATTTATTTTTCTAAAAACGATGTTCAAGATTATAAAAATAATTTATTAGGAGAACATAATTTGGAAAATATAGCTGCAGCTCGTAGTTTGGCATTAAATTTAGGAATAAATGAAAACATTATTAAAGCTAGTATAGAAAATTTTCAGCCAGTTGAGTTTCGTTTACAAAAAATTAGAGAATTTAAAGGAGTTAATTTTATAAATGATAGTGCCAGCACCGCTCCTATTGCCGGCATTAAGGCCCTGGACTCTATTCAAGGCAATATATTTTTAATCGCTGGCGGGGCTTCTAAAAACCTTCCTTTAGAAGATTGGGCAGATAAAATTTCTCAAAAATGTCAAAAAGTGGCCTTATTAAAAGGGGAGGATACAGATAAATTAAAATCTTTAATCTGTAATCAAGATATTATTGAGGGAATTTTTGAAAATTTAGAATCTGCCGTAGATGCACTTTATAAAAAAACTCAGCCAGGAGATATTATTTTATTATCCCCGGGGTCGGCTAGTTTTAATATGTTTGATAATGAATTTGACAGAGGACAGAAATTTAATCAAATAGTTAAAAAAATAAAATGAGAATGGTTAGACAATCTTTTTGGAGAAATATTTTTTATTCAGGCAAAGAAGCCCATGCCCCAGATTATGTTTTAATTTCTTTAACTATATTTTTAGTTTTATTTGGTTTGTTAATGCTTTTGTCAGCTAGCTCGGTTTTATCTTATGAAAAATTTCAGAACACTTATCATTTTTTTAGCCATCAATTTATTTTTGGATTAATTCCAGGTATTTTATTATTTTATTTTTGTTCAAAAATAGATTTTATGGTCTGGAAAAAATTTGCTTTTTTTATGCTTTTGATTTCTGTTTTTTTATTAATTATAGTTTTGATCCCAGGGATTGGCGTTCATTATAATAAAGCTCGTAGTTGGATAAGTATATTTGGTTTTTCCTTACAGCCATCAGAGATTGTTAAATTGACTTTTTTAATATATTTAGCTTCTTGGTTAGATGACCAGGGATTGAAAAAAATCAAAGATTTTCATCATGGATTAATGCCCTTTTTAATAGTAGTGGGCATTATTAGTACTTTAATGTTGTTACAACCAGATTTGGGAACTTTAAGTATTATATTTTTAATTTCTTTAATTAGTTTTTATGTAGGAGGCGGACACGTAAAGCATATTCTGATAATTATAGCTGGGGCGGGAATTTTCTTTTTAGGAGCTATTAAATTTGCTTCTTATCGCATGGCTAGATTTATTGCTTTTTTTAATCCCGCAGCAGATCCCCAAGGAATTGGTTATCATTTAAATCAGGCCTTAATCGCTGTGGGTTCAGGAGGATTATTTGGTATGGGCTTGGGGCATTCTCGGCAAAAATATGGTTATTTACCAGAAGTAGCTGGAGATTCTATTTTTCCAATTATGGCTGAAGAGTTAGGATTTTTTATTTCTGTAATTTATATTGTTTTAATTTTTATTTTAGTTTATCGGGGCTTTATGATAGCTAAAAATTCTAAAAGTTATTATGGTAGAATATTAGCCATTGGCATAAGTTCTTGGATTGGTTTTCAAAGTTTTTTAAATATCGGATCCATGCTTGGTTTAATACCCATGACTGGCGTCCCCCTGCCCTTTATTTCTTACGGAGGCACAGCCATGATAATGACCTTATCCGCTATGGGAATTTTAGTTAATATATCTAAACACACCCGAGTGTGATTTTGCGGGGTAGTATTTATATTTATTGTTTTGTTATTTTAATAATTAATATGGAGTAATTAACAATTATCAATTATAAATTTTCATTTAATATTCAATAATCCAATTATCAATATATCTTTAATCAAGAAAAATAGTTAAAATATCATTGAAAATTGAATATTGTTTAATTGGTTATTAAATGTAAATTGGTTATTGGTAATTGAAAATTGTTATGCGAATATTATTCAGCGGAGGGGGAACCTTAGGTTCAGTAACTCCGCTAACCGCCATTATAGATTATATTAAAAAAAATCACCCGCAAGATGAGATATTTTGGGTGAGCACAAAAGAAGGTATAGAAAAAAAATTTTTTCAAGATAGTAATGTCAAAACCTATACCATTCATTCTGCTAAATTTCGTCGTTATTTTAGTTTGCAAAATTTTGTTGATATTTTTAAATTTATTGCTTCTTTGTTTCAGGCCTCTAAAATTTTAAATGAAGTTCAGCCAGATATTTTATTTAGTGCCGGGGCTTACGTTAGCGTGCCCTTAGTAATTATGGGCAAATTAAAAGGTAAAAAAATAATAATTCATCAACAAGATATAAAAGTTGGTTTAGCTAATAAAATAATGAGTCATTTGGCTGATAAAATAACAGTTAGTTTTCCTGAATCTAAGGATAGATTTAAACGCAAAGCTAAACTCACTGGCAATCCTTGTCGGTTTTATAACCATGCAAAATTAAGCAATAAGAATCAGATTTTAAATAAGTATAATTTAAAAGAAAATAAGGCCATCCTTTTAATTTTAGGAGGGAGCTCTGGTTCACAAAGATTAAACGAAACCATTTATAAAAACATTTCTGATTTAACGGGCAAGTATCAAGTTTTACATGTTTCCGGAGTTAAAAAGGGTAAAAAAATAAAATCCAAGGATTATCATCAATACGATTTTTTACATGATGAGATTTTTGATTTTATCTGCTTGGCAGACATGGTAGTTTCTCGAGCTGGCTTAGCTACTTTAACAGAGTTGTCTTGTTTAAAAAAATGTGTGATTTTAGTGCCCTTAAAAGGACATCAGGAAATTAATGCTGGATATTTTTATGAGCATAAAGCAGTAGAGGTTTCTCATCCAGATGATTTAGTAGAAAATATTTTTAAATTGTCTAAAGATAAAGCCAAAGTTAAAAAATTAAAAAATAATATTGCTAAAATTTTATCTAAACATGGGACAGAAAAAATTGTTAAGGAGATTTATAAACTAGGTAAAGGGTAAAAGGTAAAAGTTTAAAGCAACCCGTAACTAAAATCATGGATTTAAATAAAATTAAAAAAGTCTATTTAATAGGAATTGGTGGGATTGGGGTATCGGCTCTCGCCCAGTATTTTTTAGAATCTGAAAAAAAAGTTTGCGGGGCTGACCTAGTTAAATCTGACATTACTGAAGAGTTAGAAAAAAAAGGAATTAAAATTTTTTATGAACACAATGAAAATAATATTGATAAAACTTATGATTTAGTAATTTATTCTTCAGCAGTTCCAAAAGATAATCCAGAATTTAAAAAAGCCCAGGACCTGGGAATTAAAACTTTATCTTATTTTGATTTTTTAGGAGAGCTTTCGCAAAAATATAAAACTGTTGTGGTGACCGGTACTCATGGTAAATCCAGCACTACCTCTTTAATTGCGATGATAATGATTAAAGCTGGTTTAGATCCCACGGTTTTTGTGGGAACCAAAATTAAAAATTTGGGCAGTAATTTTAGATTAGGCCAGAGTGAATATTTAGTAATTGAGGGTTGTGAATATCAGGCCAATATGTTAAAGCTTCAGCCATATTTAATTGGCATTCCTTCTATTGACGCCGACCATTTGGATTTTTATCAGGACTTAGAGGATATTAAAAACACTTTTCAAAAATTTATAAATAAGTTAAAAGAACAAGATAATTTAGTTTATAATGGAGACGACCAGAATATAAAAGCCCTTCAGAAGTCATTAGTGGCCCTTTCTGTGAGTTTAAATTCTGAATCTGATGTTCGGGCTATGGATATAAAAAAAGTTGATAATAAGCAAAATTTTAGCTTGTATTTAAAAGATGAAAAATTGACGGATATTGAAACAAATTTACCTGGTGATTATAATATTTTAAATATTTTAATTGCTTCTGGCTTGGCCTTAAAATTAGGAATAAAGCCAGAAATAATTTCTCAAACAATTAAAGAATTTCAAGGTCTTTGGCGCAGGTTTGAAATAATAGGGGAGTGGAATACCAACCTAATTATTTCTGATTATGCTCATCATCCAGCAGAATTAAAAGCAGTATTAAAAGGGGCGCGAGAGTTTTATCCAGATAAAAAAATAGTGGCTGTTTTTCAACCGCATCAAGAAGATAGAACTCAAAAATTATTTAATGATTTTTTAGATAGTTTTCAAAATGCTGACGAAGTAATTTTATATCCAATTTACGAAGTGGCCGGTCGCAGAAGTTCGGCTGGCAAAACCTCGGAAGATTTAGCTCACGAGATTAAGAAAAAACAAGGTCAGAATATTTATTATTTAGATTCTTATGAAAAAATTAAAAAACAGTTAGAAAATTATCAAGATGCTGTGATTTTAATTATTGGCGCTGGAGATATTGATAATTTTGCAAGGCATTATGTTTTTCACCCTCACCCGCTATAAACTACTCGCGTTGCTCGAGTTTATAGCACCCTCTCCCTCTGAGAGGGAGAGGGAAAGCGAGCTCAGCGAGCTAGGGTGAGGGAGATTTTGAATAAAAAAGAAAAACCCACAATCTATTTTGTGGATTTTTATTAATCTCCAAAATAGTAGAGGAGATTTAAAGCCGCCTTTATATAATTATAGTTGCGGTAATCTCCCGTACTATTCTAAATACTAATAACCGATGCCAATATACAAATGTTTACTAATAATACTAATAAATTATACTAATGATACTAATTTTTTACTGAACATATAACCATAGCATAGTTTTAGAATTGTGTCAAGGTTTATTTTTGTTTTATTCATTGTTATACTAATGATACTAATATGCTAATGAATTATTCTCCCCTTACCAAGGGGAGATACAGAGGGGTTAAAGATTAACAAAAATAATTTTTATAAAAGCCATAATATAACCTCCCCCTCGCCTCGCATTCGCTTTGGCGAAGCGGGTCTGAAGTTCGGCCTCGATCTTTTTTAAAAATATGAATAAATTATTAGAAAAATTTCCTAATATTAAAACAGATTATAATCTAGCTGATTTGACTACTTTTAAAATTGGTGGACCAGCAAAGTATTTTTTAGAAATTAGTAATTTAAAAGAACTACAAGAAGTGGTTAAATTTTGTAAGCAGAGCAGTATTGATTTTAAAATTATTGGCGGTGGTTCTAATCTTTTGGTTAATGATAACGGATTTGATGGTTTAATAATTAAATTGAATAATAAGAATATTGAATTGTTAGATGATGGTATTTTTAAAGTTGATGCTGGAGTAGTGCTTTTAAACTTTGTAAATTTTTCTTTAGAAAAAGGTTTTACTGGTCAGGAATTTTTAGCTGGTATTCCTGGAACAGTGGGCGGAGCAATTTATGGCAATGCCGGAGCTTATGGACAAGACATGGGAAGCATTGTTATTCAAGTGCAGGTTTTAAATCAAAATAATGAATTTGTTTGGATAGAAAAAAAAGATTGTGTTTTTGAATATCGTCAGAGCATTTTTAAAGACAGTCAGCATATTATTTTACAAGCACAAATAAGTTTAACCCAAGAGAATATTCAAGTTAGTCAAGAATTAATTCAACAAAGAATTCTACAAAGAGCCCAGGGCCATCCTTTAAATATGCCCAATGCTGGTTCTTGGTTTAAAAATATAGATTTAACAAATGAACTTAAAGTTAGAATAGAAAAGTTAGCTAATAGTGAAGAAATGAGACGTTTTGAAAAATATCAAAAAATCCCGGCGGCTTTTTTAATAGAACAAGCTGGTTTAAAGGGCTATCAAATTGGCGGAGCACAAATGTCTGAAAAGCATGCTAATTTTTTAATAAATGCTGGCCAAGCCACAGCTGAAGATATTATAAATTTGTCTGATTATGTAAAAGAAAAGATTAAAGATAAGTATGGGATTGAGCTGGAAGAGGAAGTACAGTATATAGGGTTTTAGGTTATGGGTTGTAGCTTGTAGGTTGTAATAAAAAACCCGTTGCAGAACAACGGGTGTTTTTATTATTGAATTATTAGCTTTAAAGTTTCTTCGGCAAACAAACTACCAAAATTAATATTTTCTACTTTCTTGGTTCTTTTTTCATAGTGTCTAAGGATGGTATTTCCAAATTTAATACCGATGATCGTTTTATTGGCTAAGAGAATTGGTCTAAAGGGTGTTTCATCTATGAATTTGCTTTTCCAACCCCAGGTACATACGGGATGAGCAGCTATGAAAATTAATCCATAAACCCTGAATTCGTTTCTGAGCATTATACCATTAGTTTTAGCAGTACCGCCTGTAGCTAACTCATCTTCTATCGCAATCAATATTGAATCTTCAATTCTTTTATCGGTGGCGAATATTTTTACATCTGGATATACTGCTTGAATTTCTTTTAATTCTATTTGGTTTTCTGTAATTTCAGTTTGGCTACCATTGATTCTGTTTTTAAAAGTAACAGAAACGGAAATTTCATGACCTAATTTTTTAATTTCTCTAGCCACAGACACAGCTCGGGGTACACTACCTTTGTCAGGGGAATAAAGAAAAATATTTTTACCCGCTGTTTTACTTAATTCTATAATGGGTAGTAAATTTTTAGCGTATAGTGCGTGAGGTTTAATATGATGAACTACAATTCCTTGTTTTTCGAGATTTTTGATTGTCTGCTGAGAGTGGATTTCACATAAAATGATTTCATCTAGGCCGTTACTTCTTAAGTTTTCACAAAAGCGGAGATTCCTGTTTATTTCTTTTTTTATTTCTGGATGATCTTGTCTTCTAAAGCGAAAAAAGGGGGCTACAAGTATGACTTTTTTAGCTTCATATTGCTTTTTACAGGCCCAAATAAGATCAATAGTTTGATTTTCATAAGGAAGGTCATAAATGCTTTGAAAAATTATAACATTTTTTTCCGGGAATTTTTTCATAGTCATAAATCATAAAAGCGGGTTCTCCGTCCGGAAATCTTCTCATGTCAAGGTGATTCCATTTGACGATATGATTTTGATGTTCAGCTTCTATTAATTGTCCCATTAAAGCATCTTTAATTTTTTGAATTGTTTTAGGGGTTAGGTGTTCTTCTGATCCAGATTTAATAATTTTAGGAAAACGCTCGTTAATTATTTCTTGAGGAGATTTACCCAAGAATTCCCCAATTAAAAGTTGATTTAATTGTTTTCTAACCGTTTCATCAAAGTCGTGGTTAGAGGTGCCACTAATAAAAATCCATTTTGAAATATCTACATTAGACATTGGTCCTCCATAATATTTTTTTATTTCTATCTATAAAGTAGCTCATTAAAAATTTTTGTCAAATTAAATTTAGGTTAAATATTTGAACTTATTAAAATTTATGATAGTATTAGTTTAGTTTAGAAATAATTTAAATTTATGCACATTCAATTTTATTCCAAAAATATTGAGCTAAGCAATCAAATTAAAAACCATGTTCAAGAAAAAATAGGTGGTTTAGAAAAATATGAGTCGCAAATTATTGATTGTCAGGTTGATTTGTCTAAAAACACTCATCATAAAAAGGGCGATGTTTATCGGGCAGAAGTGAATATTAAATTGGCTTATGATAAAAAATTAATTCGGGCAGTCGTAGAAACAGAGAACATTATTTCAGCCATAGACCAGGTTAAAGACAAGATTCAAAGACAGATCATTAGAGTTAAAGATAAAATAAAGAAGCATTAAGATTTTCAATTACTAATAACCAATTAACAATTTTCATTTAATTTTCAATTATTCAATAATCAATTTATACTAATTTGAAAATCGTTCACCCTGAACCAGTTATCGGTTCAGGGTAAAGTCGAAAATAGAAAATAGTAATTGAAATTAGATATTAGAAATTCGGAATTAACTACTTTCAAATTTCAAATCTCTATTGCGAATATCCTTGCCTGCCGGCAGGCAGGTAATTTCGAATAACTAATTTCAAATTGTTATATTGATTATTAAATGAGAATTGGTAATTGAAAATTTAAAATTGATATATATGGGTATATTTTCAAAATTAATTGGAGATCCAAATGAAAAATATTTAAAATCTTTACAGCCCTTGGTTGAGCAAATTAATTCTTTAGAAAAGGATTTTGAAAAATTGAGCCAAGAGGATTTAAGAAAAAAAACTAAACAATTTCAAGAGGACTTGCAAAATGAAAAAACAAATCTGGATGAAATATTGCCTGAGGTCTTTGCTATGGTTAGAGAAGCGGCCAAAAGAACTTTAAAACAAAGACATTATGATGTTCAGCTTTTAGCTGGCATTATTTTACATCAAGGCCGAATTTCCGAAATGAAAACCGGTGAGGGAAAAACACTGGCTTCGACTTTGTCTATGTATCTTAATGCCTTAACTGGCCGAGGAGTGCATTTAATTACCGTGAATGATTATCTATCTAAAAGAGATTGTGTCTGGATGGGGCAAATTTATAATTATTTGGGCTTAAGCGTTGGGGCCATTGAACACGAAGCCTCTTATTTATATGACGATTCTCAAAACAAAGAAGCAGAAGGTCAAGCTAGAAATATTGGCATTGAGGAAGATTATTTAAAGCCCGTTTCTCGCCAAGAGGCCTATGCAGCAGATATTACTTATGGAACTAATAATGAGTTTGGTTTTGATTATTTGCGGGATAATATGCAGCCCTCTTTAAAAGATTTAAGTCAAAGAGGATTTTATTATTGTATTATTGATGAGGTTGACTCGGTTTTAATTGATGAAGCCCGGACGCCTTTGATTATTAGCTCTCCAGATGTAGAATCTACGGATAAATATAGAACCTTTGCTCAAGTGGTTAAGGGTTTACAAGAAAATAAAGATTATAATATTGACGAAAAAATGCGTTCAGTTACTTTTACAGAAGAAGGGCAAAATGTTATCGCTCAAAAATTAAACGAAGACCCTTGGGCTAAAGCCGACTTTAATACTATTTTTCATTTAGAGGCCTCTTTAAAAGCTGACCTTTTATTTAAAAAAGACAAGGATTATATTGTTAAAGACGGGGAAGTTATTATTGTAGATGAATTTACCGGTCGCTTGATGCCAGGTCGAAGATATTCAGAAGGAATCCACCAAGCCATTGAAGCTAAAGAAAAAGTGAATGTTCAAAGAGAGAGCTTAACTTTGGCTACAGTTACTTTTCAAAATTATTTTAGAATGTATGATAAATTATCTGGCATGACTGGTACGGCCTCTACCGAAGCCGAGGAATTTGCTAAAATTTATAATTTAGAGGTTAATATTATTCCAACCAATAGACCAGTCATCAGAAAGGACTTAAATGACAAAATTTATAAAGCTGAAGCAGGAAAATTTAAGGCCATTATCGAAGACGTTAAAGAAAGAAATCAACGTGGGCAACCGGTTTTAATTGGTACTATATCTATTGAGAAAAATGAAATTTTGGGAGAATTATTAACAAGGGAGGGCATTGCTTGTCATCTTTTAAATGCTAAACAGCACGAAAAAGAAGCTGAGATTATTGCTCAAGCCGGTAAATTAGGAGCGGTTACAGTGGCTACTAATATGGCCGGTAGAGGAGTAGATATTATTTTAGGGGGCCATCCTTTTGATAAAGCAGAATACGAAAAGGTTAAATTAGCTGGTGGTTTGCATGTCTTAGGAACAGGAAGGCACGAATCTCGAAGAATTGACAATCAATTAAGAGGTCGTTCTGGCCGGCAAGGAGACCCTGGCTCTTCTCAATTTTATATTTCTATGGAAGATGATTTAATGAGAATTTTTGGTTCAGACCGCATGAAGTCCTTAATGAATACCTTGGGGCTTCCAGATGATATGCCGATTGAAAATAAATTAATTACTAAATCAGTAGAAAGAGCTCAAGTTAGAGTAGAGGGTTATAATTTTGATGTGCGAAAGCATTTGGTGGAGTATGATGATATTATTAATAAGCAAAGAGGCCTAATTTATAAAAAGAGAAAAGATATTTTGAAATTAGCAGCTGGGGATAAAATTAAGGATTATAATAACTTGAGTGATTATATTTTAGAATTGATTGAAAATGAAATTTCGGAAGTGGTTTCTTTTCATACTGCTTCTGAATCAGGTACGGTTTGGAATATTCAGGAAATTATAGAAACCATCAAGACAATGTTTACTTTGTCTGAACCGGAAGTTAAAGAAATAAAAAACTTAGCAAATGGAAATAGTAAAGGTAAATTATCTGAGGCAGAAAAAAGAACTAAAATTATTAATTATATTTTAGAGTTAGCTAAGAATAGATATTCTCAATTAAAAGGTGCCCTAGAATCTGTTCAAGAATTAAGTGGAGTTGAAAATCCTATTGCGCAGATTGAAAAAGGTATTCTTTTAAAAACAATAGATAATTTATGGATAGAACACTTAGATAATATTAGTTATTTGAGGGCCGGTATTGGCTTAAGGGCTTATGCCCAAGCTGACCCCTTGGTGGTTTATAAAAAGGAGTCATATGATTTATTTGTGGCTTTATTAAATAATATTCAAAATCAAGTGGCCTATACTATTTTTAAAATTGCTCCAGCAGCAAATATAGCTTCTAATTTAAGCAATAAGAATATTATTACCAATGATCCTACTCAAAGTTTAAATCAGCCGTTTAATAATGTTTCTGGGGATTTTGTTTCTCAAAAAATGAAACAAGCCGCTAACACAGAAACTCACACTAAAACTATTTTGAAAAATGAAGAAATTAAGAAATTTGGTCATAAAGTTGGCCGGAATGATCCTTGCCCATGTGGAGCGACAAAAGAAGACGGAACGCCAATTAAATATAAAAATTGTTGTGGAAAATAGAATTTGTTTTAAGTAGTGTGAGCGACATCCCGAACGAAGTTCTCGAGTTTATTGAGAGAACGAAGTTGAGGGACGGTTCAGGAAAAAAGTACAAAAAATGTTGTGGTAAATAGGTATATTTTAATTATCAATAACCAATTTTCAATTTGAATTTAATGATCAATATGACAATATTCAATTTACAATTAACAAGAAATCCAAAAATCAAGACATCAAGAAAACAATTTGATTTATTTTTCCTTCGTTCTTTGAACTTCGGAGGACAAGTGTTCATTTAATTTTTTGTTCATTAAATGAAAATTTTAAATTGAAAATTGAGAATTGAATAATAGTGTTGACATTTTTTTATATCCTGTTATACTTATTTTATAAGTTTTCCACAGATAGTAGGTGCCCTTCGACTTTGTCAAGCTTAGCTTGATTTCGCTCAGGGCTTAATTACCTGCCGAGGAAATATAAACATTTTTTTGTTTTTATTTGTGTCTATGGGAAACCATAGATTTTTTATACTAATAATACGAATAAATTGATACTAATCCCGCCTTAATTTTTATAAAATTATGGCGGGTAATATATGAATTAATATTAGCAAAACAATTAATCTATTATTCTATTAAACAATTAACCTATTAATACAATGGCCAAAACCAAAGATCAAAAAAAAGAAGCATTGCAAGAAATAAAAGACAAGTTTGCTGATGCAAAATCAGTAGTTTTAAGTTCTTACGATAAATTGCCCGTGTCTGAAATTCAGGCCCTAAGAAGCAAACTAAGAGCCAAGGGTGTTTTTTACAGGGTTATTAAAAAGACATTATTAAAATTGGCTTTAAAAGACAACTTAGACGAAGGCCTAATTAACGAATTAAGGGGCAATTTAAGTTTAGCTTATAGTTCAGACGAAGTTTCAGCAGCTAAAATTTTAGCAGAATTTGCTAAAGGTAATGAGGGTTTAGAAATCCACGCTGGTTGGTTAGAAGATAAATTTGTTGATAAAGTCCAAGTTGAGGAATTAGCAAAACTTTTATCTAAAGAAGAATTATTGTCAAAACTTGTAGGAGCCTTAAAGAGTCCAATTTCTGGTTTTGCTAATGTTTTGAGTGGTAATACTCGTGGCTTAGTAAATGTCTTAAAAGCAATAGAGAAAGTTAAAAGTTAAAAGTATAAAGCAGAAGGTTTAAAAATCCCTCCTTCGCCATCTCCTTCGTTACCCCCTTCGTTAAAACTATGGGGGTCAAGAAAACTTCGGAGATCAAGAAGGCTGCGGAGGGCAGGCAAAAAACCAAGAAATCAATTAACAATTAAACAATTTAACAATTAAACAATTAAAATTATGACTGAAGAAAAAGACAAAAAAGTCGAGGAAGCTCAAGAGGAAAAAAAATTAGTAACTCCTCCAGCTGAACCCAAAAAAGAGGAAGCTAAAGTTGAGCCAAAAAAAGAAGAAGTTAAAAAAGAATCCGCCTTTTCCAAGGCTTCGGCGGACAAGGTAGAAGTTCCTAAAAAATTTAAGTCAATTGTTGAAGAAATTGAAAAAATGTCTGT
The DNA here is from genome assembly GCA_964486685.1 of uncultured Gammaproteobacteria bacterium. Taxonomy (GTDB): domain Bacteria; phylum Patescibacteriota; class Patescibacteriia; order UBA1558; family S5-K13; genus JAIOTH01. The sequence continues at coordinate 34,882 of CAZAOE010000008.1, forward strand.
TTTAGATCTTTCAGAATTGGTTAAAATTTTGGAAGATAAATTTGGTGTTTCTGCTGCCGCTCCAATGATGATGGGAGCTATGCCAGGTGCAGTTGGTGCCGAAGCCGGCGCTGCAGAAGAGAAAACTTCTTTTGACATTGAATTAACAGAAACTGGTGCTAATAAAATTGCTGTGATTAAGGCCATTAGAATTATAACTAATTTAGGTCTTAAAGAAGCCAAAGACATTACTGATAGCGCTCCTAAAATAGTTTTAGAAGGAGTTGACAAAGCCAAAGCCGACGAAGCTAAAAAGGCCCTAGAAGAGGCCGGAGCCAAGATTACTTTGAAATAAGCATTTTCTTAAATATAAAAAATCTCATTGATTTTGATTTGATGGGATTTTTTTATTTTTCGAACAAAATAATTGATAAGGTTTTTTAATTTTGGCTAATATCTAGAACTATTATTTTATTTTCAGATTGGATATATACTTTTTTGGCAGCTCCGTCTACTACAAAATTGTCCATACTAGATAAAGTTGGAAAATAATATTGATTTATTAATTCACCTTTTTTATTGATAATAATTAATCTTTTACTATTATTATCCAGGAGATAAATTTCTTGAATAGTAAGATCAGTAAATACCTTATTTATATTTTCAACAAGAGGATCTATTTCTTCCATTTGAAAATCAGCCCTTGCTCCAGTATATAATTTTATTAATTCCCCAGTGCTTGTTCCTAAATAAATATTACCATCTATAGTAATGCTGGTAGCATTTTGAACTGGAGTATTATCATTTATCCAGGACTCTCCTTTACCAAAATTTTCTGTTCCTTGATTATATTTATATATTTGATTGCTTTGTTTGTCTAAAGCATATATCCGACTATTGTACATGGTTATATCATCGGCCTGAATATAATTAGGATGATGGGTGATTTCAATTTTTTTACCTTCGTTTTTATCTAAATCAATTTTAATAACCTTATCATCATCTTCTAGACCATAAAGAAAGTTTTCATTTTTTTCAAAAACTTTTATGTTTTCGTAATTGATATTGGCTATGTTTAGGTTTTTTATTTCTTTAGTTTTTAAATCTAAATTTGCTAATTGGTCAGAATTAGGTCCGGCGATGATTAAATTATTACCATGTTTAACTATTTTATTGGCTTTAAAATTTAATTCAGCAAATATCTCTGGATTTTTAATTGTATTTAGTTTTCTTACTTCATTAAAAATTTCCGTGAACTGGTCTAATATTTTATTGTATTTTTCTTTTTGCTCTGTTGTTTTTTGCGGTAATTTATTAATTAATTCTGATATTTCTTGTAATTTTTCTTTGGCCTGACCCTCATTTTTATAAATTAAAAGCAAATCATATTCTTCTTGTTTTTCTTCAATATCTTGCAGGGTTTGTTCATAGAGCGTTTTTTCTTCGGCAAGCTTTTTATTATTTTGAATAATTATAGTTCCGATAGTAAAGCCCAATAATAATATAGCGGCAGAAATGATAATTATTTTGTTTTTAGAAAGAGGGGATTTAAAGGATATTAAAGAAATTGGAAATTTTAATTTTTTATTATCATGATTAATTTTTTGCAGTTTTGGCTTTGACGGCTTTTTAAGTTTTTTTATTGCAGATATTACCGCAAAATACAAAGATAAAATCTTTTGATAAATAATTTGAAAATATTTTTTAAAATTTATTGTTATTGGCTTGTTTAATTTTTGAAAATTTTTATTGGAACGAGGTATTTTTTTAATTTCAGATTTTATTTCTGTTTTTGTTTCCTCTGGGCTGGGAACTTTTATTTTTTCTTGTTTTTGAATTCTACTCTTACCCTTTTTTAATATATCCTCAGTAATTTTTTGAGATTTTAATAATTCATCAATAGATTGTTGAGAACTAATATTAATATTTATTTTTCCTCGAGGTTCGTTTGTAGGATTAGTAAAATTGTTTTCATTAATGGCTTCCCTTTTTTTAATATAAGGAGAAAGTTTAATGGCGGTTAGGCAGAAATTTTTATTTTCTATTTTATAGAGTTCTTCTTTTAGTTTTAAACTTAACCCAGCTGGTTCATTATTAATAATAATTTTTGATACCTGGTCTTTGGATAAATAATTGAAGATGGTATTTGTGGCAAACATCAGTAATTGCTGGGGCTCTATATTTCCACTTAAAATATTGGTAAATATTTTGTCAATTTTTGGTTCATCTATGTCTGATGTTAAATAATCAAAGATATTGATTAATTTATTTTCACTAGTTACCCAGGCCGATACATTACCTAGGGGCGAGAAAAAAACTTCTTGTCTATAGATTATAGCTATCACAGCATTAATTTTTTTTAGCCAAGCATTGTCTACTTGAGTTATTAAGGGAATGTTTTCATTAACTTCTTCTAAAATATTTTCTAAGATAGCTTCTTGTTCATTAAGCGGGGAATCATAATAAAGTTTGTGAATTTTTTGAATAATTAAATTGCTTAAATCCTGGGGATTTTCAGTTTCTTCTGGAAGTTCTATCATGATAATTAATTTGCCTTTGTTTTTTTGATTTTCATGAGGAGAGCCAGTGTAAATAAAAACATTATTTAATCCCTGTTTAGAATTAATTAAGAGCTTGCTGGTTTTGAGAATATATTTCATTGATTTTAGAAATTATGCATTTTAAAAGATTAAATTCAATATTACCAATTTTTAAAATTTAAATATAGATTTTTTAATCTTGTTTAATCACTAAAAATATTATACTATAAAAAGAGGAAAGTATAAAGTTAAAGGTTGAAGGTTACAAGTTTTTTAAAACTTGCGACTTGTAACTTGTAACTTGTAACTAACCTTTATGCTTGATCAACTTTTTGGTTCAAAAACTAGGACAAAAATTCTGAGGATGTTTTTTACTAAAGCCCAGGATAGGTTTTTTGTGAGGGAGATTACTAGATTAATTGATGAAAGAATAAATTCCGTACGTAGAGAATTAGATAATTTAGAAAATTTTGGGTTAGTAAAATCAGAAGCAGACAATAATAAAAAATATTATTTTTTAAATCATAAATTCCCCCTTTTTAAAGAATTAAAAGATTTAGTTATTAAATCCCGTTTTTTTATTGAAAAATTGTATATTAATAAATTTAAAAAATTATCTGGAGTTAAATATTTAGTTTTAACTGGCTTTTTTGTAGATTTAAAAGAAGAAACCCTGACCGATATTTTAATAATTGGCAAGCCATCTAAGGTTGAAGTAGAAAAAATTGTTAATATCATGTCTAATGAATTTATTGAAGATATTAATTATACTATTATGGATATGAAGGAATTTAAATATCGACAAAATATGACTGATAAATTTTTATATAGTATTCTAAAAAATAAAAAAATTATAGTAATTGATAAATTGGGCTTAGACAATAATTTATCCAAATGATTCTTTATATCAACACTAGTCAGAGGGAAAATATAGAATTCGCTATTATTAAAGATAGGGAAGTTTTTTTATTACAAAAAAATACAGGACTAAAACAATCCGAACAGGCGTTATTTTTATTAGATTCTTTTTTAAAAAAGAATAAAATCAAATTGAGTAATATTAGTAGAATAGTCGTTAATAGGGGACCAGGTTCATTTACTGCAGTTCGTTTAGGAATTGTCTTGGCCAATACTTTAAGCTTTGCTTTAAATATTCCCGTAGTTGGCGTTGATAATTTAGAATTAAAAAATAAAGAGGATTATTTAGGGTTAAGTAAATTAAAATTTGGCAAAGATTTTATAAAGCCATATTATGACCGCGAGCCGGATATTACGAAAAGTAAGAAGATAGTAAGCATTAAGCCCGCCTTCGCCAAGGCTTCCCCCTGCGCATCCGCTTCGGAGGACGGGTCGGCGAGGCAAGAAGTAAGGAGTAAGTATTAAGAAGTAAGGAGTAGGGAGTGCGAATTACGAATTAAATTTATAATTTTAGATTTAATGCAAGTTGATTATTTATTAAAAAAAGGGACTAAAAAATTAAATGAGGATGCCGTCTTAATAGGCGATGATGTTTTTGGTGTTTTTGATGGAGCTTCTAGTTCAAATAGTTTGACCTATGAAGAAGAAAAGACTGGAGGTTTTTTGGCTTCTCATATAGCAAAAGAAGTTTTTCAAAAAAATGATTCGAATTTATGCAATTTATTTAAAAAAGCCAATAATCAATTAAGGTTGGAGATGAAAAATAGAAAAGTGAATTTGAAAAACAAAATAAATTTATGGGCCACCACACTTGCGGTTATAAAAATTAATTTTGATTCTTTTGATTGGATTCAAGTATCAGATAGTTTGATATTGATTATTTTCAAGGACAGTACTTATAAGCTTTTAGTTGATAATTATGATCATGATAAAGAAACTTTAGTTTTATGGAGAGAAATAGCTAAACAGAAAGAAAAAGACATTAAGAGCAAATTAAAAAAAGAATTAGCTGCGAACAGGAAAAGGATGAATATTGATTATGGTGTTTTAGACGGAGAATTAGGGGCAATTAATTTTTCAAAACAGGGAAACGAGAAATTAGAAAATGTTCGCCATATTCTTTTGTTTACCGATGGTTTGATAGTTCCCAAAGAAGATCCGCGGAAAAATGATAATTTTGATAAATTAGTAGAGCTATTTTTAGATAAAGGTCTGGTGGGTTGGAGTAAATATATAAATGATTTAACAAAATTAGATCCTTATTGTTGGCGTTTTCCCCGATTTAGTGATCGAGATGATCAAGCAGGAATAGCCATAACCTTATAAATTTAATTTATATGGACATCAAGGCAATTTTATTTGATTACGACGGAGTAATAGTGGATTCATTTCCAAGTGTTTTTGAAGTATATAAAAAAATATGCAATAAGTTTAATGTTGAATGCCCCCAAGAAATAGAACAATTTAGAAAAGCGTATGGCTATAATTATAAAGAGTGTTTAAAAAATTTAGGGATAAAAGAGCAATACTTTAATCAAACCAGTGAAATATATAAAAACGAAATCGTGAAAGAAAATCATAAACTATTTAATAATATAAAAAAGGTAATTATTAATTTAAGTAAAAAATATAAATTATTTTTAGTTTCAGCTTCATATAAACAAGAGGTGTTTGAAAAGCTAAGCAACTATAAGTTAATAGAATATTTTAAAAAAATTTATTGTGGAGCAGACCATAAAATTAAAAAAAGCGAGATTATAAAAAATATTTTAAAAGATAATAATTTTACAAAAAAAGAAATTATTTCAATTGGTGATAGAACTATTGATTATAATATTGCTAAAAAGATTGGCTTAGATGATAACAATATTGTCATTGTAAGTTATGGCTGGGGATATGACAAAAAGAAGCTTAAGATAAAAAATATTGCCCATAATCCAGATGATATTTTAAAAATAATTAATAATTTAATATAATGGTTGGTAATAAAACAAAGATAGCCGTAATTGGGGGCGGACCAGCGGGAATGATGTCTGCAATTCAAGCTTCTGATAAAAATTCAGAAGTCCTTTTGTTTGAAAAAAATTCAGGATTGGGTAAAAAATTATTAATCACCGGCAAGGGGAGATGTAATATTACAAATCAAGAACCAGATGTTAAAAAATTTATTCAAGCTTTTGGAAAAAATTCTAAGTTTTTATTTTCGGCTTTTGCTCAATTTTTTAATGAAGATTTATTAAATTTTTTTAGAAAAAAGGGTTTAGAGTTTAATCATGAAAGGGGAGGGCGAGTTTTTCCAAAAAGTGATTCTGCTCATGATGTTTTAGATATCTTAAAATCATATTTAAAAGAAGCTCAGGTTGAAATTCAAATAAATAAAGAATTAAAGGATATTAGAGTTTTAAAAGATAAATTTATCCCATCACCAAATTCTAAATTTGATGAGGGATTTATTTTAAAGTTTCAAAGTTCAGAATTTATAGCTGATAAAGTTATTATTGCCACTGGTGGAAAATCTTATCCAGGAACTGGATCCAGTGGAGAGATTTTTGAAATTATTAAAAAATTGGGACATAAAGTTATAGAGCTTAAACCATCTTTAGTGCCTATTTTAGTTAAAGAGGACCGGATAAATGATTTAGAGGGTTTGTCTTTGAAAAATGTAGAGGCCAAAATTATTAAAAATAGTAAAATAATAGAATCTCGTTTTGGAGAAATGCTTTTTACGGACCGAGGAGTGTCAGGTCCAATTATTTTATCTTTAAGTAAATATATTTGTCGAGAAGATTTTTTTAATTTGTTTTTATCTATTGACCTAAAGCCAGTTTTAAATTCAGAACAATTAACGCAACGGATTAGAAGGGAAATGAATGAGCAGAATATTATTTATAAAAATTTGTTAAAATTGCTTTTGCCCAGCAAATTGATTCCAATATTTTTAAAATTAGGCGACATAGATGAGGACAAAAAAATTAAACACTTAAATAAAAAAGAAATAAATAATTTAATTGATTTATTAAAAAATTTTAGATTTACAATATTTGGTTTGGATGATTTTTTCCAGGCAATTATTACTTCCGGAGGAGTTGACATAAAACAAATTAATCCCCAGACCATGGAATCTAAATTAATTCCAGGCTTATTTTTTGCCGGTGAGGTCATTGATTTGGATGCTGAAACCGGTGGTTATAATTTACAAGCAGCTTTTTCTACTGGCTATGTGGCTGGAAGGTCAGTTGTTAGTAATTAGTCAATAGACAATAGATGATAGTAATTTGATTTTTTATTTTTAATTAAAATTTTATGGACGTAAAACAAGCTATTCAAACAAGACGTAGCATTAGGCAATACAAGGTAGATGAAGTTGCTGATGATTTAATTCAGGAAATTTTAGAAGCAGGTCGTTTGGCGCCAACTGGTAGAAATACTCAACCGCAAAAGTTTTATATTATTAAGAGTGAGGAAGATAAACAAAAATTAAAAGAAAAAAATATTTTTAAACAAGATTTTGTTTATCAGTCGCCAGTAATTATTATTTGTTGTGCAGATTTGGATTTTTACAATGAGAGTTATGGACCAGTGAGTCAGGCAGATGCTAATTTAAAAGCTTCGCGGGATATGGGTATTGTTTCTGCCTTTATGATTTTACAAGCCACAGAATTGGGTCTAGGTTCTTGTTATATCGGCTCTATGGAAAAAGAAAAAATAAAACAGGTTTTAAATTTACCTGCTAATTATTTTATACCTTATGCTATTGTTTTTGGTTATCCTGACGAAGAACCCAAAAAGAGAATTCGTAAAAATTTAGAAGATTTTATTTTAAAATAATTTTTAAATAAAAGAAAAAAATCAGAACGTATCTGGTTTTTTTTATGAATATTATTTTTTCCCATTCTCAAATCAGGATGTACTGTTTCTGGAGCTGGTGATTTGGGTTTTCTTCCATCTCCATGAAGATGGATTTTTTTATTTTTTTCTTTTTTAGCATTCATTTTTTTCTCCTTGCTATCAGAAGCCTTGTGCGTAGGACGGCTAATGTTTTATTTTCAAATTATTTTATCATAATAAAAAATTAAGTCAAGCTTTGAGGTCTGATTATTTTATATTTTCCTAAAGCTAAACCACCAAGTTCTAATTTTCCAATTTGAATTCTTTTCAAATTATAGATTCCAGAACCAACGGCTTGAATCATTAATCTAATTTGTCTTTTTCGTCCTTCAAGTATAGTAATATTTAATTTCATTTTACTTATTTCCTTGACCTGGGCGGGGAGTGTTTTTTTGTTTTCAATCATAATTCCATCTCGTAATTTTTGAATTTGATTTTGATTTAAGGGTTTATTGAGAATAACTTCATAGGTTTTGGGTAGTTTATATCTAGGATGAGTAATTTGATTGGCCCAATCACCATCATTAGTTAAAAGCAAAAGTCCTTCAGAATTTAGATCTAAGCGTCCAACATATTTTAAGTGTTGGTATTTTTTAGGAAGTAATTTATAAATAGTATCTCTTTGGTGGGTGTCTTTTTTAGTAACCAAAATCCCTTGGGGTTTGTTTAAAGCTAAATAAATTTTTTCTTGACTTGGTTTAATGATTTGATTTTGGAATTTTACAATATCTTGGTCAGTAATTTGAGTTCCAAGATTAGTACAAATTTTTCCATTGACTATAATTTGGCCATTTTTAACAAACTCTTCAACTTTGCGTCGAGAGCCCAGATTGCATTGTGCTAAAAATTTATTGATTCGCATATACGAATATTATAATGCTAATATACTAATTATACTAATAATACAAATATTATACGAATGGTTTAGATTCAAAATTCAAAATTGTTTTAGTTATCCACAGGTGTGCTTGACAAATATTTTTAATAAGTTATACTTTAGTTAGATAAAGTGGTTTAGTTAAGTAAAGTAATATTTATGAATAAAAACACAAAAAATTTATATCAAACCATTTTGGGTTTAAAAAACATAAATGAAGCCCAGAAGTTTTTTCGTGACCTGTTAACTGAACAGGAAATTTTAGAATTTTCTAAAAGATGGCAAGTAGCTCAAATGTTGGCTGATAAGGTTTCTTATTCTGTGATTGAAAAAAAAACAGGTTTAAGTTCTACTACTGTCGCTCGAATTTCTAAATGGTTAGATCAGGGTAAGGGTGGTTATAAATTAATGCTTAAAAGATTAGATGCTCATCATGGAAATGACCTCGGGTAAATAGCTGCAATCATTTTTACTTTGAGGTCAAATATCGCTAATAAAGCGATTTTTTGTTTATAGGTAAAGAAAATTTTATTATGGTGCCCATCGTATAATGGCTAATATGCGAGATTGTGATTCTCGTGATACGGGTTCGATTCCCGTTGGGCGCCCCAACTAAATTTTTTATTAAAAATAAAAATATACCTATAAATTAAGTCAATCCCTTTTTAAACAAAGCATTATTAAATAA
>CAZAOE010000009.1:0-42128 GCA_964486685.1 uncultured Gammaproteobacteria bacterium
AAATTAATGATTTTGGTAAATTTAGAGTGTTACCTATGTATCTCATCTTCTTCATGCCTTATTTAATCTTATTTAACTTAATAATTGTACTCACCACTGAATCAGGAACTAAAGATATGCTGTCAATTTTTTCTTGGACTAAAAACTGAGCAAAATCTGGAAAATCTGACGGGGCCTGACCACAAATACCAACTTTACGTTTATTTTGATGAGCTACTTTAATTACCTGTCTAATCAATTTTTTAACTGCTTCGTTTCGTTCATCATAAATATGCGCTACTACTGAAGAATCCCGGTCCACTCCTAAAACTAATTGAGTTAAATCATTAGAACCAATTGAAAAACCATCAAATATTTGGGAAAACTCTTTAGCTAAAATAACATTTGCCGGAATTTCACACATTACATAAATTTCTAGCCCTGTACCTGAGCGGAGCGAATGGTTCAGGGCTCCTCTCTTCAAACCTTCGCTAGCCATAATTTTTAAAACTTTTTTTCCTTCAACAATGGTTCGACAAAAAGGAACCATAATTTTTACATTAGTTAAGCCCATTTCATTACGAACTTTTCTTAAGGCCTGACACTCTAATCTAAAAGCTGGTTCATATTTAGGATCATAATAACGCGAAGCTCCTCTCCAACCTAACATCGGATTATCCTCTGCTGGTTCAAAATATTTTCCGCCAATTAAATTAGCATATTCATTGGTTTTAAAATCCGATAAACGCACAATTACATCTTTAGGATAAAACGCCGCCGCAATTCGAGCCACACCTTCAGCTAATTTTTCCACATAAAAATCCGGCTTAGTTTTATAATTTACAGTTAATTTATTAATAATATCTCGTTCCTTTTTGTCTTTAACTTCTTTAAAATTGAGCAAAGCCAGAGGATGAATTTTGATATAATTAGAAATAATAAATTCTTGCCGGGCTAAACCCACTCCATCATTAGGAAGCATGGAATCCCGAAACGCTTGACGAGGATTACCAACATTCATCATTATTTTAACTTTGGAGGGCTTTTTAAAATTTTTTAAATTTGTTTTTTTTACCCTAAACTTAATTAAACCCTGATAAACATAGCCCTCTTCTCCTTGTGAACAATCCACGGTCACTTTTTGCTTATTTTTTAATTTAGTCATTGCTTCTTGAGTCCCCACAACACAAGGAATTCCTAACTCCCGACTAACTATCGCGGCGTGACATGTTCGACCCCCTGAATTAGTAATAATCGCCGAGGCCTTTTTCATTACTGGCTCCCAGTCCGGGTCTGTCATTTCAGCAACCAAAACTTCACCATTTTTAAAACTTCCCAGTTCATCAACATTTTTAATAATATTAACAATTCCCTGACCTATTTTTTTGCCAACCGATTGACCAGTTAAAATTTCTTTAGGTCTATTTTTGATAAAATATTCAATTAAAACATTTTTATTTTCTTGAGAAGTAACAGTTTCTGGACGAGCTTGAACAATAAATAACTGGTCGGTTTTTCCATCTTTAGCCCATTCCATATCCATGGGCTTCTGGTAATGTTCTTCAATAATTACAGCCCATTTAGCTAATTGCATTATTTCCTGATTATTTAAAACAAATTTTAAACGGTCTTTTTCCGAAACCTCTAAACTTTGTGTGCTACTCGTGCCTCCGGTTGCATAAATTAATTTTTTTTCTTTAGAACCAACGTCCTTGCCAATAATGGAATTAAATTTCTTTTTTAAGGTTGGTTTATAAACATGGTACTCGTCTGGATTAACCACGCCCTTGACCACATACTCTCCCAGACCATAGGAGGCATTAATCACTACAATATCCTCAAAGCCCGATTCCGTATCAACAGAAAACATTACCCCGGAAGAAGCTAAATCTGAACGAACCATTTTTTGGACAGCAATAGAAAGAGCAATTTTAAAATGATCATATTTTTTATCTACCCGATAAGAAATCGCTCGGTCAGTAAATAAAGAAGCCATGCAACGTTTACATGACTCTAATAAAGCATATTCGCCTTGAATATTTAAATATGATTCTTGTTGTCCGGCAAAGCTAGCATCTGGTAAATCCTCTGCCGTAGCTGAAGAACGCACTGCCACATCTAAATTTAAAGCTGAAATTTTGTAAAATTTAGCTAAATTTTCATAGGCCTGAATAATTTCCTTTTCTAAATCTTCTGGAAATTTTCCACTTAAAATAATTTCTCGCGCTTTTTTGCCTCGCTTTTTTAAATCTGAAATTTTATTTGTATCTAACCCTTGTAAGGCCTTTTCAATTTTTTTGTCTAATTTATTATGTTTTAAAAAATAACGATAGGCCTGAGCAGTAACCGCAAAACCATTAGGAACAGGTACTCCTTTTTGCTTCAAATTACGATACATTTCTCCTAAAGAAGCATTTTTACCACCAACCAAAGGAATGTCTTTAATGCTTAACTCATTAAACCATAGGATATTTTTTTTATTTTTATTCATCCCGTTAGATATTATTTGTTATTTTAAATTGAAATTTTTCATTATATCCCTGTTAAATCTTATTATTTAATATTTACATTAAATTATCTAACGGGATTCATATTTATTAAAACTTAAAGCTTATAACTTACGTCTTTATTCTACTTCCTGTAGCTTAACCAAATTCATATTCTTCTTCTTGCCTACTGGCTGTCCAGTAACAATCACTATTAAATCTCCTTTTTTAACTAATTTATTTTTCTTAACTAATTTAATTGACTTATCAATAATTTCCGAAACGTTCTTGCACTTTGGCATATTTAAAGAAAAAACACCCCAAGATAAATTTAATTGTCTTTTAATTATTTCGTCATTAACCAAAGCAATAATTCTGGTTTCTGGCCTTAAACGGGAAATCATTCGCGCTGAATATCCAGAATTAGTCGCCACTACAATTGCCTTGGCTTTGGTATTTAAAACTAAATTTTTAACTGATTCGGGAATGGCCAAAATCTCTTCTAATTTAGATAATAATTTAACATCAATCAGGTCATCATAAGGAGAATCTTCGGCCTTTTGGATAATTTTATTCATCATTTCCACGGCCTCAACTGGATATTTGCCATAAGCAGTTTCACCAGAAAGCATCACAGCATCAGTATGGTCAATTACTGCATTGGCTACATCAGAAACTTCCGCCCTGGTCGGTCGTAAATTTTCTACCATTGATTCTAACATTTGTGTTGCCACGACCACTGGCTTACCTAATTTCATACATTTAGTAATAATGTCTTTTTGAATAATTGGTACGCGCTCAATATCTATTTCTACGCCTAAATCACCGCGAGCGACCATAATTCCATCTACTTCTTGAATAATTTTATTTATTTTTTTTATTGCTTCTGGTCGTTCAATTTTAGCCATTATTTTCACTAGGGAATGCGAATCATATTTTTGAATCAATTTTTTTAAACTTTTAATATCTTGAGGGTCACGGACAAAAGATAAAGCTATCCAGTCAACTTTTTGTTTAAGGCCAAATTTTAAATCTTCTTTATCTTTAGTTGTTAAAACATCATCAGTAATTTTATTTCCAGGAATATTTACTCCTTTGTGTGAAAAAATAATTCCCGGACTAATTACCCTACACCAAACTAAATCTTTAGCTATCTTCTGGACTTTCAATTCTATTAAACCGTCATGGACCAAAACTCGATTATTAATTTTTGCTATTTGATTCACTGGAAAATCTACTGGAATAATTTTATTTGCTGAACCAACTAAAAGCTGATAATTAACAATTTTTTTATTAACTAAAACAATTTTTTCATTTTTTTCTACCCGAATTCCGTCGTCACCAACATCAGCCACTCTTAGCTTAGGGCCCTGTAAATCCTGCATAATTGTTAAAGGAACATTTAATTCCTTTCTAACTCTTTTAATATTCTTAATTAATTCTAAATGGTCTTTGTGTGCAGCGTGCGAAAAATTAAGCCGACAAACATCCATGCCTGCTTGAGCCATTTTTTTCAAAACTTTATAACTAGCCGATGCCGGTCCAATGGTAGCGACTATCTTAGTTCGATTCATTACATTGAAAATTATTTTTAAAGCCCCTCTCCTTCTCTGAGGGAGAGGGGTTGGGGTGAGGGTGTTTATATCTTAATTTTTTTAGATAAGTTATAAATATAAGGAATCTCCCATTTTTCTCCATTTAGGGCCTTTAAAATGCCTATTAAAGCAACTAAAGCAACTATTATTCCTAAGAGCCAACCAATCAGCGGAATCCAAATTACTAAAACTAAAGCAACTTCAATAATAAATAAAACAAATCCCTGGCGAGCATGAAATTTTACAAATTCATCTCGGCTGAATAATAAAGGAATAATACATAAAACCCAAATATAGCTTAGGGCAGCCAATATTTTTTTGTTCTTAAAAATTTCATTGGCCTTTTTTAAAATTTCATCTGGTTTTTTTTCTTCCATAATTTTTTTGTTTAATTATTTAATTATTATATTAATATCATAAATCTAAACAATTCAATCCCTCGACAAACTCGGGGTCTACAACAATTCAACAATTTAGCACTTTAGTCTTCTTCATCATAAAATATAGAACCTGCTAAAAGCCCAACCAATAATCCAGTAAGGCCCATAAAAATTCCTTCTAAAGATAAATGAAATATATTCCACATTTCTCGATACCAGAATAATTTGATAACCGCTATCAATACCCCAGACATAAAACCTATAAAGGCGCCAGCAAAACCAGCTATACGCGGTAATTGTCTTCTTTTTTTAACAATAATATAAGCAAGAATTAAAAATATTATTATTTCCCAAACCCATTTTAAATTATCTATCCAAGAAATTTTTAAAGCTAACTCTGCTATTTTACTTGAAGCTCCTATAAAATAATTTCTAAATAAAATCAAAACATGAAATAAAACAATTAAAAAAACTGGCCAGCGAGAAATCCTAATATACCAAGCCAATGTTTCTGATTCATATTCTTTCTTAATTTTATCTTTGTCTATTTTTTTCTTTTTATCAAATCTGGTTTTTTGTTCTACTTCCACGCCCACTTTATGGATGTCAAAAACTAATTCTGAATCTTTTAATATTTCTTCTTTATCATCAACTGATTCTATCATTGGTACGCCGTCTTGGTCTTCAACAATGCTTATTTTTTTAGGTTCAAAAATTGAAGAGTCAGAATCCTTATCTTCTTGTTTTTTTTCTGGATTTAATCTGAAACTTTCAATTTTTTTTCTTAACTCTTCTTTGTCTAGCCCCCTTACTTTTTCGGCTTCGGTATTTTTTTTAACAGGAATAGAAAAATCTTCTGAGCGATTTTTTTTATCAACATCAGAATTATAATTTAGAGCATACTGATTCTCAATTTCTATTTCTTCACCCTCACCTTCGTCAGGATAAAAAGGCATAATTTTTATTCTAATAATAAAAACTTAAGCTAATTATTAGCTATTATCATTATAAATTATTTAACATCAATTTACAATTTAAAATTTATAATTTTCATTTAATTTTCAATAATCAATGAACAATAAAATAAAAAATTAATAATTAAATCATTTATAATTAACCCTGTTAAATTATCACCTTGTGATATTATTTAACAGGGTGAAATTAAAATTGCCTCTCGGTCTCGAGATATCGAGACCTCGACATCGAGAGAAAAATTGATAATTGAAAATTTCGCCATAAAATCAAAAGACGTCCTCATAACAGAGAACGTCTTAAAATAATAAAACTTAAAATAACCACGACCTTATTACATCATCCCTGGCATACCCATTCCTCCGCCCATTGGAGACATATTATCGCCATCTTTACTTGGTAAGTCAGCTACCACCGCTTCTGTAGTTAAAAACATAGCACCAATAGAAGAAGCGTTTTGTAAAGCAGAACGAACTACTTTGGTTGGGTCAACAACTCCGGCTTTTACTAAATCCTCAAATTTATCTGTTTTAGCATTATAACCATAATTAGTATTTTCATTCTTTTTAACCTCATCTACAATTACTGAACCATCTTTACCAGCATTAGTAGCAATTTGCCTAATAGGCATTTCAATGGCTTTTTTTAATATATCTAAACCAACTTTTTCTTCACCCTCTACTTCAACTTTTTCTAAATCTTTAGCAACTCTTAATAAAGCCACTCCTCCGCCGACAACAATGCCTTCTTCTACTGCGGCTTTAGTTGCGGCTAGAGCATCTTCAATCCGATGTTTTTTTTCTTTCATTTCTGTTTCAGTAGCAGCTCCAACTTTAACTACAGCTACACCACCAGATAATTTAGCTAATCTTTCTTGTAATTTTTCCTTATCAAAATCTGAATCAGAAACTTCAATTTCTTTTCTAATATGTTTAATTCTGTCTTCTAAAACTGATTTATCACCCTTACCTTCTATAATAGTTGTATTTTCTTTAGTGGCTACAACTTTTCTAGCTTGACCCAACATATCAATTTCAGCATTTTCTAATTTTAGACCCACTTCTTCAGAAACAACTTTTCCGCCAGTTAAAATAGCAATATCTTCTAACATTTCCTTGCGCCTATCACCAAAACCAGGGGCTTTAACCGCCAAAGCATTAAAGCTACCCTTTAATTTATTAACTACTAAAGTAGCTAGGGCCTCGCCCTCAATTTCATCAGCAATAATAACTAACTCCTTTTTACCGGACTGGGCAATTTTTTCTAATAAAGGTAAAAATTCTTTTAAAGAAGAAATTTTTTGGTCAGTAATTAAAATATAAGGATCCTCATATTCAGCTTCCATTCTGTCTGGATTAGTAATCATATAAGGAGAAATATAGCCCTTATCAAATTGCATGCCTTCTACTACTTCTTTAGTAATACCAAAACTTTGAGATTCTTCTATGGTAATAACTCCGTCTTTGCCAACAGAATCCATGGCTTCAGCAATAATCTGACCAATTTCTGGATCATTTGCGGAAATAGCAGCTACTTGAGCAACTTCTTCTTTAGAATCAACTTTTTTAGAAATACTTTTCAAATTATCAATTAAAAAATTTACCCCTTTTTCAATTCCAATTTTAATTTCTAAAGGATTTGTTCCGGCAGTAACATTTTTAATTCCTTCGCTAATAATAGCTTGAGCTAAAACAGTAGCTGTAGTAGTTCCGTCTCCAGCCACTTCGGCCGTTTTAGAGGCCACTTCTTTAATCATTTCTGCACCAATATTTTCAAATTTGTCTTCTAATTCAATATCTTTAGCTACGGTTACTCCGTCTTTAGTAATGCTAGGAGGACCAAAACTGTTTCCTAAAACCACATTACGGCCCTTAGGACCCAAGGTTACTTTGACTGCATCGGCAAGCTTATCGACTCCTTTTTTAATTTCTTGTCGAGCTTCTTCGTTGTACTTAATTTGTTTAGCCATAAATTTTAATAGGTTAACCCCTCACCTTTTTTTATTTAAAAAGTAAGAGGATTATTTTTTAATATTTTAAAATGATAATTTTTATAATAATTTATTTTAAAAAAGGTGATGGGGGTTAATTGATTAATTGTATAATAGATTAATTGCAAAAACTTGCAACTTTATAACTTTTAACTTTAAACTTTCAACTAATTATAGCTATGACATCACTTTGGGCCATAACTAAAACTTCTTCCCCGTCAATTTTAATTTCATCTGGAGAATATTTACGAAATAAAATTTTATCACCAACTTTAATTTGCATAGAAATCTTTTTCCCTTGCTCATCAATTTTTCCTTCACCAACTGCAATAACTTCTCCTTTTTGTGGTTTTTCTTTATCCACTGTGTCTGGCAAAACAATCCCGCTTTTAGTTTTTTCATTCTCTTCTAATCTTTTGACAATTATATTGTCAAATAATGGTTTTAAATTCATATTTTTTAAATTAGTTATTAATCTTTCTATAAACCATGAACCTGACCCTGAGTTTATCGAAGGGGAATGGTTCATGGTTAGCACTCTCAATACTAAAGTGCTAAGTGTATTATTTATAATATATTAACATAAAAAATTTGTCAAATCAAATCTTGACAAGCATTGCTTACAATGATAAAAAGAAACTATTAAAAATACATGGAGGCCGAAATGATTACTGCTTTTTTATTGGGGCCTAAAGTTGTCGGCCTCATTCTAATTATTTTTGGAACAATTCTTTTTCTTTGTGGGATGATTTGTTATTATCTATCAAAGAAAAAAAAGATAAAAATTAACTTAAAAATTATTCCTTTTGGACTTTTAATTTTCTTGATGGGAATAACTATTTCACAATAAAAAATAATGGAGGTAAAATGGAAACAAAAGAAATCATTTTAAAAATTCTTGGAATAATAATTTTTAGCATTGGATGTGTCATTTCGAACAACTCTATAAAAAAACATCTCCTTTCTCACAATCAATTACCTGTTCCCTATATCATAAGCAATAAAGCTAATATATTCTTCTTTATAGGAATATCTCTTATTGTCCTTTCTTGGGGCTAAAAAAATAATGGAGGTAAAATGTCAATCGTAAAAATAATTTTCTTAGGCGCTGGAATAATAATATTTCTTATCGGAATTTTTGTCTTACTTGCTGCTAGAAAAAAATACATTTCTTCTCATCAAGAATCACTTAAATTCCCATTGCCCAAAGACATAAACAACAAGGGTAATGTATTATTCTTTATGGGAATATTAGTTATTGTATTGTCATTACTTTTAAAATAATCAAAAAAAACAAACTCGGAAAAATCTCCGAGCTTTTTTATTAATTTAAAATTATTGACTACAACCTAATTGTCTACAACCTAATAAGCTAAATATCTAAATTCTTCACTGAAGTCGCGTGGGTCTGAATAAAACGCTTACGATGTTCAACGTCTGAACCCATTAATCTTTCAAAAACCTCGTCAGCTTCAGCTACGTCTTTAATGGAAACTCTTTTCATTTTTCTGGTCTCGGGATTCATCGTGGTCTCCCATAATTGTTCGGGGTTCATCTCACCCAAACCTTTATATCTTTGAATATTAAACTTTTTAGTATTAGCTTTTTTATCATCCTCTGCTGTTTCCGTTTCATCTTCTTTGACCATCTCTTCAACAGGCAATTCTTCAATATCTTCAAGATCAACTTTGATTCCCCAATCTTTCATGACTTGTTCTAATTCTTCATCTGTATAAATCCATTTTATTTCCGAACCCTTTTTAATTTGATATAGAGGTGGTTGAGCAATATAAATATGACCAGCATAAACTAAATCTGGAAAATATCTGTAAAAAAATGTCAATAATAAAGTTCGAATATGTGAACCATCTACATCAGCATCAGTCATAATTACTATTTTATGATAACGTAATTTTTCAATATTAAAATCCTCGCCAATATTAGTTCCCAAAGCAATAACCATGGATTTAATTTCCTTATTAGCCAACATTTTATCTAAACGAGTTCTTTCCACATTTAAAATTTTACCTCTTAAAGGCAAAATGGCCTGAGTATTTCTATCTCGGCCTTGTTTGGCACTTCCACCAGCCGAATCACCCTCAACAATAAATAATTCTGAATCCTCGGCTTTGCGAGAAGAACAATCTGCTAATTTTCCTGGCAAAGTAAAACCCTTTAAAGCTCCTTTTCTAATAACGGCGTCGCGGGCCGAACGAGCTGCCTTTCTGGCCTGTGAAGCAATAAGACATTTTCCTAAAATCGCCTTAGCATCATTAGGATGCTCATTTAAAAAAGCCGAAAAATAATCCTTACAAACTGAATAAATAGCTGAACGAGCTTCAATATTTCCTAATTTAGCTTTAGTTTGGCCTTCAAATTGCGGATCTTTTATTTTTACAGAAATAACAGCAGTTAAACCCTCTTTAACATCTTCAGAAGTTAAACTACCATCCTTATCTTTTAAAATATTATTTTCTTTAGCATAATCATTTAGGACTTTTAAAATAGCGGTCTTAAAACCAGTTAAATGCATACCCCCTTCCACAGTATGAATATTATTAGCAAAACTATAAATACTGGTCCGAAAATCTATACAATATTGCAGAGCTATTTCAATTCCTACACCTTCTCTTTCTTTAGAAACATAAAAAATATTTTTTTGTTCAACCTCATTATTAATATTTAAATGTTTAACATAAGAGGCAATGCCGCCTTCAAAATAAAAAGTATAAGATGGATAACCCACTCCCTTAATTTGTTTTTCCCTCTCATCTATTATTTTTATGCTTACTCCTTTAGTTAAATAGGCCTGCTGACGCAAATGATTTAAGACAGTTTTTAAATCAAACTCCAAAGTAGAAAAAACTTCCGCGTCTGGTTGAAAAATCTGAGTAGTGCCAGTGCCCTTGATATTTTTACCAGTCATTAATTTAGTAGAGGGCTTACCTTTTTTATATTCCTGATACCATAATTTTCCATTTCTCTTGACTTCACTGCGCATCCAAGATGATAAGGCATTAACTACACTAACACCTACACCATGTAAACCACCAGAGACCTTGTAACCCTCTCCGCCAAATTTAGCTCCAGCATGCAAAGTAGTCATCACTGTTTCTAAAGCGCTTTTTTTAGTAACCCTATGTCTGTCCACTGGAATACCGCGCCCATTATCGCTTACAGAAACTTTTCCGCCTGGCAAAAGTTTAACTTCAATTTTATCACAATAACCAGCCATAGCTTCATCAATGGCATTGTCAACTGCCTCCCAAATCAAATGATGCAAACCCTCGCTGGCTGTATTTCCAATATACATACCGGGCCTTCTGCGCACTGGGTCCAAACCTTTTAAAACTGTGATTTCACTAGCATTATAAGAGGACTTTTTCTTTATTTTTGGTTTGTTTTCAGTCATATATTTAACAAAATAAAATAGAATTTATAATAAATTCTGCCTTTATTTTAGCAAAAAAATGCTTGAAAATCAAGTAAGATAAACGGTTTTATCTTCAATTTTTATCTATCAAAAACTTTTTTGTTTTCACTCTTATTTTCTTCTGTTTTTGTTTGCTCAATTAATTTTTTATCTACTAATTTGAACTCTACTCTAATGCCCTTGGACTTAGCAGCAATAGAATTATAAATCAAGGCAAAAACATAACCAATAATCCAGAAAAAAACATAGAAAAAAACAATACTAGCAAAAAGGCCAGATAATTGCTCTTGCCAGCTCATTTGCAAATCATATCCACTCCCGATTAAGTTTAAAATTAAATTTATACTACCAAATATCAAAACAATAATAGCCACAATTAAAGAAAAGTATTTAGCTAAACTAGTTGGAGTAATTTTTTTTATTTCATACATAGGGGTTTAAATTATGAATAATAAATTATGGTTAAATTGTTAAATGGCTAAACCCCCCACCTTTTGATTAAGAATATATTATTTTATTTTCTGATATTCTTCAAAAGTAATAATTCTTAATATAATTCATTTTAAAAAAGGTGACGGGGTAAATTGTTCTATTTTATAATTTTAACAATTTGACAATTTAACAATTCAGCAATTTATTTTTTAACTTTTAACTTACAACTTTTACCCTGTTAAATTATCACTTTGCGATATTATTTAACAAGGTGAACTTACAACTTTATTATTTAATCTCTTATTTCCGCGTGAAAATCTTTAACTAAAATCTCTTTAACCTCCTGCATTATTTTTTCCACCTCTGCGCTAACCAGGGTCTTTTGAAAATTATGAAAAGTAATATGAAAAGCCAAAGATCTTTTATTCTTTTCTATATTCTGACCCTCATAAATATCAAATAAATCTACATCTATAATCAAGGGGGAAAGAGCATTAATTTTTTCTTCAATATCTTGCCATTTAGCACTATAATTAACAATCATGGAAATATCTTGCACCATGCTTGGATATTTAGAAATTTCTTGATATTTTTTGCTTGGTTTAATATATTTTAAAATTATATCCAAATTTAATCTAGCATAAAAAACCTTTTTTTCTATATCAAAATTCTGCAAAATATTCTTTTTTACTTCTCCTAAAAAACCAATGGGCTGATTATCACAAACATATTCTAAACAAAACTCTTTTTTTATTAATTTCTGCTCGGCCAAATTAACATGATAATTTAAATTCAATTTATCTAATATTAAATTAAAATCACCTTTAAATTTTAAAAACTTATTATCATCCCCTACCCAAATCAAATCCAGGGTTTTATTTTGTTCAGGCAAAAATTGTTCAACATCTTTCTTGCTTTTAAAATCGCCTTCTTTTTTTTGAAAAACCCTACCAATTTCAAATAATTTAAAATTACTAAAATATCTTAAATTATCTTGGACATTTTTCAAAAGATTTAAAAACAAATCATTGCGCAAATATTTTAAATTTTTAGACACAGCATTGGCTATAGCAATATAATCATCTGGCTGGCCAAAAACCTTTTGAATATCTTCTTCTGAAACCATAGAATAATTATAAACTTCATTATATCCTAGGGCTAAAGATATAAAATTTTTCAATTTTTTCTCTAAACCCAAAATTTTATCTTCATAATTCGCAGATAGTTTTATTTTCGGAGCCTGAATTTTTATATTATCATAACCATAAATACGTGAAATTTCTTCTATTAAATCTTCGGGAATATTAATATCGCCCGTACTGCGATAAGAAGGCACCGAAACCTCTAAACGGTCTTTTTTTTCTTTAATTCCAAAATTTAATTTTTTCAAAATATCAATAATTGTTTTAGGAGGTAATTCTTCGCCTATTTTTTTATTTATAAAATCAAAATTCAAATCTATGACAATCTTTTCTTGCTTAGAAAAATCTTTATCTACAATTCTACTAGCTACAAAACTATTTACATTTAATTGTCGAATTAATTCAATAGCCCTCATCATGGCCTCTTTGACTAAATTAGGATCTAAGCCCTTTTCAAACCTAGTGCTGGAATCTGTACGCAAACCTAAATGAGCAGAAGTTTTTCTAATACCTACTGGCTCAAAATTAGCTGCTTCAATTAAAATCGATTTAGTATCATCTTTAATTTCACTATTTAAACCCCCCATTATACCGGCCAGAGCAACTGCTCGCTGACTATCACAAATTAATAAATCATCTTGGTTTAATTTTCTTTCTTCTTCGTCTAAGCTAATAAATTTTTTTCCGGTTTGCCTGTCCGCCGAAGCTTTCTTGTCCTCCGTAGCTTTAGCGGAGGAAGAAGTAAAAGTGGAGGCCTTTTGAACGATTATTTTTTCATCCTTAATTTCTCTAATATCAAAAGCATGCATTGGTTGACCTAATTCCAACATTACAAAATTTGTAATATCTACAATATTATTGATAGAACGAATGCCGACTTTTTCTAAACTACTAGCTAACCACTCCGGAGAAGGGCCAACTTTTATATTATCCATAATAACCCCCATATATCGCGGACAGGCATCTTGATTTTTAATATGTACTTCTAATTTATGCTTTTTCTTAATTTTAAATTTGGAAGAAAAAATTAAAGATTTAAAACGAACATTTAATAAAGCGGCTAAATCCCGAGCAAGACCATAATGACCCCATAGGTCTGGCCGATTTGTTAAGGATTTATTATCAATTTCAAAAATAATATCATTTAAATTCAGAGCAGAAACAATGTCCTGGCCAATTTGAGATTTGTCTAGATCTAGGTCCGCGATTCCGCCTTCTATTATATACTTAGAAGGCAAACCAATTTCTTCAGCCGCACAAATCATTCCCTCTGACTCTACTCCTCTAATTTTAGCTTTTTCTAAAACAATTAAATCACCCTCACCATGCCATTTTATTTTAGCCCCCACTAAAGCCAAAGCTATAAACATGTTTTCTCTTAAATTATTACCTCCACAAACTATTTTAAAAGAACCTTTTTTGCCAGCACTAACATCACAAACCTTTAATTTGTCGGCATTGGGGTGTTTATTTATTTTTTTAATTTGACCAATGATTATGTTTTCTAAATTATCCGCCTGACGATAAAAACTCTCCACCTCCACAATGGACATAGTTATTTTTTCAGCCAATTCTTCGGCAGATAATTCTGAAGGTATGTCTACATAATTTTTCAGCCAATTTAAGGATATATTCATATACAAATCATTATAATACTAATATACAAATTAATACCAATAATACGAATACTATGCTAATAATTAAAATCATTCATGCTAATTTAAAATATGTGTATTCGTATTATATTAGTATTATTAGTATATCATTAGTATATTGGCATTATATTTATTAAAACTGCTTAGTAAATCTTAAGTCGCCAGATTGTAATAATCTAATATCATTAATGCCATAAATCATCATCACTAATCTAGTCAATCCCATGCCAAAAGCAAAACCGCTCCATTTTTGAGGATCTAATCCTCCATATTCTAAAACCTTTGGATGGACTAAACCACAAGGTATTAATTCTACCCAGCCATCTCCGCAAACACTACAGCCCTCTCCACCACAAATCAAACAATTAATATCTAATTCAAAGCCCGGCTCCACAAAAGGAAAATATCCTGGTCTTAATCTGGTCTTGACTTCTCTATTAAAAACTTGAGTCAAAAGTGAATTCATTACTGATATTAAATTAGCAATAGAAATATTTTTATCAATCATTAAACCCTCTAATTGATAAAAGGTATTATCATGCGAAGCATCAGTGGCCTCATTACGAAAACATTTACCTGGAAAAACCGCTCGCAAAGGAGCACCAAATTCTTCTATAGCCCTAACTTGTTGATTTGAAGTATGGGTTCTCATCACTAATTTAGATTCATTTTTCAAACTTTTATTTTGCTGGATAAAAAATGTATCTTGCATATCTCGAGCTGGATGAGTGGGCGGTATATTTAAAGCCTCAAAATTATAATAATCTGATTCTAATTCTGGCCCATCTAAAACCATAAAACCCATAGAACGAAAAATATCTACTACTTTATTTTGTACTAAAGTGTTGGGATGTAAATGACCAATGCTTCTTTTTTGAGCTTGTAAACTAGGATCAAAATTAGTTATGGACTCTAAAAAATCACCACCCTTTTGATTAATTTTATTTTTTAACTTTAAAAAGGCGTCTTCTAATTCTGTTTTGACTTCATTGGCTAATTTGCCAATTACTGGTCTTTGTTCCTCTGCTAAATCCTTTACACCTTTAAGCAAACGGGTTAGTTCTCCTTTGCGCCCTAAATATTTTTTCTCTAATTTCTGAAACTCTGTTTCAATTTGAACATCTTTTATTTCTGCTAAAATTTTATCCTTTATTTTTTTTAATTCTTCTTGCATATAATTAACGATCAGCTATCAGCTTTCAACTTATAGCTTATGGCTCATAGCTTATAACTTACTTCTTGCTACTATAATAATTTAAATAAAATAATTCTAATAAACTTAAAGCCAAAATTAATAAAATCGCATTCCACCAAGTCAATAATCCGTGGGCCTGTAAATATAAAGAAATTACTACGACTAAGCTTAACCAAACAGCCTGACGAAAAGAAATTATTACATGATCAAAGGCCAACTTGTCTTTATAAAATAATTTTCTTAATAAAAAACCTAAAATGGTTAAAGTTCCGATAATTGATAATCCTAATATCAGATAAAATAATAAAAATGCCAACACTCCGGCTTCCTGAGGATTAATGGATTGAATAATCATAAAAAACCCAAACCAGCAAAATAGAGTTCCAATAATCATATATAATAAAAAACTTTTTAGATTCATATCTATACTTAATTATATATAAAAAACTTCTTTTAAGCAAAATATTGATGACCCCCAGGGTTGGTTAACCCGCAATCTTTTTTAAAGCATATAATTAATTTACTAATAAAATTTGGAAATTTTTAAAAAAAAAGATAAACGGGTTGACAAAAAAATTAAAAGGGTGTATATTAAAATATTGCCCGGCCATATAAAAAAGGATCAGACCAATTAAAAAATTGGACAATTTCTTAAATAGGCTCATGTCCCTTACTATAGGACATGTAAAAATAGTTAATATACATATAATAGTAATTGAAACAACGATTTTTTAGATTTTTATCGTTGATTATTATATTAACGCATCTTTTTTTATCGACCCGGGCATAAAGTTTAACTCCTCCGATTCTTATAATCTAAAATAGATTATAGTGTCGGAGGTTTTTTTATTTATTAAAAAACAACTAAAATTGTCCTTACATTAAAATAAAAAGTGCTAACCTAAACATAGGCAATAATCCTTATTTAAATAAGGAATAAATATATATTTATTAACTAAAAATTAAACTATGTCTAAAAAAATATTATTTTTAGGCCTAATCTGCATTCTTGTTATTCTTACTGGCTGTTTACAAAAAACTCAAGATCAGGAACAATCCCAAGATCAGGCCCAAATAGCCAATCCAGCTTCAGTTAATTGTACTGAACAAGGTGGTACTTTAGAAATTAAAGACAAAATAATTGCTGACCAAAATTACGGTCAATATGGCGTCTGTTATTTTGATGATAATAGACAATGTGAGGAATGGGCTTTACTTCGTGGCTATTGTCCTTTAGGCGGAATTAAAATTACCGGCTATGATAATGAGGCCCAAATTTATTGTGCTATTATTGGCGGAGAAGTGGATATGGAAAATAATCTTTGTAAATTTAGCAATAATGTTGAATGTGATCTTGATGATTTATATATTGGAAACTGCTACCAACATTTTAATGAACCAGCAACTGGCTGGGAATATACCAAGTATCCAGAAGCACAAATTTTAATTGGACATCCAGCCACCAATGTATATTTAGCTGACGAAACTCCAACCAATCAAGACCAAAATGTAAAATTAGATATTTCTGTCCGAAAAATTAACGAAATTCCTGTTACGGCTACTTTAAATTATGACCGCGCTACAGCTGAAAAGGATAAGGAATCTTTGGCAAAAGGAAAATACGGAGTTAAAAATATTGATTTTGCTTTAGCAGAATCAGAAAAATTAATTCAATTAGATAATGGAGATTATGCCAAAGAATTTGTGGTCTTAAGCCGTTTTGATGTTTGTGATGTTGTTTTTGAAAGAATAGTTATTTTTTATCATAATGATTATCAAATTATCCTTAAATTATCTGGGGATGCTGATAAAATTATAGCCACAAATCCTGATTATTTTTATGAAGATACAGCTAATTGTGGAGAAAATTTAGTTTGGAACTATACTCAAAATGAAAATACCCAAAAAGATTTTTATCAAATCTTAAGTACAGATATGAGTAAATTAGGCAGTGATGCTATTAGTTGGTTTCAGACCTTTGATATGATTACTGACGCCGTAGTTATTCAAGATTAAAAAATTAAAATAATTTTAAGCAAGGGTGAACCATTTGGTTCACCCTTTTTTTATAAAAACGACCCCAAAATTACCAACCCTTAGGGTCCATTGACACAACAATCTAAAAAAATTAAAATAAAGGTATAAGATGCTTGGAAATAAGGAGGAATGGTCTAGAGTAGAAAATGAAGTTGTTTTTTTAAATTGAATTTCTAATTGATCTCTTTTATTTAAAGTGGGCGAAGTTAATAAACAATTTCTTATTCAAAAATTAATAGCAAATCATTTCTTAATATCTCAAACGCCCATTAGGAAATAAGAAATGATTTACGGGGCCTTCCTCCTCCAAGCATTAATTTTAAAAAAGAGATGTTGGTAATCAACGTCTCTATTTTTTTTAAAAAATCAATCCTTCAAATATTTTCTATTTTTCAACTTATCCGGCAAATATTCTTGCTTTTCTTGATAATCATAATCTGGGCTGTATTTATAATCTTTTCCATAATTTAAATCTTTCATTAATTTGGTTGGGGCATTGCGGATATGTAAAGGCACTGGTAAATTTCCAAATTCTTTAACATCTTGGCTGGCCTTTTGATAAGCTGTATATAAATCATTTGACTTTTTACATTTAGCCATATAAACCACGGCCTGGGCTAAAATTACATTACATTCTGGCATACCAATAAAATGACAGGCCTGATAGGCAGAAACTGCCTGCTCTAAAGCGCGTGAATTTGCCAAACCAATATCTTCAGAGGCAAACCTAACTACTCGTCTGGCAATATAAAGCGGATCTTCTCCGGCCTCTAACATTCTAGCTAACCAATATAAAGCCGCATCTGGGTCAGAACCGCGCATTGATTTATGTAGAGCTGAAATTATATTATAATGCTCTTCGCCATTTTTATCATACATTAAATAAGATTTTTGAAAGGCTTGTTTAATAATTTCAATAGTAATTTTAACTCCACTTTTAGCTCCCCTCTCCTTTTTAAGGAGAGAGGCTGGGGGTGAGGTTAATGAAGCCGCATATTCTAAAACATTTAAAGCTATCCGAGCATCACCATTGCTCATTTGTGCTAAAATTTCTAAAACCTTGGGACTAATTTTTAATTCTAAATCACCCAAACCTTTTTTCTTATTTTTAATAGCTTTCTGTAAAATCTTTTTAATTTGTTCTGAAGTTAAACTTTTTAAAACAAAAACGCGACAACGAGACAATAAAGCGCTAATAACTTCAAAGCTAGGATTTTCAGTAGTAGCTCCAATTAAAATAATTGTTCCTTTTTCAACGTCTGGCAATAAAGCATCTTGTTGTTTTTTATTCCAACGATGTATTTCGTCTATAAAAAGGATGGTGGACTGACCCAATCTTTTGCTTTCTTCTGCTCTGGCAATTATTTCTTTTAAATCCTTAATACCGCTAGATACAGCACTGATTTGGATAAACTCTGATTTAGTTTTTCTAGCAATAATAAAAGCCAAAGTGGTTTTTCCACTCCCTGGCGGTCCCCATAAAATTATTGAAGGCACTTGGTCAGATTCAATGGCTTTTTTTAATAAAGAATCTTTGCCAATAATTTCTTCTTGACCAAAAAAATCCCTTAAACTTTCTGGTCGCATTTGGTCTGCCAATGGTGTGGTATTTTTATTCATAATTTAACCCTGTTAAATAAGATTTGATTCTCTTCTTAATAAACATTTTACCATAAAAAAATTTTAAATACTTCTCTTATTTGAACAATATTGTCCAAATCTTAATCTTAAATTTTTTAAAATTTAAGATTATTTCAACCTGTTAAATGACATCTTGGAAAGATGATTTAACAGGTTTAACAGGGTAAAGATTATCATTGACCTCGCAGATTGGCAACCTCGCAAGTCAAAAAACCTTGACACATTTAAAAAAATATAATACGATTTTATATTAAAAACAAATAAAACTCCGGGAGGAAAATAAAATGAAAAAGCCATTTCATAAAAGCATCAAGTCTCTCATCTGGGGAGGCAATAAATCAGATGAACAAAAAGCACAAAAAATTGGATTGCCCCTAAAAAGCAGATACAGAATTGCGACAGCTCTATACCTAATCAGAATTACAAAAATTCCAAGTAAAGAAATTCCTAAAATAATTAAACTCGTTGAAAAAATCATCGAAGAAACAGAAGAAAAAGAAATTTCTTCTTATGCTCAAGAGATCCTCAAGGACCTCAAAACCAGGAAATAAAAAATTATTACAAAACCGGTCTGGACAATCTAGACCGGTATTTTTATTGAGCATATCTATTTAAAACATTGGCAGTAGAAACGCAAAATTTTGCGTTTCTACTGCCAAAATACAATATCCTTAATAATTTTTTCTTTACAGGCCTTATTAATCTCCTCTACTAATTTCTTTTTAGCTAAATTTAAAGCATTAGCTGCTGTAGCCGAATTACAAGAAACATACAAAACCATTTCTTTAATATATTTGGGTTCTATTAAATCCGCTACTTCTTTTCCCCAAACCTGCTCAATAATTTTTTTTGCCTCTACTAAAACATTAGTGGCCTCTACTTGGGGCTTAATCCTGTTACGAACCAAACTTTGGGGTAAAAGATTTTTTAAATCTATAAAAGCCATAATTTCTTGTTAAATAATAAGCACTAAATCCTAAAATCTAAACAAATATTAAATTCTAAATTCAAATAACCAAAACCAAAGTAATTATTAACAGTAAGGGGTAAAAATATTTTAAAAATTTTGAATTTGAAAAATTTGGATTTTGGATTTATTTAAAAATTAGATATTAGGATTTAGGATTTCCCTTTTAGATTTTAAAAATTAAAATCTAAAAGGGCAGATATCTTTAAAATCACAATATTGACATTTATATTCTGACGGCTTTGCCTGAAAATTACAAGTATTTATTTTTTTAATGGTCTGAATCAATTTTTCTCTTATTTTTTCTAATTCCTTATCAGTGCCTAAAAAATCTATTTGTTTATTACTATTTAAATAATAAAATTTTAAATTTTTAACTTTTTCCTTAAAAACTTCCTCAAAAGCCATTTGATAAATCAATAACTGCTCCTTGTCTGCCAAACTCAACTTTTCTTTTGTCTTACCAGTTTTATAATCCACTAATTGTACTCCTCCCTTTATTTTATCAACTCTATCAATATTTCCTTTAAAACTATGGTCACCAAAATGGACATTAAAACCCTTTTCTAAAAATTTTACTTGTGGGGGATTTTTTGCAATATCTTTATAAATTTCTCTTAATGTTTCCCTCCCTTGCTTTAGATATTCTTTTTTATCCTTTTTATTTTCATACCAATCATCAATCCATACGTCTTCATATATTTTTAATAGCTCCTCTAAAGAAACTGGCAATTTATTTTTTTCATTTTGACTATCTTTTGCCCTGGGAGCGGTAAATAAATTACCTTGGGCTTTTTCTTCTCGAAATTTAATTAATTGAAAAAATTTCTGTAAGGCCAGATGCATAGACCGGCCATAACTAAAAACATGCTTGCCTAAAGTAGGAATTTTCAAAATATGAGCATAATAATACTGCCGTGGACAAGTATTATAGGCAGTTAATTGGCTAAATGAAAATTGTTTAGGTAAAAGCTTTTGCAAATCCTCTTTATTGATTTTTCTGGTATCCTCAGAAATTTCTGAACTCAATTTATTAAAATCAATTTGATTATCCTTGGCCAAATCTTCTTCTAATTTTATTAAATTTAATTCTTTCAAAAATATTGATGGTCTTTTTAATCTCATACCCCCATAATCCAAAGCCCAGGTAAAATAAAGTCCCTTTTTAGCTCTCGTCATTGCCACATAAAATAATCTTCTCTCCTCTTGTAAATGAACATCGCCTTCCAATAATGTTTCCTTAATTAATTCATTGGGAATTTGAATTTTTTCACTTCTTTCTAAAGAAGGAAATCTTTTATCCACCAAGCCAGCCACAAAAACATATTTAAATTCTAGGCCCTTAGCTCCATGTACTGTCATAACTTTTACTGACTCTGGTCCGTCATCAATACTGGAAGCTAATTTACCTTTTTCTCCAGACTCTATTTCTAATTTAAAAAATTCTAAAAAATCTTTTACTTTTGGAGAATTACTTCCTTTTTCAAATACTTGTACTTTTCTATAAAATTGATTTAAATAAGAAAAAATTTCTTGTTTTCGAGCTTCATTAAGAGCATCAATCCATTTTAAATAACCACTATCTATTAAAAAAGCCCAGATAATTTTCCATACACTCTGCTCACTAATCAATCGGCTATGTTTATCAACTAAACCCGTAATTTTTTCTATGGCCTTAATTGTATTTTCCGACAATTTTAAATAGACATGATGATTTTTTATAACCTCATACAAAGAAACTGTTTTTTTACGAGCCATGTGACTAAAATTAACAGCTTGGTGAGGATTAATATCAAAACATTTTAAATTCAAAACCCTCCATACTGCTGACGATTCATGATAATTATCTAAAAGTTTTAGATAAGCCATAATATCCATGACAATTTCTTTTTCATAAAGACCACTAGAGGCTACAAAATTATAAGGAATATTGGCTTCTTCTAAACCAATAGTAAAAGGTTTGGCTTGTGAATTTGAACGAACTAAAATTGCAAAATCATTCCAAGAAAGTCCTTTTTCTTTTTTCAATATCTGATGAATTTTTTGAATAAGCTCCTTAACTTCATCATTCTCTGTTTGGGCTCTAATGACTTCTATCTCCCCTGTTTCAATTGAAAAAGCTCGCAATTTTTTGCTTAATTTATTCTTTCCTTGCGACAATTTAATTTCCAATCTATTTGGATTATTTTGTTGAATAAAATCATAAGCCAGATCTAAAACATTTTGCGCAGAACGATAATTCTGAGTTAAAAATATTTCTTTGGTCTGAGGATAATCTTTTTTAAAACCCAAAATATTATTCATGGAACTTCCTCTAAAAGCATAGATTGATTGATCATCATCTCCTACAACAGTAATATTATTTTTGGGATGAGATAATAATTTCACCAATTCATATTGAGCATAATTTGTGTCTTGAAATTCATCTACTAATATATATTTAAATTGTTCACGATATTTTTTTAAAATATTTGGCCTTTCTTTAAAAAGCTTGAAACAATAATTTATTAAATCTCCAAAATCTAAAACCTCTTCATCTAATAAAATTTGTTGATAAGTATGATAAGCATTGGCAATTTCTTCCAGACGCTTAGTTTCAAATTGGGTTTCTTCGTCTGCTCTTTGGCCCTGATTTAATCTCACTTTTTCAGCATAATCTAAATAATCTTGGGGCTGAATCAATTCATCTTTACACCTAGAAAAATGTTTAATCATTTCTTTTATAAATTTAGTTGGATTGCCTAATGGTTGATAATAATCCAAATCAAATCTATCTAAATTTTTTCTAATCAACATCCATATTCCAGTTTGATCTAAAACTTTAAAATTACTAGGCAAACCAATGTCTAAACCATTGTCTTCTAAAATCCGCTGACAAAAACCATGAAAAGTCATTACCCATAAATCAGCATAACCATAGGGCAAAATTCTATCTAATCTTTCTTCCATTTCATTAGCGGCCTTTTCTGTAAAAGTTAGAGCCAAAACATTGTCTGCTTTTAAATTCTTTTTTTCCAATAAATAAAAAGCCCTTTGAGTCAAAACTGTGGTTTTGCCTGTACCTGCCCCAGCCACTATTAATAATGGACCCTCTCCATATTCAATGGCCTCTTTTTGTTCTTTATTTAATTTTAAATCATTATCCATAAATTTTTAACTTTAAACTTTTATCCTGTTGAATTATCACTTTGCGATACCATTCAACAGGATGAACTTGCAACTAATTAAATCTTACCCTTTTCAAACTTTTCCGTCAAAAGAAAAATCCCGCTAAGCGAGGTTATTAAAAAATTCAAATTTTCCAGGATAGGATTTATGTCCGCTATTAAAACTAGATACTAAATTCCATTTAGAATTTTTTGACAGATTAATCCTAAGACATTTGTAATTAGAATTCTGGTTTAAATACAAGCTAATTTCCAAAACAAGACCATCTTCTGTTTCTATCATCATTACTCGTTTGATTTGCTTTAAAATCCTCCTAAAAATCACTATCATCTTGAATAATTTTAAAAACACCAGGTATTTCTTCATCTCCCCTAGTAGAATGAGAAACTAGATAACATTGCGGACCACCTTCTAATGCCCATCCACCTGGAAAAATTCTTAAACATCTTAAGGATTCTTCTTGATGCATTAAAATACTAATTTCAATCATAGACCTGTAATTACGAGTACCAAAAATCAATTCTTCAATTGTTCCTGCTATTAAAAATTTAGCTTCTGAATCCATAAATTCGAATTTTAAACCAGATAAATCATCATTACATTTTTTCAAATCAAAACCCGCCCATTTTAATAATCTTTTTTCCAAACTTAAATCTAACATCGCTTCCTCCAAATATTTTTTTATAATTTTTATTTTTAAAAATCCATTATAGCAAATAACCAAAAATTATCAAATTTTATAATTAGCAATCTGCAAATTACAACCAGTAATTTGCAATATATAATTAACTTACTTACTACTTACTATCAACTACCCACTGCCAACTAACCCGCTTTATCCACAGAAAAAAATTCAAAACCCATTGATTAAAAAGCAAAACTAGTGTATACTTTTTTCTATCCCGCTTGTTTGGGACTTTAAAAAACCAAAAATATGAAAGAAGATTTTCTAAAAGCAAAAAGTGTAAAAGAATTAGCCAAAGGAGTTTTATATTATAATGCTAGTTCTGTTTTGGGTCCATTAATTCTCTTTGTTGGTTTGGGGCTAATTTTAGACAATACGCTTGATACTAAGCCCTATTTAACACTTTCTGGATTAGTAATAGCTTTTATTATCACTAATCTCTTAATTTTTAAAAAAGTTAGACAATTAATGAAAAAATTTAAACAAAAATATCCCCTTGAAGAGGAAGAAAAAAATAAACCCCACCTTCGTCCCGCAGGCGGCACTTCGGTGGACAAGCAAAAAATCAAAAAAACAATAAATCAATAAATCAAAAAAGTAATTCAACAGTTTAACAATTATTCAATTAATCAATTACACGCCATAATTTTATTTTTTAAAATTAAGGCGGGTTAAGCAATTATCCTATTAATTACTATGGACAATATATCTTTATCACCACAAATTATATTCCATATCGGCACATTTCCGGTCAGTAATTCTTTTTTTTGGGGAATTATTTTAAGTGCTTTTGTAATTATAGTTACTTTAATAATAGTTAGGTCTAGAAAAAAAGTTCCTGGAAAATTACAAAGTCTTTTTGAAATTATAATAGAAGGAGCTTTTGATTTTGTAAAAAGTGTAGTGGGTAGTGAAAAAAAAGCTCGCAAAGTATTTCCTTTAGTTTTTTCTATGTTTTTCCTAATTTTAATAGCTAATTTAAGCACCTTTATTCCAGGGCAAGCCGCCATTAGCATTAAAACAACCGGAGGAATGGTTCCATTGTTTAGAGCAGTTATCGCTGATTATAGTATTGTATTTGTAATGACTATTATAGCTGCTTTAACTACTCAAATAGTATCTATTACTGTCCATGGACCTTTCGGATATGTGGGTAAATTCATAAATTTAAGTGGCATAAAAGAATTTTTTTTATTAATTTTTAAAAAAGGTCAATTTAAATTTGGAATTTTAGCTCAGGGCTTTTTAGATCTTTTTTTAGGACTAATGGATATTATCGGTGAAATTGCCAAAATTATATCATTATCATTTCGTTTATTCGGCAATATTTTTGCAAGCGAGGTTTTATTAGCAGTAATTTTATTTTTAGCTCCTTTTATTGTACCTGTTCCTTTTAAATTTTTGGGCTTATTAACAGCTATAGTTCAGGCCTTTGTATTTTCAGTTTTAACTTTGGTCTTTGTAAATATGGCTTCAGAAATAGAAGAAGATGAAATGATAGAACAAGCCACAATATAATTAAAATACCAATATACAAATGTATACCAATTATACAAATACAATACGAATAAATACTCTAACTAACTTAGCATAGACGATTTTAATTATTAGTATAATATTAGTATCATTAGTATAAAATTAGTATATTAGCATTATATTAAAATTTAACAATTAACAATTTAAAATTATGGAACCAGAAGCAGCAAAATTCTTAGCAGCCGGCATCGCCGTTGGATTTGGAGCAATCGGTCCAGCTATTGGTGAGGGTCTTATCGCTAGTAAAGCTCTGTCAGCTATCGGCAGAAACCCAGAAGCCAGTAACAAAATAGTACCTTTTATGTTTGCCACTATGGCAATAACAGAATCAACCGGTATTTATGCTCTAGTTATTGCTTTATTAATCTTATTTGCTTTTTAAGGGCAGGGTCTATTCTACTCTTTTTTAGGGTAGAATATCTTTGATTTTAAAATTTTAATAATTTACAAAATATAGATATGAGAATATTTAATGCTTTAGGTATAAATTTAAAAATTTTAATAGCACAATTTATAAACTTTTCAATATTCTTTTTTGTACTCTATAAATTTGCTTATAAGCCAATGTTGAAATTTCTAGATGATCGCAAACAAAAAATTGAACAAGGGCTAAATAATGCCGAAAAAGCAAATAATAAATTAATGGAACTAGAAGAAAAAGAAAAAGAAATAGTTACTCAAGCTAATCTAGAAGGTCAAAAGCAAGCTAAAAAACTTTTAGCTCAAGCTCAAATAGATGCTGAAGAAAAAAAAGCTCAGATGATTGAAAAAACTAAAACTGAAATTCAAAGCATAGTTAAAAAAGAAAAAGAAAATATAGAATTAGAAAAAAATAAGGCCATTCAAGATATAAAAAAACAAACCGCTGATTTGGTGGCGATGTCTTTAAAAAAGGTCTTAAATGAAAAAATAGACAATAAAAAAGACATGGAAATAATTCAAAAAGCCCTAAAATAATGCGATGCCAATATACAAATGGCATGCTAATTATACGAATATTAGTATATTAGTATCACGTAATTAGTATTATTAGTATCAATTAGTATATTAGCTTCGATAAATTAGTATATGAAAATAAACGAAAAAAAATACGCTCAATTATTATTTGTAATAACTCAGGATAAAAATGCCGAAGAAGTTGAAATTGTAATTAAAAAATTTATTCAATTATTAGCCAAAAAAAATCAAATTAAAAATTATTCTAAAATTATTAAAAATTTTATTCAAATCTGGAATAAAGAGAATAATATAGTAACAGCTGAAGTTTTCTCGGCCAATAAATTAAATGAAAATATGGAAGCAGAAATTAAAAATTTTATAAAAAATAAAACTACTGCTAAAATAATTGAATTAAAAAATAAAATAAATCCTGATTTAATCGCCGGAGCAATTATTAAATACGGCGATCGTATTTTAGACAATAGTTTAAAAAATAAAATCAATGATTTAAAAAATAATATAGTTAAATAAATAATTAATTTAAACTAATTTTATGGAAATATCCAAAGATTTCATTATTGAACAGCTTAAAAAACAAATATCTGGCTATAAAAATACAAACCAAGAAGAAGTAGTGGGCGAAGTTATTGAAGTTGGAGATGGTATTGCCAAAATATCCGGTCTGGACGACGTGATGATGTCAGAAATGTTAGAATTTGAAAATAAAACTGGTGAAAAAATTAATGGTGTTACTTTAAATTTAGAAGAAGGCGAAGTGGGGGCCATTATTTTAGGAAATTACAAAAACATTAAAGAAGGAGATAGAGTAAAATGCTTAAGAAAAATACTTTCTGTCCCAGTTGGTAAAGATATTATCGGCCGAGTGCTTAATCCCTTGGGCGAACCATTAGATGGCAAAAATAAAATCAAAACTGACAAATATTATCCTGTAGAAAAGATAGCTCCTGGGGTCATGGCTCGAGCCGGAGTTAATCAACCAATACAAACCGGCATTAAGTGTATTGACTCTATTATTCCTATTGGTCGTGGCCAAAGAGAATTAATAATCGGCGACCGTCAAACTGGCAAAACCGCTATTGCTATAGATACTATTATTAACCAGCAAGGCGAGGGCGTAAAATGTATTTATGTGGCCATTGGACAAAAGGAATCTAAAATAGCTACTATTTTAGAAAAACTGGAAAACTCTGGAGCCATGGAATACACCACTGTCATCTTAGCTGGCGCTTCTGATCCTGCTTCTTTATTATATATAGCTCCTTATGCTGGATGTGCTATGGCCGAATATTTTTTAGACCAAGGCGAAGATGTTCTAATTATTTATGATGATTTATCTAAACACGCCGTATCATATCGAGAAATATCTTTATTATTAAGAAGACCTCCTGGTAGAGAGGCCTATCCTGGCGATGTATTTTATTTACATTCTCGTTTATTAGAAAGGTCTTGTAAATTAAATCAGGAAAATAAAGGTGGTTCAATTACGGCTCTACCTATTATTGAAACTCAGGCCGGGGATGTTTCGGCTTATATTCCTACCAATGTTATTTCTATTACTGATGGTCAAATATTTTTAGAATCTGATTTATTTAATCAAGGTCAAAGACCAGCGCTTAATTCTGGTATTTCTGTATCTCGGGTTGGCTCCTCTGCTCAAATAAAATCCATGAAACAAGTGGCTGGTAAATTAAAATTAGAAGCCGCTCAATATCGCGAATTAGCCGCTTTTGCTCAATTCGGTTCTGATTTAGATGAAGAAACTAAAAAGAAGCTGGAAAGAGGCAAAAGATTAATGGAAATATTTAAACAAAAACAATACTCTCCTCTGGCCGTCGGTAAACAAGTTTTAATTTTTTTCGCTTTAACTAATGGATTTTTAGATGATATAGAAGTCGATAAAATCAAGGACTTTGAGGAAAAATTCTATAATTATTTAGATAAAAACGCTAAAGAATTATTAACAGAATTAAAAGAATGTACTGATCTTAATGAAAAAATTCAAACTAAATGCAAAAAAATAATTGAAGATTATAAAAAGACTATATAACAATTCAATTAATCTATTATTCAATTATACAATTAACCTATTAATATAAATGGCCCAGATTAAAGAAATAAAAACTAGAATTAAGTCCATCAACAACATTGAAAAAATAACCAAAGCCATGGAAATGGTAGCGGCTACTAAAATGAAAAAATCAACTGATGCTGTACTTAAAACCAGAACTTATGCCAATTTAAGTTGGATGACTATTTTAAATATCGCTGGTTCTAAAAACAATCAATATGGAAAACATCAATTATTGACTAACCGCGAACAAACAAAAAATATTTGTATTATCTTAATAACCGCTAATCGAGGCCTTTGTGGCAGTTTAAATACTAATATGATAAAAAAGGCCACGGAAATTATCCAAAGATTTAAAAATTTAAATAAAAATAATATAAAATTTATCCTCTTGGGGAAAAAGGGCTCGCGAGTACATAAAATGGGATTTGAAATTCTCGCTGAATTTGAAAAAAATGACACCAGCTCAGCAATTATAGAAATAAGACCAATTGCCAAAATGATTATTGACGATTATTTAAATCAAAAATATGACCGTGTATTTGTAGCTTATACTGATTTTGTTAATGTTATTACTCAATTACCTAGAATTAAACAAATCATCCCAGTAGATATAAAAACAGAAGATGGATATTTGGGTGTAGTGGGTGATGACAGTCGACTAAAAACAGACAAAAAATATATTAAAGAAAAAGAAGGTAAATATTTAAAAGCCGAGACCAAAGACCCCTGGTTACAAAATGCTCATTTTGATTATTTATTTGAACCAAATGAAGAAGAGGTTTTAAATGAAATGATTCCTCGTTTAATAGAGGTACAATTATTTCAGACCCTATTAGAATCTAATGCTTCTGAACATAGTGCTCGCATGAATGCTATGCATAATGCTACTTTGGCTGCTAATGATTTAATTTCAGAACTAACCTTATTTTATAATAAAGCCCGACAGGCTGGAATTACCAATGAAATCGCTGAAATTAGTGCTGGCGCTAACGCCCTACAATAATTTAAAAAAATATTAAATAAATTAAACTATGCAAAAAGAACAAACAGGTATAATAAAACAAATTATCGGAGCAGTGGTCGATGTTGAATTTAACGAAAAAATTCCTGATATCTATACTGCCCTAGAAATTATCCATTCAACAAACCAAGAATCTTCGAAAAAAGATGATAAAAAAATTGTTCTAGAAGTTCAACAACATATTGGTTCTGGTGTGGTTAGAACAATTGCTATGGCCTCTACCGATGGATTAAAACGAGGCGAAAAAGTGGTGAATACTGGCGCTCCTATTTCCACTCCTGTTGGTGAAAAAACTTTAGGGCGCATATTTAACGTCACTGGTGATCCAGTTGACAACAAACCAGCTCCAAAAACTGAAACCAGATATCCAATTCATCGTGAGCCACCTGAATTTATAGAACAATCCACTAAAACCGAAATATTAGAAACAGGCATTAAAGTCATTGATTTAATCTGTCCCATTGTTAAGGGTGGCAAAGTCGGCATGTTTGGCGGAGCTGGAGTTGGTAAAACTGTAGTAATTACAGAATTAATTCATAATATTGCCTCTGAACATGGCGGATATTCTGTTTTTGCTGGCATAGGCGAAAGAAGCAGAGAAGGAAACGACCTTTATCATGAAATGAAAACCAGTGGAGTGATTGACAAGGTAGCTATGGTTTTTGGACAAATGAATGAACCGCCCGGAGCCCGAGCCCGTGTTGGCTTAACCGGACTTTCTATTGCTGAATATTTTAGAGATGAACAAAATAAAGATGTTCTTTTATTTATAGATAATATATTTCGTTTTACTCAAGCCGGTTCTGAAGTATCTACTCTTTTGGGACGTATGCCTTCTGCTGTCGGTTATCAACCTACTTTAGCTACAGAAATGGGCGAATTACAAGAAAGAATTACTTCTACTAAAAAAGGTTCTATTACTTCTATTCAGGCCGTTTATGTTCCGGCCGACGATTTAACTGATCCAGCACCAGCTACTACTTTTAGTCATTTGGATTCTACTGTTGTCTTAGCTAGAAGTTTAGCTTCCTTGGGTATTTATCCAGCCGTTGATCCTTTAGATTCTTCTTCTACTATTTTAGACCCACAAATTGTTGGAGTTAAACATTATGAAACTGCTCGGGGCGTGCAAAAAGTATTGCAAAAATATAAGGACTTACAAGATATTATTGCTATTTTAGGTATGGATGAATTATCTGATGAAGATAAAATTACCGTATCTCGGGCCAGAAAAATTCAAAAATTCTTATCTCAACCATTTTTTGTAGCTGAAATATTTACTGGACATAAAGGACAATATGTAAAATTAGAAGACACAGTTAAGAGCTTTAAAGAAATTTTAGAAGGTAAATATGATAATATTAATGAAAACGATTTTTATATGAAAGGAAGCATTGACCAAGTTATTGCCACTAGTAAAACCAATAAAAAAAACCTGCCAAAAAAACAACAAAAAAATCAAAAGAAAAAAAACAATAACTACTAACTAAAAACTACTAACTAACCTCTATGAAACTAATCAAATTTGAAATAGTCACCCCAGAGAAAGTTGTACTTAAGAAAATGGTACAGAGTGTAACCGTACCAACCAGAGAAGGAATTATCACTGTTTTACCAAGGCACATTCCTTTGGTAGGAATTTTAGTACCTGGAGTTGGTCATATTAGAAAAGAAGACAGTGAACTTGAAATTTTTACTGTTTCTAGCGGTTTTATTGAGGTCTTAAAAAATAAAGTTGTTCTTTTAGCTGACACAGCTGAAAGAGCTGAAGAAATAGATATTACCCGGGCCGAAGAAGCTAAAGAAAGAGCCGAAGAAGCTAAAAAAAGAGCCGAAAATGAATCAGATGTTGATTTTGCTACAGTACAGGCCAATATTGAAAAAGAATTAGCTCGGGTAAAAGCCGCTAAAAAATGGCGCGATATTAAAAAAAGATAAATACATCTATTTTTAAAAAACAAACTACCACCGGTTAAAAACTGGTGTTTTGTTTATAATAAATATTTATTGATCGCATTATTTTGTATTTAATCTCCGCACCATTTCAAAAATTTAGCTAGAATTTGAATAAGACATCCATTAAAAACTTTGTCTGTTCGAGAAATCCCGTGAATACGGGATGACGAGTTACAAAGTTTTAGGATGGCGAATGATAAAATTCTCCCTGCCGGCCGGCAGGCGGGTAAATTTTTGAACCGGTGCGACTTTTTACCTGCCCGCCATAGCCTAGCGGCATCTCGCCCGCTAATCGCCTAAGCGATAGCAATGGCGAGCGGGCAGGCGTTGGCAGGCGGGGCTCCACCTTTTTCTAGAAAAAGGTGGAAGAAAAAAGACCTTGGACTGCATCAACACAAAATTGTGTAAATACATTTTCCAAGGTCAAAGTACAAAGTCCAAAAGTCAAAATAACCAAGGACTAAGTACTAACTTGCGACAGCAACCGGATCGTCAGAGTGGAAACTGCTGATAAGCCAGTAATAGTTCCAGAGCCACCTCGATCCGTGCCAATGAAGGCAACGAACGTAAAGATTATCACCGGAGTCGCGGTAAATAGTCCCGAAAAAGAAAACATGCTTTTCTTTCCAATCATCCGGAATTAATTCCGGTTGATCCAGTAAATAGTCAAGAACATTTGCATTCAAAACTTTTTTACTCTTGATCTCTTTCCGCAAATCATTTCCAACAATTGACTTTTTAGACAGATACAGTTCAACTTTGGTGGGATTAAAACTAAATTGACCACCTTTCTGATGTTCCTCAACCGACCAGCCATTTGGTAAATATGGATCGGCATCACAATTAATAAGGTGTTCAATAATTTCAGCACTTCCATAAAGAACATCTTTAATGCCCTTTAGATTACCAAATTGCTTCAACTTGGTAACATCGCCGGCGCTAAAGTTGGCATTTTCCAAAGCATCTGCCAACTGATTCAATAAACCAATAGAATAAATAGATGACATGTCATCCTCCTTTTTTACAACCTGTTCCTCTATTAGAAACTTGTTGTTGTTTAGTACTGTCGGGCTAATCAACCATTGATTTTGCCACAGTAGACAAGGGTTTAATACAGAAAACATTAAACCACTATTTACTGTAACAAATTAGATAAATTTCTAAAGTTCGAAAGAATATATTATAGTACCACTATTATTTAAAAAGTCAAGCCCAAAAATAAAAAAGAACTAAAAAGGGCTGTTCAAAAGATATTACACAGAAGTTCTTATAAAGTTCAAATGCCCAATGAAAGTGCTCTCTACTTCTCAGTAAAAGCACTCTAAAATAATTTAAAAAGAGACTGGAAATACGTACCACTCTCTTTTTTAATATATAAAATTTTCAGACAGCTAAATAAACCCCTTGAAAAAATTCAAGAAAAAATTAATCTTTTTTCTGTGCATAAATTATGAATTGCAAGAAAAAGGACAACAAGGATATGGTCTCCCCTAAAGAATCCAGAATCAAACTGAATAAAACCGAGACCAATAAGAACAAAATTGTGAATACCAGTTTCTTGGACATATATTTATTAATTAATTAAAAATGACCTAATCCCCTGTGGTCTTAGGCCATTCTAATAAATATCTATAATTCTTATGCGTCCCTAGTATCTATGTCAATCATTATTTTTAAAAACCCAAGACCTGGGTTTATAACCCGGTTACATAGAATATGCATAGTTTTAAAAATATTTTGTGACATATTTTTATCCCCTCACTTTTTTAAAAATTTATAAAGGTGAGGGATTTATTTTTGTTCTTTTATTAAATTAATTGTCTTTATCCTTACATATATTTAGACGGAATTTTCGCCTAAAATGTTACAAAATTCTTGACTTTTTTGCTAATTAGAATAAAATAAATAATCAATCAAAAAAATATAGGAGGCAAAAAATGCCAGAAAACAAAAAACCTCCTAGAGGAGTAAAAATAATAGACATTAATGCTTCCCTATCTTATACGGGAACAAAAAAATGTCTACTGATAAATCACATCTATTCTGTAATCCGGCCCAAAGACCCATCTATGAATGAAACTGCAAAATTTATCATGAACATAGCTCGTAAAAATCAAGCTAGCTTTATAGATAAAAAAGATGGAAAAGAAAAATTCATAATTCTTGTTGGTAATCTCGATAATCCTCAAACTGTGTATGAAAGACAATACATTACTGATTTGTTTCTAATGTACAAATCAATAATGTTTAAAAATGACACAACGTTGTCATTTTTAAAAAGCCATTGCGTTTTGTAATGGCTTGTTTTATTTTAAAAAATAATATATTTTTAAAGTATAAGTCAATGCTTATAAAAAATCTAAAAAGGGGGTTTAAAATGTTACTCAAAAAACCACTCAAATTTCCAATTCAAATTCAAAAAAATATTGAGCAAAGAATTAGAGAAGGAAAAATTACTACTATAGATATAGATGATAATAAATGCGGAAATTGTGGAAAAGTACCTTTCCGAAAATCTGCTCTATTTTGTAGAAATTGTGGATTTTTATTCATTAATAGATTTGAAAGGAAATTAGCATGAATTGGAAATTGATCTAAAAAGCCATCGCTTAAATCTTAAACGGTGGCTTTACTATTTTATGTAAATAAATTTTAAACTATTAATCTATTATTCTATTAACCTATTCATCTATTAAATTCGGTTTATCAATCAACTCTGGCTCAATTTGAGATTCGCTACCAGTGATTTTTACCACATCTTTATCTACCTTACCAAATTCTTTATAAGCAGAGTTATAAGTATTAACTGTGGTTCCTAAATGCACACCTATTTTCTTAAAATAATCATCATAAGCTACTAAATGTCTTTGCAACATACCAACGCGCTGAATAATCTCCTTAGTTTGTTTTTCTATCTTTAAAGCATTTAATCCATGTAAAACTGTTTGAAGATAAGCAGCAAAAGTAGTTGGGGAAACAATAATCACTCTTCTTTCTTTAAAAGCATACTCAATTAAACTTCTAGTATTTACTTTAACTGCCCCAACTTCATTAACTAATAGGTCATAATAAATTGCTTCCGAAGGAATAAACATGAAAGCAAAATCTAAAGTTCCTAACTTAGTATCAATATATTTACTAGTTTGGTCAATGGTTTTCTTTAGATCATTTTTAAAATCTACTTCTAATTTAGCTTTCACAGTTTCATCTTCTTCATCTA
Organism: uncultured Gammaproteobacteria bacterium; assembly: GCA_964486685.1. Lineage (GTDB taxonomy): Bacteria > Patescibacteriota > Patescibacteriia > UBA1558 > S5-K13 > JAIOTH01. The sequence goes on from CAZAOE010000009.1 coordinate 34,522, forward strand.
AAACTCGCTTATAATTTTCTAAAGAAAACTTAGCATCCACTGGAATCATACCATCTTTAGTAAAAATAACAGCATCAACTCTCCTCTCTTTGTCTATTTCATATTGAAATTGATAAGCAGTTGGAGGTAAAATATTTTCTAAAACTAACTTTAAACCTGCTTCTCCTAAATTACCCCTTCTTTTTTGACTTAATAAAACTTTTTCCAGATTCTGAAGCTTATCTGTAATCCCCACAACTTGCTGATTAGTTTTATCTAAAGAAGTAATCTTTTCCGTAATATCTGAAATCATTTTATTGCTTTGACTAGAAATATTTTGAATAATCTGATTATTTTGACCAAATTGTTCTTGTAAAACTTTAGTAGAGTCACCAAGTTTAGAATCCAGGGTCTTAGTCACTTCATTTAATTGATTTTGAATCATCATAAAGGACTGGTCATCTTTGGGAAGCTCTTTTTTCTTTTTTAAAAGCAATATTATCACCGCGATTAATAAAGCTAAAATGATATAATTTAATATTTCCATATTTTTAAATTAGCTATTAGATATTTGTAATTAACATTCCAATTATACCATATATAAACCCACATAAAAAAATCCTTTATGCAGGATTTTTAATAATAAATCTGAAAAACTATATTTACTCATTTCTTAAAGCATCTACTGGATCAAGACGACTTGCTTTAAGAGCCGGATAAAATCCAAAAACCACTCCTACTAAAGTAGAAAAAGTAAATCCGATAACTGGACCCGTCCAAGTAGAAGTAACTAACAAACCACCATATTTACTAATTAAAGGAATAATGCTTTGACCCAAGCCCACTCCGATAATTCCTCCTAAAGCTGAAAGAATAATTGATTCAAATAAAAATTGACTTAAAATATCGCCCTGTTTAGCACCAATGGCCTTAGCAATTCCAATCTCTTTAGTTCGTTCGGCAACAGTCACAAACATAACATTCATAATCCCAATCCCTGAAACTAAAAGAACGATGACGGCTACTAAAGTTAAAACCGTGGTCATTAAATCGGCTGATTCTTGAGCCGCTCCCACCATAGAACCAGCATCCATAATCATAAAATCATTTTCAGCAGAATCTTTTAACTTATGTTCTTCTCTTAAAATACTAGTTACTTCCTCAGTCGCTAAAGTTACATTATCAACTTCATTTGCTTCTAAAGTAAGCATGAGCTGACTACCTTTAGATCCTAAAATACTTGATTGAGCGGTTTGATAAGGAATATAAACTCCCTCATCTTTACTAGTTCGTCCAAAACTACCACCAGTTTCTACAAAATAACCAATTACTTCTAATTTTTTATTATTAATAGTAACTATGCTCCCCACCACTTGATTAACATCAGTATATAAAGCTTCGACCACATCGCTCCCTAATATCGCTAATTTAGCCTTATCATCCATTTCTTCTGAAGTAAACAAACGACCAGCTATTAACTTTAAATTAGATATGGAAAAAAAATCTAAATCTGTTCCAATAATATTATAAGATTCTTCATTCGAGTCATAACTAATCGTAGCATTTCCTTGAATAGCTCCTGTCGCTGCCCCAATATACTGAGCATTTTCTCTAATCACTTGAACATCTTCAATACTTAATTTAGAGCTAGCTGTGGCTCCACCAAATCTTCCTCCCATACTACTCATCACAATAATTGATTTAGCTGAAAGACCGGCAAATTGTTCATCAACTGCTGACTCAGCTCCTTTACCAATAGCAAATACAGCAATCACTGTTGAGACCCCAATAATAATTCCCAGCATCGAAAGAAAACTCCTCGTCTTTTTAGAAAACAAGGACTCTAGAGCCATTTTTAAAATTTCTAACTGCATAATTTAATAAGATGATTTTAATTCATAATTATGATCAATAACTCTGCCATCCTTTAAATAAACAATTCGATCCGCATATTTAGCAACTTCTGATGTGTGAGTAACCATAATAATTGTCCTCCCCTGACTTTTCAAATCTTTAAAAATTTCCATTACTTCTATTCCAGATTTGGAATCCAACGCTCCTGTAGGTTCGTCAGCTAAAATTACATCTGGATCATTCATTAAAGACCGACAAATTGCTACCCGTTGTTGTTGGCCTCCCGAAAGTTCAGTTGGCCGATGATAGACCCGATCCTTAATACCAAGAGATTCAAAAAGTTTCATAGCTTTTGCTTCTCTGGTTTTTTTATCCAGTCCAGCATATAAAGAGGGCATGCTCACATTTTTCAAAGCCGTCAATCTGGTAAAAAGATTAAATTGCTGAAAAATAAAACCCATTTTTTTATTTCGAATAAAAGCCAAGGTATAATCATCTCTCACTTGACCAATATTTTCCCCTTCTAAATAATATTCTCCAGAATTTAAAGGATGAAGACAACCAATAATATTTAAGAGGGTGGTCTTACCACAACCCGACTCCCCCATCAAAGCTACAAATTCACCTTTTTTAATATCTAAACTAATCCCGTTTAAAACTGGTATCTCATTCCCATTAGATAAGTAATAAGATTTATAAACATTATCTAATTTAATTTCTGACTTGTTTTCCATATTAATATAATATTTTATCACCCTCAGATAAACCGCTAATAATTTCTACATATTTTCCATCGGTAAAACCAGTAATTACTTCTACCCATTCATAATTAATATTTTCCACTGCTGGCTGACCATTCACATTTTTTACAGCACTAATTGGAACAATTAAGACGTCTTCCACTTCGGAAGTTACAAAGTCCACAAAAGCAGTCATCCCTTCTCTAATTTGGTAATCACTAGGATTCTCAAAAATAACCCTTACTAAATAAGTAACAATTCCATTATTATTAGTACTAGAAGTTAGAGATATAAAACTAATTTGTCCGGCTAATTTTAATTCATCTAGAGCGTCAAAGGTAGCATAGGCCTTTTGTCCTACTCTTAATTTATTAATATCTGCTTCTTCAATATTAACCTCAATAAATAAAGTATCATTATTTAAGATCACTATAAAGGGATTGCTATTATCAGTTAAAATAATATCTCCTTTTTTATAATTAAGCTGAGCCACTTCTCCATCAATCGGAGATTCCAAAATACTGTCTGCCAACGCCAATCGAGCCTTTTCTAAATTAACTGCTGCTGATGTTAAAGATGATTTAGCCGATGCCAACTCATAATCTGTCAGAGGAGCAATTAAATCTTCATAATCCGATTGATAAGTTTCTAATGATATTTCTTTATTCCGAACATTAACTTCTGCATCTCTGATGTCTCTATTAGTATCAGCGATAGCATCATAATAATCTTGCTGATAATCATCTATTGAATCTTGAGCATCATTAACACTTTTTATATCTGTATTTAAAAGAGTAATTTTAGAATTTAAAGAGCTCCTATTACTAGCAATAGTAGATTTAAATCCATCTAGTTCTGATTGACTAAAATCAGTAGAAGTAATAGTAGCATTCAACATTTTTTGCATATAATAGAGATGGGTTTCCATAGCTTCTAATAACTCTCCAGTTAATTCAGTTGCTTGATCAATTTCACTATAAACACTAGAGCCATTTAAACCAATAGAATAAATATCTAAATCTTCTTTTTTTGTACTAGCTAATCTATAATAATTGCTAGCTGAATTCAGAGAAGATTTATCTTTAGCCCCTAATAAATTTTCAAAATCATCATTTAAATATTGATCATCTATGCCTAATATTTCATCAGAATTTCTCAGCAAACTATCCATGCTAATAATGGTTGATTTTATTGTAGCTACTAAATCATTATAAGCATCTCTAACTACTTCACTATCTTCTATGCTAAAATTTTGTTCATATAATTCTTTAGCATCTGCAACTGTTTCCTGACTATTTCTGATAATTTCTTCTAAACTATTTTTAGCTTGCTCTAAAGATAATTCAGCTTGTTCAATTTTAAATTCAGCTTCAGCTATTTCTTGATCAGTTGGGCCAGCAATATTTTCTTGATAGGAAGCCAAGGATGATTGATAACTAGCATAAGCACTATTATAACTAAGTTTCAAAGTATCGGTTTTAACTTGAGCTATTTTATCTCCTTTAATAATTTTATCTCCTTCATTTACAAAAACATCTTCTACTTCTAAGATACCACTAACTGAGAAAGATAATTCTACTCCTGATTCAGCTACAACTTTGCCATCTGATTCTACTGCTATTTGTAAATCATCTTTTTTAACCACGAATTCTTTTTTAGTAGCTTCATTTTTAACCTGGCCTTCTGATTTAAGAAAAAAATTATAACTTAAAAATACCAATAAAACTAACATGATTGGTATAAAAACTTTTTTGCTTTTCAAAATTTTCAAAAATCCAAAAAAATTATTTCCTTTAGATCTTTTGCTTTCTTCTAATATTGATCCTGTCATATTTTTAATTTATCTTATTAAAACAAACTCTGCTATTTTCCGATCACTAACTTCTTTATTCAACCAAATACTAATCATGCTATCTACAGTAACATCTGTTAAATCTGCATTTACTGCCTCCCTTGTTTCTTGATCTGTTTTCAGCATCTGAATTCCTACGGGAATCAGAACGGTTTCCTCTCCACTGCTCATTTCCTTCATTCTATCTAGCATTGTTGAGCCCATATCTTCATCCATATCTTCTGGTCTTCTTCCACCATTCATACCCATGCCCATACCTCCACCAACCATATTCATAGTTCCAGTTAAAGCTTTAGGTTCAGATTCTGTTCCTGTTTCTGATCCTGAATTAGGATCTTTTTCTAAATTCATTTGATCAGGAGCATCCATTTCTATTTTTAAAATAGTTACTTCATTGCCTGTAATACTTTTAACAAGTCCGGCAATATCTGGCATATTTTGAGGTTGTTCAAAACTTTTAATTTCTTTTTTATTCTTTTCATCAGAATTACCTAAATTATTTCCAGAACAACCACTTAACACAAAAGAAAACACTACTAATAAAATTAATAATTTTTTCATAGTTTTTAGTTATTTTTAAATTATTTTCTATATATTATCACTTTCTAAATTATTATCAAGTATCAAGTAATACGTTTATTATCACTGTTTATTTCATTTTTTTAAAAATTAAAAATGACTCTGAGAGTCGTTTTTTATAATTCAAATTATTATTCAAAATTACTTAATTTTAAATAATTTTTTAGCATTTTCCCAAGTTTGCTGAATCACTTCTTCAACTTTAATATCTTTAATATCGGCAATCTTTTGCGCTACTTCTTGAACATAAATCGGCTCATTGCGCTCTCCACGATATTTTTGCGGGGCTAAAAAAGGAGCATCTGTTTCAATTAAAATTTTATCCAAAGAAATTTCTTTAATGACATAAGTTAATTCATCTGTTTTGGGAAAAGTAATAATCCCAGTAAATCCCAAATACATTCCCGAATCAATAATGCTTCTTGCTTCATGAATGGTTCCTCCAAAACAATGCACCACTCCCTTGGTATAGTTATTGTGCTCCAAGGTTTTTAAAATGTCAAAATAAACTGTCTGTAAACTAAAATCATCCTTAGAATTCCGCCCATGACAAACCAGTGGTAAGTCATTGTCTTTGGCCAATTGAATATGCTTTTCAAAAACCTCTCTTTGTTTTTCTAAAATTTTAAACAAGGGCTCTTTTTCATCTTTAATATGAAAATAATCAAAGCCCGTTTCTCCAATTGCTACGGTTTTAGAATTAATTAATTTTTGAAATTTGGCCTCAGAAAATTTTTCGTCATTAACATGAATGGGGTGTAAACCAATGGCATTATAAAAATTATCATTTTTTGAAAGTTGAACAGCTTTTTTAGAGGTCTGATATTGAGAACCAATATTAATCACAGCCATAGGATAATCAAGGCAACGCTTGATAACATCGCCCATACCTCTATCATAGGCTTCAAAATTTAAATGTGCATGTGTATCAATTAACATAAATAATTAAATTGCTAAATTGTTAAATTGTTAAATTGTTTCGGCCAGCCAGCCCCGCTATGAAGAGCATAGCCATGGAAGCCAATCACCCCCTGGGTAAAAATGGTTAAACCCCTCACCTTTTAATTAAGAATATATTATTTTATTTTCTAATATTTTTTTAAAGTAATAATTCTTAATATAATTCATTTTAAAAAAGATGACGGGGTAAATTACTAACTAGTAATTTACAACTTGCCTGCCCTCCGTAGCTCGAAGAGCGAAGGGGGGAAACTTTTACCCTGTTAAACCTGTTAAATTATTTTTTCAAAATAATATTTAATAGGTTAAAATTATCGCTTTGCGATTATTATTTAACAGGGTGAACTTGTAACTAAATCGAATCCAGTGTTTCTAAATATTGTTTAAAATTATCTATAATATATTGTTTAGTGTCTGCTTCTTTTTCTTCTAATGCTCTATTTTTGATTTGTTCTATAATATTCTGCTGAACCTTCCCTTTGTCATTTAAATAATCAATTAATTCATCAATTGTCATATCATCAACACTTTTCATGACCTGGTCCTGGACATAGTCCTTGGATTTATCAAAAAAATTCTTAGGAATCTGTTCTAAATTTTCTGGCAACAAGGGCTTAATAATCTTTAAAATAGAATCAATATATGGCGCTACTTTAGATTCTCTAACTATATTCGTTTTTTCATCTATAACTTGAAAATTGGTTAAAAGTGTAAAAATAAGGGCCACTATTAAAAAACCTTCTAACATACCAAAAATTAGACCCAAAATTTTATTAATAGAATTGATTATTGGAATTTTAACTATCTTGTCCAGCATCCAAATAACAATCGCAAAAAGCCGATTAGCAATTATAAAAATCAAAACAAAGCCCAAAATATTCCCTAACATTTGGTCTACATAATTGGAAAGTCCTTGCAGCCATTGAGAGACCTGCAGATAAAAAATTCCTGCAAAATATATTCCCACAATTAAACCCAAAATACCGCCAATGGTTTTAACAAAGCCCTTGCGCCAACCCTGAAAAAGAAAAAAGGCCAAAATGACAATAAAAATTATATCTAGGTAATTCATATTTTTAGTTGGTAGTTAGTAGTTAGCCTGCCTTCGCTCTACGAGCTACGGCAAGGCAGGTAGTTCGTAGAAAAATTAAATACTAATTACTTTCTACTTTAAATTATTATTTATTTAATCTTGGAAATAATGGTTCTTGGGGCTTTTTAATTTTTGTAGCTGTAAAAATTTCTTCTATTTTCTTAGTGGTTTCTGGTAAAAATGGCTGAAGCTGACTAGCAATAATTAAAATTTTATCTACGGCCTCTTCTAAAATCTTTTTTGCTTTTGCTCGATCTGATTTAATTAAATCCCAGGGCTTATTTTTGTCAATCAATTGGTCAACATTTTTAACTAAATCATTTATATTTTTTAAGGCCTGATTAAATTTATAATCTTCAATTAATTGATTGGCTTTAAATTCTTTTTTTTGACCTTGAATAACTAAATTATTTTTTTCTATCATCTGGGCAGTTCGGGAAACTAAATTACCCAAACCATTGGCTAAATCTGCATTATAGGCCTCTTCAAAAGCCGGAATAGAAAAATCGCTATCTTCTACTGGATGAACATGGGATAATAAATAATATCT